>NCEJ01000025.1:3161-16790 GCA_002280615.1 Micrococcales bacterium 32-70-13 | reverse complement strand
GGGCGCCGACAAGCGCATCGACGTGATCGCCACCGCCATGGCGGGCGGCATCCCCGCGCGCGGTCTCGCCGACCTCGAGCTCGCCTACGCGCCGCAGTTCGCCTCGGCCAAAGACCCCGTCAACATGCTCGGCTACGTCGACGACAACCTCATCGACGGCGAGCTCAGCGTGCAGTGGCACGAGCTCGACGCGCGGCTGGCCGAGGGCTGGCGCCTCATCGACGTGCGCACCGCGAGCGAGAACGCCCTCGGGGCGATCCCGGGAAGCACGCTCATGCCGGTCGACGAGCTGCGCGAGCACGCCGAGAGCCTGCGCGGGCAGAAGGTCATCGTGCACTGCAAGGTCGGCCAGCGCGGCCACACCGCCGCCGCGCTGCTGCGGCAGTACGGTGTGACCGTGGCCAACCTCGACGGCGGCTACACCACGTGGCGCGCCGGCACCGCGGCGCTCGAGCCGGCGCTCGTCGCCTCCTGAGCACGCGCATCCCCCCGCACCACCCGACCAGAAGGAGCCCGCTGTGGCAGACGAGATCACCGTCGACCAGCTCGTGATCGAGCGCGAGCGCGGGGCGACCGTCGTCGACGTCCGCGAGGTCGACGAGTACATCGACGCGCACGTCCCCGGCGTCCGGCTCGTGCCGCTCGGCACGATCCCCGACGCGCTGGATGCCCTGCCGCGCGACGAGACCCTCTACGTGATCTGCCGCTCGGGCGCGCGCAGCCAGCGCGCCGCCGACTTCCTCCTCGCGAACGGCTTCGACGCGGTGTCGGTCGCGGGCGGCACGATGGCCTGGGTGCAGCGCGGGCTCGACTACGACACAGGAGACGACCGATGACCACGATCCCGACCGACGAGGCGAAGAAGATCACCAACCGGCTGCGCCGGGCGCAGGGCCAGCTCGGCGCGGTGCTCGCGATGATCGAGGACGGCCGCGACTGCCGCGAGATCGTGACGCAGCTGAGCGCCGCCTCCAGCGCGATCGACCGCGCGGGCTTCGCCATCATCGCCTCGGCCATGAAGGAGTGCCTGCGCGAAGACGGCTCGGGCGACCCCGTCGAGGTCGCCGACCTCGAGAAGCTCTTCCTCAGCCTCGCCTGAGGCCGACTCCGCTCAGAGCGTGCGGCCGAGCCAGGTCGTCGCGTTCGGGTTGTCGTTGTACGGCTCGATGGGGTAGAAGCCGAGCGAGCGGTACAGCGCGCCCGCGGCCTCGAGGCTCTCGTTCGTGTCGAGCACGAGTTCGACAGCGCCGAGCTCGCGGGCGCGAGCGCTCAGCTCGTCCATGAGCGCGCGCCCGTAGCCCAGCCGGCGCGTGTGCGGCTGCACCCAGAGGTGCTTGACCTCGAAGCGCGGCCCGGCGGGCCCGTCGGCGATGCGCCGCACCCCGCCGCATCCCACATCGGCCGGCTCGCCCGAGAGGTTCTCGCCCTCGACGAGCAGGAAGACGCCCGCAGGTGGCGTGAACTCGGCATCGTCGGGCACTGCGCGCCGGTAGGCGTCGGGCCCGGCCGGGAAGCCGTGGGCCCGCGCCGTGAAGTACTGGTCGAGCAGGAATCGCGCCGGCTCATCGCTCGGCAGGGCGGTGCGCCAGGTGACCATGCGCTCAGCCTAGGTGAGGGGCCGCCCGCCGTAGACTGGGCGCATGGTCACTCGAGTCGCCGTCGTCGGTGCGAGCGGACGACTCGGGTCGCTCGCCTGCACGCTCATCGAGCAGCAGGCCGATCTCGCGCTCGTCGCGCGGCTCGACTCGCGCTCTGATCTCGGCGAGATGCTCGGCGCCGACGTCGTGCTCGACGTCACCGCGCCCGGGGTCTCGCCCACGGTCGTCGATCACGCCGTGCGCGCGGGGCTCAAGGTGCTCGTCGGCACGAGCGGCTGGAGCGAGGACCGCTTGCGCACGCTCCGCACCCTGCTGCAGGCGCACCCGGATGCGGGGGTCGTCGTCATCCCGAACTTCTCGCTCGGCAGCGTCGTCGCCACGCACCTGGCCACCATCGCCGCGCGCTACTTCGAGTCGATCGAGATCGTCGAGACCCACCACGCCGCGAAGGTCGACTCGCCCTCGGGCACGGCCGTGCGCACCGCCGAGCTCATCGGCCACGCGCGCGCCGAGCTCGGCCCTGTCGTCGCCCCGCACACCGACCAGCGGGCCCGCGGGCAGCAGGTCGCGAGCGTGCCCATCCACTCGCTACGGCTGCAGGGCGCCGTTGCGCGGCAAGACGTGCACTTCGGCGGCACGGGCGAGGTGCTCACCCTCACGCACGAGACCCTCTCGCCGAGCTCGTACGAGGCGGGCATCCTGCTTGGCCTGCGCGCCGCGCTCGAGACCACGGGCCTCGTCGTCGGGCTCGACGCGCTCATCGGACTGAGCGGCCCCGCGGCCGCCCAGCCCGACGCGGCCGACGCCGA
Organism: Micrococcales bacterium 32-70-13; assembly: GCA_002280615.1. GTDB lineage: Bacteria > Actinomycetota > Actinomycetes > Actinomycetales > Microbacteriaceae > Microcella. The sequence goes on along the minus strand of NCEJ01000025.1, from coordinate 14,383 downwards.
ATGAGCCGCGCCCGCTGGGCCGTATTCGGCATGGCGGCCCTCCTGGGCCTGTACCTCGTCGTCGTGCTCGGCTACGCCCTGCGGCTCATCGGCGATCCGCTCCCGGTCGTGCAGGGCATGGGCTGGGCGCTCGTCGTCTTCCCGCTGCTCGGCTTCTGGGCGCTCGTCGTCGAGCTGCGCTTCGGGTTCCGCGCCGAGGCCCTCGCCCGACGGCTCGAAGCCGAGGGCGGCCTGCCCGACGACGAGCTGCCCGCGCGCGTCAGCGGCCGCGTCGAGCGCGAGGCCGCCGACGCGGTGTTCGCGCGGTACGCGCTCGAGGTGCAGCAGCATCCCGAATCGTGGCAGCACTGGTTCCGGCTCGCGCTCGCCTACGACGCGAGCCGCGACCGCCGCCGCGCCCGGTGGGCGATGCGCGAGGCGATGCGCCTCGAGCGCACCACCACCCCCGCCGGCTAGTCGCGCGGCGTCGGGCGCACGAGCTCCTCGATCGCCTGCTCGACCGTCTCGTGCCGGAAGCGGAAGCCGTCGGCGAGCAGCTTCGCCGGCACCTGCTTCTGGCTCGAGAGCAGCAGCTCGCGCCCGGCGTCGCCCATCATGAGGCCGATGAGGCCCTCGGGCAGGGTCAGCAGGTGCCAGCGGTGCATGGCTGCGGCGAGCGCGCGCGTGATGCGGTCGCTCGTCGCGGGCGTCGGGCCGGCGAGGTTGACGGGGCCACGTAGGCTCGAGGTCAGCAGGTGGCGCATCGCCGCGGCCTCGTCGTAGAGGCTGATCCACGGCCAGTGCTGCCCGCCCGAACCGATGCGTGCGGCCGCGCCGACCGCGGTCAGCAGGCGCAGGGGGGTCATCGCCCCGCCGCGCCCCACGACGAGGCCCGTGCGCATGAGCACGGTGCGCGTCGCCTCGGGAGCGAGGCCGGCCGCTTCCTCCCACGCCGCGACGACGTCGCTCAGGAAGGCCTCGCCCTTGCTCGCCTCCTCGGTCAGGCGCACCGCGGGGCGGTCGCCGTAGTAGCCGACGGCGGAGCCGCTGAGGAAGACCTTCGGGGGAGTGCTCGCCATCGCCATGCCCTCGGCGAGCGCGCGCGTCGCCCGCACGCGCGACTCGAGGATCTCCTTCTTGTACCCGGTGGTCCAGGGGATGCGCGCGATCGAGGCGCCCGACAGGTTGACGACGGCGTCGGCCTGCTCGAAGACGCGGAAGTCGACGACGCGCGCCTCGGGCGCCCAGGCGAACTCGGTCTCGCTGCGCGGCGCCCGGCGCACGAGCGTGAGCACCGTGTGCCCGTCGGCCCGCAGCTGCCGCTGCAGCTCGGTGCCGATCATGCCGGAGGCGCCGGCGATCAGCACGCGCAGGGGAGCGGGGGCGCCCACTACGCGAGCGAGGCTTCGAGCGTGATGGCGATGCCGGTGAGCGCGGCCGAGACCGGGCATCCCGTCTTCGCCTGCTCGGCGAAGGCCTGGAACTCCTCGGCGCCGAGCCCCGGGATCTTCGCGCTCACGAGCAGGTGGCTGCCCGTGATGCCCTCACCGGGCACGAACGTGACGGCGGCCGTCACCTGCAGGCTCTCGGGCGCGTGCCCGGCCTTGCTGAGGGCGTTCGAGAGCGCCATCGAGTAGCAGGCCGAGTGCGCGGCGCCGAGCAGCTCCTCCGGGTTCGTGCGACCCGCGACACCTTCCGAGCGGGCGGCCCAGGTGACGGGGAACTCACCGGCATCGGAGGAGTCGAGCGATGTCGTGCCCGAGCCCTCGAGCAGGGATCCGAACCACAGGGTGGTTGCTTCGCTGGTGACGGCCATGGCAGTGCTCCTGACGACTCGTGCGGACTGCGGGCCTTCAGCCTACGCGGGCGATGCCGAGCGGCGGATGATGCCGAGCCGCACGAGCAGCACGTACAGCTGGCAGCCGAGGCAGTAGGCGAAGACCGCGTTGAGGAAGGCGGCGAGGAATGCGGCGCTCGCCGCGACCACGAGCGCACCGGGAACCCCGAGCAGGTGCAGCACGAGGCCCGTCGCCGTTACGAGCAGCCCGACGAGCTGCGCGAAGGTCGGCGGTGCGGGGTGCTCGCGCTCGGTGGGCGGCGCGAGGCGCGGGGCGACCAGGCGGCGGTAGAGCAGGCCGTAGGGGTGCTTCTGGATGCCCGCGAACGCTCCCCAGGCGAACAGCCCGACGAGCGCGGTGAGCAGCAGCGCGGCGGGCTGCAGGGCGCGGGCGACGAGGTCGGTGCCGAGCGGCGCGGTGAGCCCGAGCAGCACGACGACGAGCAGCAGCACCGAGGTGATGGCGGCGCCGAATCGCGGGCCGCGGGGGTCGATCACGCGGTCACCGCCGAGAGCTCGGAACGCGCGGCGTCGACGGCGGCGCGCACATCGGCGGCCTTGACGGCGCCGATCAGGCGCGCGCGCACGCGGCCCTCGCGGTCGAGCACGAGCGTCGTAGGGGTCGTGAAGACCGAGTGGCGCCGGGCCACCTCGGGCTCGTCGACGACGTCGATCTCGCGGTGGGCGACAGTGGAGTCGGCCGCGGCGAGCTCCGTGCCCACGCGGCGCATCGCGACGCAGGCCGAGCACACGGGGCTCGAGAGCTGCACGAGCGTCACCTCGGCCCCCACCACGGCGAGATCGTGCTCGTCGCCGCCGCAACCCGCCGCAACGCGGGTCGAGCGAGCGCGCAGCACGACGCCGAGCAGCGTCGCGACGCCGATGAGGGCCGCGATGACGATGAGGGCGGGCAGAGCATCCATGCCTTCGACAATACGAAACCTGCTTCATGTATTCCCGAGTGTGACGTTCCGAGTCGGCGGCGCACCCCCGGTAGGGTGACGAGCGTGACCGAGGCGACCGAGATCCAGTTCCGCTCCGATGTGACCGTCGAGCTCGTGCGGGCGAGCGCCCACGACAGCGACGTGCTCTTCGCCGCCCGCGTCTCGACGCAGGGCGAGCAGACACTCGAGGCCGCCGCGGCCGGCGATGAGGCGACGGCGCGCGATCGCGGGCTCATCAACTACCTCATGCGCGACCGCCACGGCTCGCCCTTCGAGCACAACTCGATGACCTTCTACGTGCAGGCGCCGATCTTCGTCTTCCGCGAGTTCATGCGGCACCGCATCGCCTCGTACAACGAGGAGTCGGGCCGTTACCGCGAGCTCAACGCGGTCTTCTACGTGCCCGGCCCCGAGCGCAACCTCGTGCAGGTCGGCAAGCCCGGCGCCTACGAGTTCTTGCCCGGCACCCCCGAGCAGACGGCCCTCGTCGACGCCGAGGTGCGCGCCGTGTGCACCGAGGCCTACGCCTCCTACCAGCGGATGCTCGACGCGGGCATCGCGCGCGAGGTGGCCCGCGCGGTCCTCCCCGTGACGATCTACAGCTCGATGTACGTCACGATGAACGCCCGCTCGCTCATGAACTTCCTCAGCCTGCGCACCAAGCGCGAGGGCACGCACTTCCCGTCCTTCCCGCAGCGCGAGATCGAGATGGTCGCCGAGCTCATGGAGCACGAGTTCGCCGCGCTCATGCCCCTCACCGTCGAGGCCTTCAACGCCAACGGCCGCGTCGCCCCGTAGCCCGCCCGCACTCGTTCGTCGGGGCATTACCGCGCCTCTGCGTCGCTTCAACCCGGAGACCTCGGCGACACGCGGACTTTTCGGCGTCACGGGCGCCGCGGGGAAGTTTTTCCCGGGGCGGTGCAACGAGCGCGACTCTGCGAGGCAGGTGCGTTCTCCTCCCCGACGGCGCTGTCTTCGCTGAAGTCCTCCGGTCGGCGAATCCTGCTCCGTGTCATCGACGCGAGCAGGATGCTCGCCGCATGACCGACTTCGTCCCGGCGGCACGGCTGGCCGGCGGTGTGGCACGAACCTCTGAGCTCACGTCCACTCCGTCGGAGCGACGGGCGCTCGAACGCACAGCTGCCCGGGGCCACCTCGTTCGGCTACGGCGGGGCGTGTATGGAGTGCCCGATCTCGACCCTGACATCGCCACAGCCGCCCGGGTTGGCGGACGAGTCGCGGGGGTCTCTGGGCTACGGCACCATGGGCTGTGGGTGCCGCCTGGCGTGGGCTCGATGTTGCACGTCGAGGTTGCGGACGAGGTCGAGGGCAGACCCGAAGCTGGCGAGCAGACGGCTGTCTGCGTCCATTGGGTCGAATCAGGAACTCGTCCGCGGTTCGGTGTCGCTCCGCTCCGTGAGACGCTCGCCCGCGCCTCGAACCAGCTTCCGCTGGAGTTTGCCGTAGCAGTCCTCGACTCGGCGCTCCGTTCGACCCCGCTCACACCTGTCGAACTGCAGCTCGAGTCGGTGACCTGGCGGCCCAGCGCGCGCACCGCAGCGGAGCTCGCCGATGAGCGATCCGAGTCGGGGACGGAGAGCGTGCTCCGGGTCCTGCTGCACGAGGCGGGCATCCATGCGACGCCGCAGGCGCCCTTGCCCCTGGGTGGCGGCCAGCGCGCCGACCTGCTCGTCGGCGATCGCTTGCTCATCGAGTGCGACAGTGAAGCCCACCATGCCGAGCCGGCCAGTCGACGGGCCGACCTGCGCCGCGACGAGTCGCTCGTCGCGCTCGGCTACATCGTGCTCAGAATCGACTACCGGCACGTGTTCGACGACCCCGAAGGTGTCGTCGCAACCGTTGCCGCGATCGTCGCGCGTGGCGACCACTTGTCGCGTCGCCCCGGTCGTTAGCCGTAGACGCAGCCTGTCGGCAGTCCATACCGGCGTGTCGCCTCCATCGCCGGGCCTCAGCGACATCCCGTCGTACGGGACCACCATTGCGCTGGCGGGCCCGCTTCCGCCGAGCGCGCGCCGCGGGCGCCCGGCCCGGGCCCGCGCCCGACCCGATAGCCTGGGGGCATGTCTGCGCACAATCCCTTCGGCCAGGTGCTGGTCGCGCTCGTCACGCCCATGCTCACCGACGGCGAGGTCGACTGGGCCGGGGTCGAGAAGCACATCGACGACGTCATCACCGCGGGCGCCGACGGCATCGTGGTCACGGGAACGACGGGCGAGACGAGCACCCTGACCGACGCCGAGAAGCTGCGCCTCGTCGAGGTGGGCAAGTCGGTGAGCGCGGGCCGCGCCGCCATCATCACGGGCGGCGGCTCGAACGAGACCGCGCACGCGATCGAGCTCTACAAGGCGAGCGAGAAGGCCGGCGCCGACGGCGTCATGGTCGTCACGCCGTACTACAACAAGCCGACGCAGGCGGGCGTGCTCACGCACTTCCGCATGGTCGCCGACGCGACCGACCTGCCCGTGATCCTCTACGACATCCCCGGCCGCGCCGGCATCGAGATCAAGTACGAGACGATCCTCCGCGCCGCCAAGCACCCGAACATCCTGGCTGTCAAAGACGCCAAGGGAGACCTCAGCGAGGTCAGCCGGGTGCTCAACCAGACCGACCTCATGTACTTCGCGGGCGACGACGCCAATGTGCTGCCGACGCTCGCGATCGGCGGCACGGGCCTCATCGGCGTGACGGCGAACATCGCGCCGGGGCCGTACCGCACGATCGTCGACGCGGTCAACAACAACGACCTCGCGACGGCGACCGCCGAGCACCAGCACCTCGAGCCGCTCGTGCGCGCCATCATGACCCACGTGCCCGGCACGGTCGCCGCCAAGTACGTCCTGCACGGCCTCGGCCGCATCGGCACGCCGCGCGTGCGCCTGCCGCTCGTCGGCCCCGAAGAGCACGAGGCCGCCGTGATCGAGGACGAGCTCGACCTCGTCAAGAACGTGGCCGGCGTCGACTTCAGCAACTTCCGACCCGACCGCAACGCCGCGGCCGGCGGTGCCCTGCCCAAGGTGGCCGGCACCACCCGATAGACCGAAACCGGGGGCGCGAGCGCCCCGCCGAGCACCACAACCAGTCAGGCGGACCATGCCCAACGACCTCTTCGACCCGCCCGCCCTCGACCCGGCGACGCTGCGCGTCATCCCGCTCGGCGGGGTGGGCGAGATCGGCCGCAACATGACCGCGTACGAGATCGCGGGCAAGCTGCTCATCATCGACGCCGGTGTGCTCTTCCCGGAGGAGACCCAGCCGGGCGTCGACCTGATCCTGCCCGACTTCGGGCCCATCCGTGATCGCCTCGACGACGTGCTCGCCGTCGTGCTCACGCACGGTCATGAAGACCACATCGGCGCGGTGCCCTACCTGCTGCGCATGCGGCACGACATCCCCATCCTCGGCTCGACCCTCACGCTGGCCTTCGTCGAGGCGAAGCTCAAAGAGCACCGCATCCAGCCGTACACGCACACCGTGAAGGAGGGGCAGGTCGAGCAGCTCGGGCCGTTCACGCTCGAGTTCATCGCCGTCAACCACTCGATCCCGGATGCCCTCGCCATCGTCGTGCAGACCGCCGCCGGCACCGTGCTGCACACGGGCGACTTCAAGATGGACCAGCTGCCGCTCGACGACCGCATCACCGACCTGCGCGCCGTGGCCCGCTGGGGCGAGAAGGGCGTCGACCTCGTGCTGAGCGACTCGACGAACGCCGATGTGCCCGGCTTCACGGCGCTCGAGCGCGACATCGGGCCCGTGCTCGAGAGCGTCATCGCGCGCGCGCCGCGCCGCGTCATCGTCGCGAGTTTCTCGAGCCACGTGCACCGCGTGCAGCAGGTGCTCGACGCCGCCCACGCGAACGGTCGCAAGGTCGCCCTCATGGGCCGCAGCATGGTGCGCAACATGACGATCGCGGCCGACCTGGGCTTCCTGAAGGTGCCCGACGACATCCTCATCGACCACAAGAAGGCCGCGAACCTGCCCGACGACCAGATCGTCTACATGTCGACGGGCAGCCAGGGTGAGCCCATGGCCGTGCTCGCGCGCATGGCCAATCTCGAGCACCAGATCGAGATCGGCGCGGGTGACACCGTCATCCTCGCCTCGAGCCTCATCCCCGGCAACGAGAACGCCGTCTACCGCGTCATCAACGGGCTCATGAAGCTCGGTGCGAAGGTCGTGCACAAGGGCACGGCGCGCGTGCACGTATCGGGCCACGCCTCGGCGGGAGAGCTGCTCTACTTCTACAACGTGCTCAAGCCCAAGAACGTCATGCCCGTGCATGGTGAGCAGCGCCACCTCGTGGCCAACGCCGAGCTCGCGATCGCCACGGGAGTGCCCGAGCAGAACGTGCTCGTCGCCGACAACGGCTCGGTCGTCGACCTGCGCGACGGCGTCGCCCGCGTCGTCGGCCAGCTCGACATCGGCTTCGTGTACGTCGACGGCTCGACGGTCGGCGCGATCACCGACGCCGATCTGAAAGACCGCCGCATCCTCGCCGAGGAGGGCTTCATCTCCATCTTCGTGGCGATGGATGCTCAGACCGGCAAGGTCGTCGTCGGCCCCGAGATCCACGCGCGCGGGTTCGCTCCCGACGAGGCGATCTTCGACGACGTCAAGCCGCAGATCATCACGGCCCTCGCGGAGGCCGCCGCGAACGGCACGCGCGACACGCACTCGTTCAGCCAGGTCGTGCGCCGCACGGTGGGCCGCTGGGTCAACACCCAGCACCGCCGCCGCCCGATGATCGTGCCCGTGGTGATCGAGGCCTGACGACGTCAATCACGAGGGCGGCGCTGGATTACTGCGCCCCGCAGCGGCTCGGGGCCGAGGCCCGAGGAGCCTGAAATTCTGAGACGCCGTATCATCATTGCGTGATGGATCCGCGTTTCCTGCCGTCGGCCGGTCTCCTGCTCGCGATCGCCGCGTGCGCCCCGGAGTTCGCCGTCTCGCTGCCCGGCACGCTCGACTCGCTCATGGCGATGGGCGGCTGGGAGTCGAGCGACGACGCCGCGCCGTCGTCAGAGCCCGCCGAGGAGTAGGCGCGCGTGTCGCCCCCGCCCGCGGTCGCACCGCGCGGGTACCGTGGGCGCATGGCATCGAGCACCCGGTCGTCGTCGCGCCCGCGCGCGACCTCGTCGCGCTCGGGTTCGAGCTCGAAGGCATCGAGCTCGCGCACCCAGGCCACGAAGAAGCTGCCGGCGGCGCAGCCCGAGCAGGGCATCCTGACCCGTCTGTGGATGGGCATGGCCCACATGACCGGCGCGATGTTCAGGCTGCTCGGCCGCGAGACCCTCGCGAAGGACGAGCGGCGTGACGGCGTCCCGTTCCTGATCGTGCTGCTCGCGCTCGTCGGCGCTGTCGTCGAGTGGTTCTTCGCGACCGACCCGGTCGCCGTCGCGCTCAACGCCTGGACTTTCGGCGGACTCGTCGGCCGCGTCTCGTTCGCGCTGCCCGTCATCATGATCGTCTTCGCGGCCTGGCTCTTCCGGCACCCGGCGAGCGTGCACGACAACACGCGCATCGGCATCGGCCTCGGCCTGCTCATCGCGAGCGTGAGCGCTCTGTGCCACGTCGCCCTCGGCGCCCCGCAGCCCGCCCTGCCGCCGCTCGCGCTCGCACTCGCCGGCGGCATCATCGGCTGGATCCTCGGCGGAGTGCTGCTGCTCGCCACCGTCTACGTGGCGGTTCCCGCGCTCGTGCTGCTGGCCGGGCTCTCGGTGCTCATCATGACGAAGACGCCGCCGAACCGCATCGGTGACCGCCTGCGCGAGCTCTACAGCTACCTCTTCGGGGCCGAGCTCGCCCCGCGCGAGCCGAAGGCGAAGGCCGAGCCGGAGGGCGTCGAGTTCGGCTCGCTCACCGACCTCGGGCTCGACATGGACGATACGAGCTCGATGCCGTGGTGGCGCAAGGGCAAGTCGACGCGCGAGGCCGAGGCCTTCGACAGTCCCGTCGAGCGGGGCGGCGTGACCGAGGTCATCGACCCCGCGCAACGCGCCGCCGTCACCGAGAGCCTCGACGACGTTCTCACCTCGGCCGAGCGCGCTGTGCGCCGATTCACGGGCGAGGTGGATGCCGCGCCTGCGGTGCGCGATCAGGTCGCGCCGGCGGTCCTCCCGGGCTTCGCGACGAGCGCGAGCGAGAAGGGCGCGGCGGGCGAGTTCACCGCGCCGCCCGCCGGGCGCTCCTCCGGATCGAAGCCCTACCGCCTCCCGGCCGCCTCGATCCTCGCCCCGGGCGACCCGCCCAAGTCGAAGTCGGCGGCCAACGACTCGGTCGTCGCGGCGATCACGGAGGTGCTCGCGCAGTTCCAGGTCGACGCGCGCGTCACGGGCTTCAGCCGCGGTCCGAGCGTTACGCGCTACGAGATCGAGCTCGGCCCGGGCGTCAAGGTCGAGCGCTTCACGGCGCTCACGAAGAACATCTCCTACGCCGTCGCGAGCAACGAGGTCAACATCCTCTCGCCCATCCCGGGCAAGAGCGCGATCGGCGTCGAGATCCCGAACGTCGACCGCGAGATCGTGAGCCTCGGCGACGTGCTGCGGTCGAGCGCCGCGGCGAAGGCGCTGCACCCCATGACGATCGGGGTGGGGAAGGACGTCGAGGGCGGCTACCTCGTCGCCAACCTGGCCAAGATGCCGCACCTGCTCGTCGCCGGCTCGACGGGCTCGGGCAAGTCGAGCTTCGTCAACTCGATGATCACGAGCGTGCTCATGCGGGCGAAGCCCGCCGAGGTGCGCATGGTGCTCGTCGACCCCAAGCGCGTCGAGCTCGCCGCCTACCAGGGCGTTCCGCACCTCATCACGCCCATCATCACGCACCCCAAGAAGGCGGCCGAAGCGCTGCAGTGGGTCGTGAAGGAGATGGACATGCGGTACGACGACCTCGCGTCGTTCGGGTTCCGCCACATCGACGACTTCAACCGCGCCGTGCTCGCGAACGAGATCGAGCTGCCCGAGGGCAGCAAGCGGCAGCTGCAGCCCTACCCCTACCTGCTCGTCGTCGTCGACGAGCTCGCCGACCTCATGATGGTCGCGCCGCGCGATGTGGAGGACTCGATCGTGCGCATCACGCAGCTCGCGCGCGCCTCGGGCATCCACCTCGTCCTGGCCACGCAGCGACCGAGCGTCGACGTCGTGACGGGCCTCATCAAGGCCAACGTGCCGAGTCGGCTCGCCTTCGCGGTCTCGAGCATGACCGACAGCCGCGTCATCCTCGATCAGCCGGGTGCCGACAAGCTCATCGGCCAGGGCGACGCGCTCTTCCTGCCGATGGGTGCCTCGAAGGCCATCCGCGTGCAGGGGGCCTGGGTGACCGAGGCCGAGATCGCCGCGGTCGTCGAGCACGTCAAGCAGCAGGCCCTGCCCGAGTACCGCAACGACGTCGCCGCCGAGGCGCAGAAGCGCGAGATCGACGCCGACATCGGCGACGACCTCGAGGTGCTGCTCGCGGCCGCCGAGCTCGTCATCAGCACCCAGTTCGGCTCGACCTCGATGCTGCAGCGCAAGCTGCGGGTCGGCTTCGCCAAGGCCGGGCGTCTCATGGACCTCCTCGAGTCGCGCGAGATCGTCGGCCCCTCGGAGGGCTCGAAGGCGCGCGACGTGCTCGTGAGCCCCGACCAGCTGCCGGAGGTGCTCGCGCGGCTGCGGGGCGAGGATGCCGCGCCCGCCCCGCGCGCCGGCGACGACCCCGTCGCGCGCATGACGGAGGGCTATCCTGAGACCGAGGGCGATTCCGACGAGGACGCCTGGCAGTTGACCGACCGCGACTGAGCCAGTGACCGGCTCGGGGCGCCGACGAACCGGAGGGTTCAGTGGCTGAGAACCGCGACCGGTCGTACTCGCTGCGCGGGCGCGTCGTGCGGGCGGGGGAGACCCCGGCGAGCAGCGGCAACCTTGCGAACATCATCACGGTCGTCCGCATCCTGCTCGCCCCCGTCTTCGTCGTGCTGCTCGTGCTCGACGGCGGTGACGACGGTCCGCTGCGCATCGCGGCCGCGCTGCTCTTCATCGTCGCGATCGCGACCGACGGGGTCGACGGCATGCTCGCCCGCCGCCGCAACCTCGTCACCGACCTCGGAATCTTGCTCGACCCCATCGCCGACAAGCTGCTGACGGGCGCGGCGCTCGTCATGCTCGCCGTGCTCGCCGAGCTGCCCTGGTGGGTCGTCATCGTCATCCTCGTGCGCGAGTGGGGCATCACGCTCTTCCGCTTCCTCATGCTGCGCGACCGCGTCATCCCCGCCTCGCGCGGCGGCAAGCTCAAGACGGTCGTGCAGTCGGTCGCGATCTCCTCGGCGCTGCTGCCGCTGTGGGCCGTTCTCGGCGAGTGGGTGCACGTCGTCAACACCGTGCTCATGTCGGCGGCCCTCGTGCTCACGGTGGTCACGGGCATCGACTACCTCGTGCAGGCCTGGCGCCAGAACCGCGCCGCCGCGTCGTGAC
>NCEJ01000025.1:0-3065 GCA_002280615.1 Micrococcales bacterium 32-70-13 | reverse complement strand
GCGATGGCCGAGGGCGTGCGGTCGGCCGCGGCGGTCGGCGGGCATCCGGCCGATCTGGGCGTGGCGACGACGGGCGTCGCCGGCCCTGACGCTCAGGGCGACGCCCCTGTCGGCCTCGTCTACGTCGCGGTGGCGGATGCCGCGGGCACGATCGTGCGCGAGCACCGGTTCGCGGGCGATCGCGCCGAGATCCGCGCGCAGGCCGCGCACGCCGCCCTCGGCCTGCTTGACGAGCGACTCGCCGCACCCGTGTGACCCGGTCTCGGGAATGTCATGCGTGACGGTCGTGTTACAGACAGCAGACTGACAACCGTCGCTCAGGTGGCGACGGTTACAGTGAAGCAATCGGGTTCCGGTAGTCTTACCGGCCCGGCACGATCTGGCCGCGAGGCGAGTGAAAAGGAGGTCCCCATGGTTCTGGTTCGACAGGAAATCGGTGAGGTCCTCCGCGACGTGCGCCTGCAGAAGGGCCGCACGCTGCGACAGGTGGCGAGCCGCGCGAGCGTTGCCCTGGGCTACCTGAGCGAGGTCGAGCGCGGGCAGAAGGAGGCCTCGAGCGAGATCCTCGCCTCGGTCGCCGAGGCCCTCGACACCCCGATCTCGGTCATCATGCGCGAGGTCGGCGACCGCCTCGCCGTCATCGAGGGCCTGAGCGTGGTTCCCGACACGCTCCCCGACGAGCTGGTCGCGCAGTTCGACGCCGACCTGGCGATGCGCTGACGCCTCGGCGTCCTCCCTCCTGACGGCGAACGCGGTGACCCGCAGCGAGTTCCTCCGTGCGATCGTCGACGAGTTCGGCGAGGCCTACGGGCGCAGCCTGCTCCGCGACCTCGTGCTGACGCCGCTCGGTGAGTGCACGGCAGACGAGGCGCTCGGGGCGGGTGCGCCGCCCCGCGAGGTCTGGCTGGCGCTGTGCGCCGCGATGGATGTCCCGCGCGAGCGCTGGTACGGCGCAGGCCGACCCGAGCCCAAGCGCGTCTAGCGGCACGGCCGCGGCCGCGACACGCCGCAGGTGCTCGTTCGAACATCTGTTCGCTTCTCGCATAGACTCCCTCCCAGCGGCACTCGAACACGAGTCACTGCACGTGCTGCGCGTCGAACCCGGCGATGTCGGGTCTGGGGCGTACCGTCGGTCTCGTCGGCGACAGCCGTCACGCCTTGTCGTGATCCGTCCGGCCCTGCTCCATCGGCCGGACGAGGAGCGACAGAAGACAGGCACACCGCGCACGAGATGAAGGAGACCGCAATGCCCTCTGCAGCAGACCGCGAGAAAGCCCTCGAGACGGCCCTCGCCCAGATCGACCGACAGTTCGGCAAGGGCAGCGTCATGCGCCTGGGCTCCGACGACCGCGCTCCCGTGGCGGTGATCCCCACCGGCTCGATCGCGCTCGACGTCGCGCTCGGCATCGGCGGCCTCCCGCGCGGCCGCATCATCGAGATCTACGGCCCCGAGTCCTCGGGCAAGACCACGCTCACGCTCCACGCGATCGCCAACGTGCAGCGGGCCGGCGGCATCGCGGCGTTCATCGACGCCGAGCACGCCCTCGACCCCGACTACGCCCAGAAGCTCGGCGTCGATATCGACCAGCTCCTCGTCTCGCAGCCCGACACGGGCGAGCAGGCGCTCGAGATCGCCGACATGCTCGTGCGCTCGGGCTCGATCGACCTCGTCGTCATCGACTCGGTCGCGGCCCTCGTGCCGCGCGCCGAGATCGAGGGCGAGATGGGCGACAGCCACGTCGGCCTGCAGGCGCGCCTCATGTCGCAGGCGCTGCGCAAGCTCACGGGCGGTCTCAACAGCACGCAGACCTCCATGATCTTCATCAACCAGCTGCGCGAGAAGATCGGCGTGTTCTTCGGCAGCCCCGAGACCACCGCGGGCGGCAAGGCCCTGAAGTTCTACGCCTCGGTGCGCCTCGACATCCGCCGCATCGAGACCCTGAAAGACGGCACCGACGCAAGCAGGCCGAGTTCGACATCCTGTACGGCGTCGGCATCTCGCGCGAGGGCAGCCTCATCGACTTCGGCGTCGAGCACGAGATCGTGCGCAAGTCGGGCGCCTGGTACACCTACGAGGGCGACCAGCTCGGCCAGGGCAAGGAGAACGCGCGCAACTTCCTGATCGAGAACCCGGCGATGGCGGCCGAGATCGAGACCAAGATCCTCGCCAAGCTCGGCATCGGCGCCAAGCTCGCCGCCGTCGAGCCCGTGGCCCCCGTCGAGAAGGCGCCCGGTAAGGGCACGGCGAAGGCAGCGACGACGGCTGCTCCGGCGGCCGCAGCGGCTGTCGCCCCCAGCGCCGAGCAGCCCGAGCTGCGCGCGGCGGCGGGCGCCTGATGCCCTCCTCGCGCGACCCCGGGCAGGGCTCCGCCGGTGTCGATGCGCCGGAGGCCGCGGCGCTCGCCCCCGTGACCTTCCTGCCCGGGGCGCGCGAGGCCCAGGCCGAGCGCGAGGCGGCCGAGGCCGCCGAGTCGGTCGCGAACCACGAAGCCGACGCGCGTCGGGCCGAGAACGTCACGATGCATGCGCTCACGCGCCGCGGTCAGTCGCGCGCCGAGGTCGCCGAGCTGCTCCGCCGGCGCGAGATCGATCCGATCGTCGCCGAGGCCGAGCTCGATCGCCTCGAGTCGGTCGGTCTGATCGACGACCGCGCGCTCGCGGCCGAGCTCGTCGACCGCCTGCGCACGCGCAAGAGGCTCGGCGACTCGGCCCTGCGCTCCGAGCTCATGCGGCGCAAGCTCGACCGTTCCGCGATCGACGAGGCGCTCGCGCAGAGCGCTGATGCCGAAGAGGGCGACGACCTCGTGCTCGAGCTCGCGCGCGACCGGGCGCGCCGGCTGGGCGGTCTCGACCGCTCGACTGCTGAGCGGCGGCTCGTCGACTTCCTCGCCCGCAAGGGCCACTCGGGCAGCGCCGTGCGCGAAGCTGCTCGTCGTGCTCTCGACGACCGCGACGACGAGCTCGCGGGCGACGCGAGCGGGTCGTCGAGGCTCGCCACCGTGCACCGGGTCGAGTTCCGCTAGCACCGAGTCTCATCGTGGTGGGCAGAACGGTGCCCGGCAGCG
>NCEJ01000024.1 GCA_002280615.1 Micrococcales bacterium 32-70-13 | reverse complement strand
GAGGCCTACGACCTGCTGCGCCGCGTCGGCGGCCTCGAGCCCGCCGAGATCGCCGAGGTCTTCGCCGAGTGGAACACCGGCGAGCTCGAGAGCTACCTCATCGAGATCACCGCCGAGGTGCTGCGCCAGGTCGATGCGTCGACCGGCAAGCCCCTCGTCGACGTCATCCTCGACCAGGCCGGCGCCAAGGGCACCGGCGCGTGGACGGTGCAGACCGCCCTCGACCTCGGGGTGCCCGTCTCGGGCATCGCCGAGGCGGTGTTCGCCCGCTCGCTGTCGTCGAAGCCCGCGCAGCGCGCCGCCGCCGCCTCGCTGCCCGGCAGCACGCAGGAGTGGCAGGTCGCCGACCGCGCGGCCTTCGTGGAAGACGTGCGCCGCGCCCTGTACGCCTCGAAGATCATCGCCTACAGCCAGGGCTTCGACGCGATCGTCGCCGGGGCCGAGCAGTACAACTGGGACATCAAGAAGGGCGACATTGCCAAGATCTGGCGCGCGGGCTGCATCATCCGCGCCCGGTTCCTCAACCGCATCACCGAGGCCTACGCCGCCGACCCCGCGCTCGTCGCCCTCGTCACGGCGCCCTACTTCGCCGACGCCGTCGCCGGCGCGCTGCCCTCGTGGCGCCGCATCGTCGCGGGCGCGGCCCTTGCGGGCATCCCGACCCCTGCCTTCGCCTCGTCGCTGTCGTACTACGACGGCCTGCGCGCCGACCGCCTGCCGGCCGCGCTCGTGCAGGGTCAGCGCGACTTCTTCGGCGCGCACACCTACAAGCGGGTCGACAAGGACGGCACGTTCCACACCCTCTGGAGCGGCGACCGTTCGGAGATCCAGGCAGAAGACGCACACTAGTGGGATGAGCGACGACGACGACGACCCGATCGAGCTGCGCGGGGCGGTGGACGACGACGCCGGGGTTCCGGCGTGGGAGCGCCGCCGCCGCGTCATGCGCTGGGTCGCGCTCATCGCCCTGCTCGGGATGCTGCTGCCGACCGCCGTCGGAACCTACTCGGTCGCCCGCACCACGGCCGAGCAGTCGTGCCGGCTCGCGGTCGATGTCACAGCCAGCGACCGCACGCCCTCGCGCGTGGCGTTCGAGCTGCTCTCGCCCGAAGCCATCGGCTGGACGTGCTACGCCGTCACCCCCAGCGGCGACGTGCTCGTCGCGCTGCTCGGCCTGATCCCGGGGGCTCCGCGGCTCGCGCCGCGCACCCTGAGCTGATGCACGGTTGGCAGTCCGCGGGTTCTCCTGCGACACTGGAGGCGTTCCGCGCCTGCGAACGGCGCCCCGAGGCTCTCTCGAGGCGGCGTGACCCGTCGAGGAGCGGTGGTTGCCTTCATCGCTTCCGGTCACCTCAGTCGCACACCTTTTCGCGCGGAACCGATGCCGCTGCGCGGTCGTCTGGCATACCCGGGCGGGCGCATCCACATCGTCGACGAACAGTGAGGAACCCCATGATCAGCATCGATCGCACCCGCCTGGCCGAGCTCACCGAGCGCGAGCAGCAGGCTTTCATCGCCGCCCGCCCGAAGTCGGCCGCCGCCTACGCGCGCGCCGAGCACCTCTTCGGCCGCGTGCCGATGACCTGGATGAACAAGAAGTCGGGCGCCTTCCCGATCTACCTCGACCGCGCCCACGGCAACCGCGTGTGGGATATCGACGGTCACGAGTACATCGATTTCGCGCTCGGCGACACCGGTTCGATGGCCGGACACTCGAACCCGATCGTCGTCGAGGCCGTGACCCGTCGCATCGGCGAGCTCGGCGGTCTCGTGACGATGCTGCCGACGGAAGACGCCGAGTGGGTCGGGGCCGAGCTGAGCCGCCGCTTCACGATGGATCGCTGGAGTTTCTCCTTGACGGCGACGGATGCGAATCGCTGGGCGATTCGACTCGTGCGCGCGATCACCGGCAAGCCGAAGATCCTCTTCCACTCGTACTGCTACCACGGATCGGTCGACGAGTCGCTCGTCGTCGTCGGGCCCGACGGCGAGGGCATGTCGCGCCCCGGCAATGTCGGCGCCCCGGTTGATGTGACCGAGACCTCGCGCGCCGCCGAGTACAACGATCTGCCGGGCCTCGAGCGAGCCCTCGCGCACGGCGATGTGGCTGCGGTGCTCATCGAGCCGGCACTGACCAACATCGGCATCGTGCTGCCCGAGCCCGGGTATCTCGAGGGTGTTCGCGCGCTCACGCGCCAGTACGACGCGCTGCTCATCATCGACGAGACGCACACCTTCTCGGCCGGGCCCGGCGGCATGACGCAGGCCTATGATCTCGAGCCCGACCTCGTCGTCATCGGCAAGTCGATCGGCGGGGGCATCCCGACCGGCGCCTACGGCCTGTCGGCCGAGTTCGCCGAGCGCGCCCTTGCGCGCACCGACCTCGACCTCGTCGACATGGGCGGTGTCGGCGGCACGCTCGCGGGCAACCCCGTCGCGGTCGCGGCCATGCGCGCGACGCTCGAGCACGTGCTCACCGACGAGGCCTTCGCGCACATGATCGACACGGCGACCTACTTCACCGACGGCGTCAACGCGCTCTTCGACCGCTACGACCTGCCGTGGGCGATCAACCAGCTCGGCGCGCGGGCTGAGTACCGCTTCGCGCGGCCGTACCCGATCAACGGCACGCTCGCGGCCGAGGCGGCCGACGGCGAGCTCGAAGACTTCTTGCACCTGTACCTCGTGAACCGCGGCATCATGCTGACGCCGTTCCACAACATGGCGCTCATGGCCCCGATGACGAGCCGGTCAGACGTGGATGCCCACCACGAGGTCTTCGAAGCCGCCATCGTCGCTCTCGCCCCGGAACTGAAACTCCAGGCCGCGAAAAGTGAAGGTAGTGACGGGTAATTCTCAGAAAACTGTCGGAGAACGTATAGCTCTCTGCTGCAGCGCTCCCAGACTCAGCCGAGCTCGAAACCCTATTCTCGGTATGACAAGGCTCAGTGATGGGAAACGGATCTCACGGGCAAATCTGCAGTGGCTGGGCCGGAGGAGCGAGGGTGGTGAGCGTGCACGAATCACACAAGAGGCCTGCGCTGTGGCCGTTACTCCTTGCTACGACGATCGGGTTTGCTCTGCTCATGACCTTTGTCGCGACACACACGAGCATGAGCGGCCAGCTGCATATGGCGGCGGCCTCGACGATGGCATCGCAAACTGAGCAGCGCGTAGCCGAAGCGGCATCTCCATTGATGGCAGAACTTCCCGCCGCGTCGGCGGTCGACGAAACTCGATCGGAGCAAGCTCAGGTCAGCGGCAGTTCGCTGATCGAGGTGGCGGTCATCTTCGTCGCTCTCACTCTTTGCGTTCTCGCTCTGACAGTTGTGTTCCTTTACCGATACCCCACCACGCTGAACGACCGCCGGAGCGCCGGGACGACATCGAGATGGGCGGCATTCGACCGGCGTCTTCTTATCGCAAACCTCACGACATGGAGACAACTGGGCGTGTTGCGAGTGTGATGACGTTGGCACGTCAAGAACAACTCATTGATGTTCGCGTGCACGCTCTAGTACCGCGCGCGCAACTCACGCCATAACAGTCACTAAAGAAGGAGATTTTCCGTGAAGAGGTCCACGGCAATTGCAGGTTCATCCATCGCCCTGGCGGTAACTCTTGCGCTCGGCGGCTGCGCCGCTGCCGACGGCAGCATGCCCGGCATGCCCGGCATGAGCGAGTCAGAGATGTCGGAGACCACAGCGGAATTCAACGCCGCCGACGAAATGTTCGTGACCATGATGATCCCTCACCACGAGCAGGCCATCGAAATGTCCAACGTGTTGCTGTCGAAGCCCGACCCCGACCCCCGTGTCGCCGAGCTGGCTCAGCGAATCAAGGATGCACAGGGCCCCGAGATCGAGACCATGAAGGAATGGCTCGACAACTGGGGTGTCGAATACGACGCATCGATGTCGGGAATGGACATGGGAAGCATGGGCATGACTGCTGAAGACATGGAAGCACTCGAGTCGGCGACCGGGCCGGAAGCGGACCGCCTGTTCCTCGAGCAGATGATTGTGCACCACCAGGGCGCAATCGACATGGCGGAGACCGCGCTTGACTCCGGACAGAATGCGGACGTGCTCGACCTGGCCAACCAGATCATCGCCGACCAGACGGCGGAGATTGCCGAAATCGAAGAGCTACTGACCGAACTCTAAAGCGAACTGCTGACGAAACCCTCTGATTGGCCTCACTGCCAATCAGAGGGTTTCGTCGTGCGCGCCATGGCAAACCCCGTCTCCGCGAGGGGTGCTTCGTTGTCATCAGACTACGTCAGAAATCCTCACTATGCTCTCGACTGCGCCGTCGACCAGAGCGCTCCGACTTATGCGGCGCCGTCGAACATGCTGGTGACCGACCCGTCGTCGAACACCTCGTGAATGGCGCGCGCGATCAGCGGGGCGATCGGCAGCACCGTGAGGCGGTCCCACCGCTTCTCGTCGGGGATCGGCAGGGTGTCGGTGACGACGACACGGTCGACCGACTCGTGCTGGAGGATCTCGAAGGCCGGGTCGCTGAACACCGCGTGCGTCGCGGCGACGACGACGCCCGTGGCGCCCGCCTTCTTGAGCGCCTCGGCGGCCTTCACGATCGTGCGGCCGGTGTCGATCATGTCGTCGACGAGCAGGCACACGCGGCCCTCGACCTCGCCGACGATCTCGTGCACCGAGACCTGGTTGGGCACGAGCGGGTCGCGGCGCTTGTGGATGATCGCGAGCGGCGCGCCGAGCTTGTCGCTCCAGATGTCGGCGACGCGCACGCGGCCCATGTCGGGCGAGACGACCGTGAGGGTCGCGGGGTCGAGCTGCGAGCGGAAGTGCTCGAGCAGCACGGGCATCGCGAACAGGTGGTCGACGGGCCCGTCGAAGAAGCCCTGGATCTGCGCGGCGTGCAGGTCGACGCTCATGATGCGGTCGGCGCCCGCGGCCTTGAACAGGTCGGCGACGAGCCGGGCCGAGATCGGCTCGCGACCGCGGCCCTTCTTGTCTTGCCGCGCGTAGGGGTAGAACGGCGCGACGACCGTGATGCGCTTGGCCGAGGCGCGCTTGAGGGCGTCGACCATGATGAGCTGCTCCATGAGCCACTCGTTGATGGGCGCCGCGTGCGACTGGATGACGAAGGCGTCGCAGCCGCGCACGCTCTCGTCGTAGCGGGCGTAGATCTCGCCGTTGGCGAAGGTGCGGGCGTCGGTGTGCACGACGTCGGTCTGCAGGTACTCGGCGACGTCGTGCGCGAGAGCGGGGTGCGCCCGACCCGACACGATGACGAGGCGCTTCTGGCCGGTGATCTTGATGCTGGCCACGGGTTCCCGCCTTCTGCCGCCGAGGCGACGCTGGTGTGCTGTTCGGCTATGGAGTTTCGGGAGCCTCGTCGGCACCGGATGCGGCCGCCGCCGCCTCGGCCGCTGCTGTTCCCGGGCGATTGGCCGCCACCCACCGTTCGACGTTGCGCTGCGGCGCCACGTTCACCGCAAGAGCCCCGGCCGGAACATCCTTGCGAACGACTGTTCCCGCTCCCGTGTACGCTCCGTCGCCAATCCTAACGGGGGCGACGAACACGTTGTGCGAGCCGGTGCGCGCGTGCGCCCCGACCTCGGTGCGGTGCTTGTTGACACCGTCGTAGTTGGCCGTGATCGTGCCGGCACCGATGTTCGTGCCCTCGCCGACGGTCGTGTCGCCGACGTACGACAGATGCGGCACCTTCGCGCCGCGGCCGAGCGTCGAGTTCTTCGTCTCGACGAACGTGCCGACCTTGCCGTCCTCTCCGATCACCGTGCCGGGGCGCAGGTAGGCGAACGGGCCGACGGATGCGCCCGCGCCGATCACGGCGAGCGTTCCGTCGGTGCGGCTCACGCGAGCATCCGGCCCCACCTCGCAGTCGGTGAGGGTCGTGTCGGGCCCGACGACGGCACCGCGAGCGATGCTCGTAGCCCCCTTGAGCTGCGTGCCCGGCAGCACCTCGCAGTCTTCATCAAGCGTGACGGTGCGGTCGATCCAGACGCTCGCCGGGTCCCTGATGGTGACGCCGGCGAGCTGCCAGCCGCGCACGATCATCGCGTTGAGCCGCAGCGCGGCGTCGCTCAGTTGCACGCGGTCGTTGACGCCCGCGACGATCCAACTCTGGCCGGCGGGCAAGGCTGCGACCGGGTGCTCGTCGCCGCGCAGCAGGCCGATGACGTCGGTGAGGTACTTCTCTTGCGCCGCATTGTCGGTCGAGACGAGTGCGAGCTTCTCGCGCAGCGTCGAGGTGCGGAAGACGTAGGTGCCCGAGTTGATCTCGGTGACAGCGAGTTCGTCGTCGGAGGCGTCCTTCTGCTCGACGATGCGATCGAGGGCGCCGGCGGGGTCGCGCACGATGCGGCCGTATCCGGTCGCGTCGTCGAGCACGGCGCTGAGGACCGTGGCCGCTGCCGCGGCGCCGCGGTGGCGCGCGAGCAGCGAGGCGAGCGTCTCGGCGTCGAGCAGCGGCACGTCACCCGAGACGACGAGCACGTCGCCGTCGAAGTCGGCGGGCAGTGCGGCGAGGCCCGCCTCGACGGCCCGACCGGTGCCGGGAATCTCGTCTTGGTCGGCGATGATCGCGTGAGCATCCAGCGCCGAGATCGCGGCCGCGACCGCGTCGCGCTCGTGACGCACGACGGCAACGACGTGCTCGGGGTCGAGCGCGCGGGCCGCGGCGAGCACGTGCCCGATGAGCGGAAGGCCGGCGAGCGGGTGCAGCACCTTCGGGGTGCGCGACTTCATGCGCGTGCCCTGGCCGGCGGCGAGCACGATCACGGCGAGACGCGAATCAGTCATGCGTCCATCCTCTCGCACAGCGCGCGCAGTCGACGCAGGTCGTCGGTGACCGCGGTCACGTCGGCCACGATGTCGGCATCGCTCATGCCCGGCCGCCGCACGAGGGTGAAGACGGCCGCGCATCCCTCGACAGCTGTCTCGATGCGCAGGCGATTGTGGACGACGGAGCCGTCGGGCATCGTCACGTCGTGGTCGAGGATGCCGCGCTCGACGTCGACCTCGAACACGGCCTGCACCCGCCCGAACGGGGCATCCACCAGCCAGCTTCTGCCGGTGTCATCGCGCTCATCGCGCTGCACGCCCGAGGCGAATCCGGCGGCCCATTCGGGCAGGCGCCCGAAGTCGGCGGCGACGGCCATCGCCTCCGAGACCGAGCACGTCATCGGCTCTCGGATGATCACCTCGTTCGACTTCACGCTCAGCACTCGACGTAGTTGACGGCGAGCCCGCCCTCGGAGGTCTCTTTGTACTTGCGCGACATGTCGTCGCCCGTCTGGCGCATCGTCTGCACCACCGTATCGAAGCTGATGAGGTGCGTGCCGTCGCCGTGCATCGCCATGCGTGCGGCGGCCACGGCTTTGCCCGCGCCGATCGCATTCCGCTCGATGCACGGCAGCTGCACGAGGCCCGCGACCGGGTCGCACGTGAGGCCGAGCGAGTGCTCCATGGCGATCTCGGCGGCGTTCTCGATCTGCTCGTTGCTGCCGCCGAGCAGGTGCACGAAGCCCGCGGCGGCCATGGATGCGGCAGAGCCGACCTCGCCCTGGCACCCTGCTTCGGCCCCTGAGATGCTCGCATTCGACTTGATGAGCCCGCCCATGACGGCCGCGACGAGCAGAAACTCCTCGCGCGCGCGGTCGGGGTCGGGCACGGCGATGACATCGAGCGCGTGCCGCATGACCGCCGGGATGATGCCCGCGGCGCCGTTCGTCGGCGCGGTGACGACACGCCCACCCGCCGCGTTCTCCTCGTTCACCGCGATCGCGTAGGCCTGCAACCACTCGAGCGAGCAATCGCGCGTCGCGGCGGCGTCGAGCGCGCGCAACTGCTCGGCCATGCCCCCCGCGCGACGCGGCACCCGCAGGCCGCCCGGCAGCGTGCCGCGATTGGCGAGCCCCGCATCGATGCAGTCGTTCATCGCACGGGCGATTGCCCTGAGGGCCGCGCTCGTCGCGGTCTCGCCGCGCACGGCCGCCTCGTTGGCGCGCGCAAGTTCGGCGATGCTGAGCCCGTGCTCGCGGCACAGTCGCAACAGTTCGTCGGCGGTGTCAAACCGGTAGGGAACGTTGATCGCCTCGAGGGTGTCGCGCTCGTCGCCGTCGCGCTCGACGAAGCCGCCGCCGACGGAGTAGTAGGTCTCGTCGGCAATCACCGCGCCGGTCGCGTCGCGAGCCGTGAGCGAGAGGGCGTTCGGATGCCGCGGCTTGAGCTCGCGCGGGGCGAAGCGCAGCCATCCGCTCTCGACCTCGGTCGTGCGGGCGCTGCCCGTGGCACGCAGCGTGCCGGGCACGGGCGCGGGGCTCGCCGCGAGGGTGAGGGGGTGCGTGCCGCCGAGGCGCAGCATCCCGCGATCGGCGTCGGCGACGACCCGCTCGACGTCGTCGCGCGTGACCGTCTCCGGCTCGAGGCCGCTCAGCCCGGCGAGCACGGCACCCGGCGTGCCGTGGCCGACCCCCGTCGAGCCGAGGGAGCCGAACAGCACGCACTCGACGCTCGCGACGTCGTCGAGGCGCCCATCGAGGGCCGCGACGAACGCACGCGCCGCACGCAGGGGCCCGACCGTGTGCGAGCTCGACGGCCCGATGCCGACGCGGAAGAGGTCGAGCGCCGAGATGAACGCTCGCTCGGCGAGCGGGGTGGCGAGGGCGATGGGGATGCTCACGGTGCTCCTTGTCACGCAGGCCGCGCCTCGGATCGTCGAGTGCGGCGCCGCGGTTGGGGCCGTTGTGCGGCCCGCTCAGTGGATGCGCGGCACGCAGGAGCCCGTGGTGCGGGCGCCGTCGAACCGCTGCGCCCATTGTGGCGCAGGTCCCTCGCGCGCGCACGATCCCGATGGTGCGCGTCGGCGCAGGGCTCAGCCGTGGGGAACCCCGCACGAGGGTACCCGTTCGTGGCACACGTGCCCGAGCGTTTCGGCACGTCTGGCAGGAACGGGCACGTTCGCCGCGGATAGGGGATGCTCGGCGCCGAGCAGGCAGTCGACCCGAGCTACCCCGTTGCGCCCGGCTCGGCGTACGGGTCGATCAGGATGTTGCGCGGTCGACGCTCGTCGCTGCGGTTCGCGAAGGCAACGCGCACCGCGTAGCCGATGTCGGCGTGCACCTTCCGCAGCTTCTTCTCGCTCAGCGGCCAGGAGAACCATGGCCCCTGATCGGGAACCCGACGAGGCCACGCCCAGGCTCTGATCGGCCCAAACAGCTTCGCGGGGCCGCGCGGAGCGTGCAGACCGAGGCGACGACGGCCGGAGATGACCTGGTCGTACACCGTGAGCAGCGCTCCGTTCGGCAGGAGGAACTGGTACCCCGCCGGAGGGGCGTTGCGAGCAGTGAGCCACTGCAGGTGCTCGAAGATGCGACGTGCGAGGTCGTCACGGACGAGCGGATCGATGACCGTGAAGGCCGTGGCCAATCGCAGAG
The DNA here is from genome assembly GCA_002280615.1 of Micrococcales bacterium 32-70-13. Lineage (GTDB taxonomy): Bacteria > Actinomycetota > Actinomycetes > Actinomycetales > Microbacteriaceae > Microcella. The sequence goes on along the minus strand of NCEJ01000024.1, from coordinate 4,196 downwards.
GATCGTGACTGTTCGCAAGCCAATCGGGTGCACGATGCATCGAACCGTCGTCGTGCCGAGCGCGGCCCACCATCTCGCCGCGTGAGGGATCGTCAGTCATGGTGATCAATCCTACGGCGCGGGATGCTCGGCGCCCAGCATGCGGTCGACCCGAGCAACTCCCACGCGCGGAGCAAGCCCCTCGGCGCCCAGCGCGCAGTCGACCCCAGCTGCTGTCACACGCGGAGCGTCGCTCGCGGCGGCGAGCAACCTGAGTCCCGACCTACTCCGACGGGCGGAGCGTCGGGTTGTCGGCGCCCGGTCATCGCATGACGCCAGCAACTGTCACGCCGGAGCGGCGCTGTGGCGCCGCTCCGCCCCCAGGATTCGAACCTGGACCTAACAGCTCCAAAGGCTGTCGTGCTGCCGTTACACCAAGGCGGATCACGCGAAACGCGCGCGTCTAGTCTGCCAGAGCGGGGCATCCGGCCAGGCCCGCGATAATGGGCGGATGACCGCCCGCGACGAAGTCGACCGCATCGTCGAAGCGTGGCGCCGTGAGCGGCCGGAGCTCGATGTCGAGCCGCTGCAGGTGCTTTCGCGCGTGAGCCGGCTCGCGCGGCACCTCGACCGCGCGCGCAAGCAGGCCTTCGCCGCCTCGGCCCTCGAGTCGTGGGAGTTCGACGTGCTCTCAGCGCTTCGCCGCGCCGGCAAGCCCTACGAGCTCAGCCCCAAGGCGCTGCTGCAGCAGACGCTCGTGTCGAGCGGCACCATGACGAATCGCATCGACCGGCTGACGACACGAGGGCTCGTGGAGCGTCGCACCGACCCCAATGATGGGCGGAGCATCCGGGTGCGCATGACCGACGACGGCCGCGTGCGGGTCGACCGCGCGATCGACCAGCTCATGGTGAGCGAGGCGGCCCTGCTGCAGCGGCTGAGCCGCGGCGATCAGGAGAAGCTCGCGGCACTGCTGCGCACGCTCAGCGCCGACTTCGACGACGACGCGAGCGACCTGTAGCCCGTTAGAAGAATGGCATCAGGTTCGACACGAGCGTCGCGACCAGGCCGACCCCGGTCAGGATGCCGCCGAGAGTGAGCAGGACGCGTCCGTCATGCCCGGGGTCGTCGAGACGCGGCGTCTCGGGCCGCGAGGGGTGCACCCACACCGTGCGCGCATCGCCCACCGCCGGGATCGGCCCCGTGAGCGGCGACGTGCTCTCGTGCACGGCTCCGCCGTCGCCGAACCAGCGCAGCTTGGCGTCGCGGTCGTTCACGGTCGTGATGACGGCCTTCGCGGTGCGGTAGCGCTTCGCCCACGAGCGGCGGGCGAGGCCGGCGATGAGCAGCACGATGCCGACGGGCAGGGTGAGCCAGGCGAAGACCTCTGCCGCGATGGCGATGGCGTCGAGGGGCTCGGTCACCCCTTCATCGTAGAGGCCGCCGCCACCATCGCCCGGATACCATCGAGCCATGGCGCTGTTCAAGAAGTCGGGTCTGGTCGACGCGAGCCTGCCGAAGGATGACCGCGGCTCGGGCTCGTTCGACGACTACGTGGGCGTGCTCGTGCCGAAGAACGCGAAAGTGACCATCCGCCTGGCGAACAGCACCCCGCACCAGGGTGAGCTCGCCGACCTCGCCGCCGAAGACCCTGAGTCGCTGACCACGGCCACGCCGGCCCGCTCGATCGACGACGAGCGCGTCGACGCCCCCATCGAGGTGCGCCTCTTCTCGGGCCGCCGCGTGAGCGGGGTCGTCGGCACCGTGCCGCGCGGGCTCGAGAGCATCTACGACGAGGCCGTGCGGCGGCTCGACGGGCGCGGGGCGAAGCCGCGCATCCCCGTGGAGGTCGTGAAGACCAAGCGCAACGGCTACCGGCTCGACCTGCTCATCGGGAGAACGAAGTAACTCAGCCGAGCGCGGCCGCGGAGAGCGGTCGCGACAGGCAGCAACCCGGCGCGTCAGCCCAACAATTCGCCCAGTTCGAGCCAGCGCTCCTCCGCGCTCTCGAGCTCGGCCTCGAAGCCGCGCACCTGCTCGTGCAGCGCGGCGATGGCGCTGTAGTCGCTCGAGTCGTGCTCAGCGAGCTGCACGTGCAGGGCATCCACCTGCCCCTGCACCTTGGCGATGCGGCGCTCGAGCGCCGAGAGCTCTTTCTCGAGCGTGCGGCGCTCGGCCCCCGAGAGGGTCGGGGCCGTCGGGGCGGTGGATGCGGGGGCCGCGGCCGTGACGGACGCGACCGTCGCGCGCCCCGCATCCTGCGAACCGGTCGGCGCCGCCGCGTGCGCGGCGATGCGCAGGTACTCGTCGACCCCACCGGGCAGGTGGCGCAGTCGCCCGCCCAGCACGGCGTACTGCTGGTCGGTGACGCGCTCGAGCAGGTAGCGGTCGTGACTGACGACGACGAGCGTGCCGGGCCACGAGTCGAGCAGGTCCTCGATCGCGGCGAGCATGTCGGTGTCCATGTCGTTCGTCGGCTCGTCCATGATGAGCACGTTCGGCTCGTCGAGCAGGATGAGCAGCAGCTGCAGGCGGCGCTTCTGGCCACCGCTCAGGTCTTTGATCGGGGTCGAGAGCTGCGCCGAGGTGAAGCCGAGCCGCTCGAGCAGCTGGCCCGGCGTGAGCTCTTTGTCGCCCGCGGTGTAGCTCGTGCGCTTCGTGGCGATGACCGCGCTGACCCGTTCGTTCGCGACGGCGCTGAGGTCGCCGAGCTGCTGGTCGAGCGTGGCGACGACGACGGTCTTGCCGCGCTTGACGCGGCCCGTCGTGGGCTCGAGCGAGCCGTCGATGAGCTTCAAGAGCGTCGACTTGCCGGCGCCGTTGATGCCGAGGATTCCGGTGCGCTCGCCGGGCGCGATGCGCCACTCGACGTCGTGCAGGATCTGCTTGTCGCCGTACGAGACCGAGACGTCGAGCAGGTCGATGACATCCTTCCCCAGCCGCGCGGTCGCCATCTGCGCGAGCTCGACCGCGTTGCGCAGCGGCGGCACGTCGTCGATCAGCGCGTTGGCCGCGTCGATGCGGAACTTCGGCTTGGCCGTGCGGGCCGGGGCCCCGCGGCGCAGCCACGCGAGCTCTTTCTTCATGAGGTTCTGGCGCTTGGCCTCCATGGTCGCGGCCTGCCGGTCGCGCTCAAGGCGCTGCAGCACGTAGGCCGCATAGCCGCCCTCGAAGGGCTCGACGATGCGGTCGTGCACCTCCCACGTGTCTTGGCTCACCTCGTCGAGGAACCACCGGTCGTGCGTCACGACGAGCAGCGCACCCGCGCCGGGCGACCAGCGCCGCTTCAGGTGCCCGGCGAGCCAGTGCACGCCGCCGATATCGAGGTGGTTGGTGGGCTCGTCGAGCACCACGATGTCCCACTCGCGGCTGAGCAGCGCTGCGAGAGCGACCCGGCGACGCTGGCCTCCGCTCAGGTCATCGACCAGCGTGTGCCCGGGTATGTCGAAGATCAGGCCGGCGAGAACATCCCGAACATTGCGGTCGCCCGCCCACTCGTGCTCGTCGCGATCGCCCACGACGGTCTCGAGCACCGTGAGCCCGGTGGCGAGCTCGTCGGCCTGGTCGAGCATGCCGAGGGTGACTCCGCCGCGGCGCGTCACGCGACCGCCGTCGGGCTCCTGCTTGCTGGCGAGGATGCGCAGCAGGGTCGACTTGCCGTCGCCGTTGCGGCCCACGACGCCGATGCGGTCGCCGTCGCCGATGCCGACCGTCACGCCCTCGAGCACGACGCGGGTGGGGTATTCGACGCGGAGGGACTCCGCCCCCAGGAGATGAGCCACCCGTCGAGCCTACGGCGCGCGGGCCGGGTGCCCCGACAGGGCAGAATAGAGCGCATGCCCGAGACGCACGCGCACCGCCACGAGATCGAGACCCGCCCCATCGGGAAGGTGCTGCCGTGGACCCTGCTGTGGGCCGCCGCCATCATCGTGTTCGACCAGGGCACCAAGTTCTGGGCCGAGTCCACGCTCGAGCTCGGCGTGGGCGTGCCCGTCATCGGTGAGGCGATCCAGTGGCGCCTCGTCTACAACCCAGGGGCGGCCTTTGGCATCGGGGGCGACTTCACCTGGGTGATCACGATTGTCGCCGCGATCGCGGTCGTCGGCATCGCGACCTTCGTCTCACGCATCTCGAGCGTGCCGTGGGCCCTCGCGGCTGGCGCCCTGCTGGGCGGCGCCATCAGTCATCTCGGCGACCGGCTGTTCCGCGAACTGCAA
>NCEJ01000023.1:13701-16736 GCA_002280615.1 Micrococcales bacterium 32-70-13 | reverse complement strand
CTCATCCGCACCGACCCGGCGGGCGTCGCGCTGCTCTTCCAGCGCGGCAGCGAGGTGCTCTCGACGGCCGACGTCGTCGTCGCGGGCGCCGAGAGCCCGACGGGCCCCGATGAGATCCGCGTGCTCGCCGACGCGGTGCTGCGCGGCGCCTACGTGGGCGACGTCGCGGTCGCGCTCGACCGCGCGGCCGCCTTCTGCCGCACCGCGGCGGCGGGAGCCGCCGATATCGCCGACGACGCGGATGCCGCGGCCGATGATGCCCGCGCCGCCGAGCTCACCACCCGGGCCGCGCGACTCGCCTCGAGCGCGCGCGACTTCACGGCGTGCGCCGCCCTGGAACGGGTCGGGTCGCTCGACTGACGCCGGGCATCCGCCCCCCAGGGAATGCCGCGCGGGGCGGCCCGGTTACACTGCTGTAGCCGGGCCGCAGTAACCCCGGGCTCCATTTTTCGCCGCTACGAGCGGCCACTCGCCGAGAGGCGTTCTGCGGCCCGGCTTCCTGCCTCTCTCACGGCTGCCGTTCGTGCGCGCCGAACCTGAGAGTGCGCTGGGCATAGGCGGCCGGAGCAAACCCGTGCCCCCGGGGTGCCGAACACGAGGCATGTCACCGACCGCACGCACTCTCCGCTCGAGCATCGCGCTCATCGCCCTGCCGGCTCTGCTCGCCGTCCTCGTGGGATGCACCGGGAACACCCCGGCCATCATCGCCACGTCGACCGGGCTGCCGCAGGCCGAGGAGCAGTCGCTCGAGGCGGGCCCGAACGAGGTCATCACGATCGGACTCCGGTTCATGCCGGAGGACGTCACGGTGCCCGTCGGGACCACCGTGACCTGGCGCAACGGCGAGACCATCGGGCACACGATCACCTCGGGTGCCTGGGGCGACGTGAACGAGAGCACCGGGTTGCGCGGATCGCAGTCGGCCGACGGCCTGTTCGATCACGCGCTCGCGCCGATGGGGCAGGAGGGGGACACCTTCTCGTTCACCTTCACCGAGCCGGGGGAGTACCTGTACTTCTGCCAGCCGCACCTCACGATGAACGCTCGCGTCATCGTCGAGGGGTAGCAGGCGCTTGCTCCGCACGGCACACCGCACCAACACCAACAGCACCAACACCAACTAAGGGGAATCACATCATGCGCAAGACTTTCGCATTCGCCGGCCTCGGCCTGGCTGCCGCACTCGTCCTGTCGGGCTGCTCGACCGCCGTCGAGGCGGAGGAGGCTCCCATGGAGGAGACCGCCGTCATCGACACGGTCAACAGCGACGGCGCGGGCCTCCGCGCCCAGCTCACCGCCCTGCTCGCCGACCACGTGTACCTCGCCGGTGCCGCGATCGACCAGGCGCTGCAGGATGGCGGCGACCTCACCACCGCCAACGTTCAGGCCGCTGTCGCCGCTCTCGACGAGAACTCCGTCGAGGTCGCTGCGCTGGTCGGTTCGGCGTACCCCGACGCGGAGCAGCCGTTCCTCGACTCGTGGCGCTCGCACATCCCGTTCTTCGTGAACTACACGCTCGGCAAGGCCACGGGCGACCAGGCTCTCGCCGACCAGGCGGTCGCCGACCTCGGCGCCTACGCGGTGTCGTTCGGTCAGCTGATCAACTCGGTCGTTCCCGAGCTGCCGGCCGAGGCCGTGCAGGCCGAGCTCGAGATGCACGCCACGACGCTGCTCGCGGCGATCGACGCGAACATCGCGAACGACCCGGCGTACTTCGACCTCCTCAAGGAGGCCGCCAGCCACATGCCGATGACCGCGACCGCGCTCGCCGGCGGCATCGCGACCAACCTGGGCATCCAGTAGTCGCAGCGCACCACCCAGCGCACCGCTCGATGAGCGGCCCGCGCTGACCACCGGCCGGTGGGGAGGGGACCCGAGCCCCGCCCCACCGGCCGTACTCGTCTCCCGACCCTCGCACCGCCTCCTGAAAGGGCCCGACCCATGCGCGCACTCCGAATCGTCCTGCTGCTCGTGACCGCCGCCGCGCTCATCGTGAACGCGGTCATCCACCTCCGCCTCGCCGGTCCGTTCGACGCCATCACCGGCACGCTCGTGAGCCAGGGCATGCTCTTCCGCATCCAGGCCGCCGTGAACATCGCCGCCACCGCCCTGCTGCTCACCCGCCGGCGCTGGGCCGCCGTGCTCGCCGCGGTCGTCGCCGCGGGCGGCCTCGGCCTCGTCGTCGTCACGACGCTCGTGCCGCTCGACCTCACGACGATCGGCCTCCCCTTCCTCTTCGAGCCCGTCTGGTACGCCGACAAGGTCGTCTCGGCCCTCGCACAGGCCCTCGCGCTCGTCACGGCGCTCGCCGCCGCGCTGCTCACCCGGCGACCCGCAGGGCCCGTTCAGCCGTAGATCAGGCCGAGTCCTGCAATGCTGGTACTCGTGCCCCCAGAAATCGCGCTCGACGACGTCGCCCCTGCCGCCGACGTCACGGTCGAGACCACGAACGCTCTGCTGCTGCGCGTCGCCACCGGCGACCAGCGCGCCTTCAGCGAGCTCTACGACCTCATCGCCCCGCGCATGCTGGGCCTCGTGCGCCACGTGCTGCGCGACCACTCGCAGTCGGAGGAGGTGGTGCAGGAGGTTCTTCTCGAGGTGTGGCAAACCGCTCCCCGCTTCGATCCGAATAAGGGGAAAGCGGTGACCTGGATGCTGACAATGGCCCACCGGAGAGCGATCGACCGCGTACGCAGTGCGCAGTCGTCTCGTGACCGTGACACCAAGATCGGCATCCGCGATCTCGACCGGGAATACGACTCGGTCGCGGAGAGCGTGGAGATCCGCATCGAACACGATCGAGTGGAGAAGGCCTTGGGCCGATTGACCGAGCTGCAGAGACAAGCGGTGGAGCTCGCCTACTACGGCGGCTACAGCCACAGCGAGGTCTCCGAGATGCTCGGCGTCCCCATGGGCACCGTCAAGACTCGACTGCGCGACGGCATGATGCGGTTGCGCGAAGAACTGGGGGTGGCGTCATGAGTCAGCACGACAGCGACGCGAACACGAACGACACGATGAACGACGACCCGATG
>NCEJ01000023.1:0-13690 GCA_002280615.1 Micrococcales bacterium 32-70-13 | reverse complement strand
CGCCCGCCTCGGCGGCTGCCCGCGCCGAGGCGCGCTGGTTCTCGCGCCCGGCGATGATCGTGACGGCCGCCGCGGCCGCCGTCGCCCTCTTCTTCGGGGGTGTGGCCGCCGCGGGCGTCATCGCCCCGGGAGCCCCGAGCAGCACCGACCAGCTCGCCGCGATCGTCGCGGCGCCCGATGTCTCGACGGTCGTCTCGCCCGTCGCGGGTGGGGCGACGGCGACACTTGTCTCGAGTGAGTCGGTCGGGCTCTCGGCCATGGTCTTCGACGGCCTCGAGCCGTTGAGCGACGACGAGCGCTACGCGCTCTGGTACATCACCGACGGCGTGCCGACTCCGGCCGGGCTGTTCGCGGTCGACGGTGACGGCGCGGTCGTGCAGGTGCTCGAGGGCGCCTTCCAGGCCGGCACGGTCGTCGGGGTGACGGTCGAGCCCGCGTCGGGCAGCCCGGCGCCCACGACCGACCCGATCGTGGCGATCGCGACGGCCTAGCGCCGAGCGCAGTCGAGAGGGCCCCGTGCGTGCACGGGGCCCTTCGTCGTGCGCGAGGTGAGCATCCTGTTGCATTATTGCTATGTAGTAGTTATGCTACGAGCATGGGACGCAAGCCGAAGTCGGAAGACCCCGTCTACACCCGCATCGAAGAGCACCGGGTGCGGGCCGGGCTGAGCCGGCAGGAGCTCGCCGACGCCGTCGGCGTGCACTACCAGACCGTCGGGTACCTCGAGCGGGGCGAGTACGCCCCGTCGCTCGCTCTCGCGCTGCGCATCGCGCGGCTCGTCGACGTACCCGTCGAGCAGCTGTTCTCTCTCGCGCCGTTCGACGGCGCCGACCCGACCGAGGAGGAAACCGCATGACCGAGAAGAAGCTCTCCGCCCGCGAGCGCAACGAGCGGGCCGTCGCCGAGATGGCCGACACCGTGATGCGCGACACGCGGTGGGACGCCCTGCGCACGCGCCGCGCCCGCCGCGGCATCGTCGCGGTCATGATCGCGCTGCTCATCGCGATGCCCGTCGCCTGGCTCACGCTGCCGGCGCTCGCCGCGCTCGGCGTCATCGGGCTCGCCGCGATCGTGTGGTGGGCGCTGCGCATGTCGGTGCGCGTCGTGGCCGACCTGCCCGACGAGTACCTCGACGAGCGCCAGGCCCGCGTGCGCGACCGCGCCTATGTCGAGGCCTACCGCTGGTTCGCGGGCCTGACGCTGCTCGCCGCGACGATCGCGCTCATCGCCTTCGTTATCGCGAGCGACGACGACCTCGTGACCATCGAGCTCAGCTGGGGCGCCGTGATGGCGATCTTCTGGGCCTTCGAGGGCCTGGCGCTCGCGCTGCCCTCGATCGTGCTCGCGCTGCGCGAGCCCGACCGCACCTAGCGCGACCGCACCTAGCGCGACCGCACCGAGCGCGACCGTGCTCTATCGGGTCGGGGCGATCTCGGCGACGAGCGCCTCGACCCGACCCTTGATGTCGTCGCGGATCACGCGCACCGACTCGATGCCCTGACCGGCCGGGTCCTCGAGCTCCCAGTCCTCGTAGCGCTTGCCCGGGAAGATCGGGCACGCGTCGCCGCAGCCCATGGTGATGACGACATCGGAGTCGACGACCGACTGCACGGTGAGGATCTTCGGCACGTTGTTCGCGATGTCGATGCCCTCCTCGGCCATGGCCTCGATCGCGACGGGGTTGATCTGGTCCTTCGGCTCCGAGCCGGCGGAGAGCACCGTGACACGGTCGCCCGCGAGGTGCTGCAGGTAGCCGGCGGCCATCTGCGAGCGGCCGGCGTTGTGCACGCACACGAAGAGCACGGTGGGCTTGGGGGTGGTGTCGACTGACTTCTTCATGCTCAAAGTATAGACACACATCTATGAATTGCGGCAAGCGGATGCCCACCCGCCGCCGCGCGCCCCCGCGGGGTCAGGCGGCGAGCTCGTCGAGCAGCCCGCGCACGCGCGCGTCGATGTCGTCGCGGATCTCGCGCACGCGGTCGAGGGGCTGCCCGGCCGGGTCGGCGACCGCCCAGTCGAGGTAGCGCCGGCCGGGGAAGACGGGGCAGGCGTCGCCGCAGCCCATCGTCACGACCACGTCGGCGGCCCGCACGACGTCGTCGGTGAGGGGCTTCGGGAACTCGCCGCCGAGCGGCACGCCGATCTCGTCGAGCGCCGTGACGACCGCGGGGCGGATGGCGTCGATCGGCGCCGAGCCCGCCGTGCGCACGCGCACCCGCTCGCCGCCGAGATGGCGCATGATCGCCGCGGCGAGCTGCGAGCGCCCGGCGTTCTGCACGCACACGAAGAGCACCTCGAGCGGCGCGCCGGGCGGCCGTTCTCCGTCGAGCTGGGTCGACTGCTGGGCGCTCAGGCGCTCGGCCGCGAACTGGGCCGTCGCCGAGGGCAGCGCTCGGCCGCCGCCGTCGCGCGCGCGCAGCAGGTCGTAGCTGTCGAGCACGACACGCTGCACGGTCTCGCGCGAGAAGGTGCCCGTGAAGCGCGTGCCGAGGTCGTCGATGATGCGGCCCAGCAGGGCGCCGCTGATCGACTCGTCGCCCGCGGGCGGCGACCACTCCTCGAGCCGCGCCGCGACGGTCTCGGGCAGCGAGTACCAGACCTCGCGCCCGCGCGGTTCGCGCGCGACGAGCCCGGCCTCGTGCAGCACGCGCAGGTGGTGCGAGACGGTGGGCTGCCGCAGCGCGAGCGCCTCGGTCAGCCGCCCCACGGTGAGGGCGTGATCGTCGGCCTCGAGCAGCAGGCGCGCGATCGCCCCCCGGGTGGCGTCGCCGAGGGCGGCGAGCTCGGGGGCCACCGTGCCGCGCGGTCTCATAGACCCGAGTCTATGCGATGACGTAGGGTGTGGCCGTGACCGACGCCCTCCCCGCCGCCCCGCCGCCCGCAGCCCGCCCCCTCCCGATCCGGATGCTCGCCGAAGCCCTCGGCAGCGCCGGGCTCGGCGCCACCGTCATCGGGTCGGGCATCATGGCCACCCGCCTGACCGACGACGTCGGGGTGCAGCTGCTCATCAACGCCGTCGCCACCGCGGCCGGGCTCGTCGTGCTCATCGTCGTGCTCGGTGCCGTGAGCGGCGCCCACCTCAACCCGGTCGTCACCGCCGCGCTCGCGGTGCAGCGGCTCGTGCCCGCCCGCGAGATCCTGCCCACCGTGCTCGCGCAGGTGCTCGGCTTCGCCGCGGGCGCCGTGCTGGCGAACCTCATGTACGGCGGCGCGGCCGTGTCGATCAGCACTATGGTGCGCGCCGAGCCCGGACTGCTGCTCGGCGAGGTCGTCGCGACGGCCGGGCTCGTGGCGGTCATCCTGACCCTCGTCGCCCGCGGCCAGCAGGGCTGGGTGCCGGCCGCCGTCGGCCTCTACATCGGCAGCGCCTACTTCGTGACGAGCTCGACGAGCTTCGCGAACCCCGGCATCACGATCGGGCGCATGCTGAGCGACAGCTTCGCGGGCATCGCGCCCGAGAGCGCCCCGGCCTTCATCGGCGCCCAGCTCGTCGGCGCGGTGCTCGGCGTGCTCGTCGTGCGGCTCGTCATCGCCCCCGCCGCACGGGGCTAGGGGCGGCGCGGCTCGATGCCGTGCTCGCGCGCGAGCGCACCGACGTGCTCGGCGATCTGATCGCGCGTGCGCCGCAGCCCCGGCCGGCCGCTCGTGCTCTCGAGCATGATGCTCCAGGTGCGGAACTCGCGGCCCTCGAGCGCATCGAGCCCGTCGTCGCAGTTGAGCACGACGATGTGGTCGGCGGCGGCCACGAACTCCGGGGTCACCGGCTTGGGGTACTCGCCGAACGAGGGGATTCCCAGCTCGTCGAGCGTGTCGGTGACGGCCGGCAGCACGCGGGCGGCGGGATGCTCGCCCGCACTCACCACGCGCGTCGAGAGCGGGGCGATCGCGCGCAGCAGGGCCGCGGCGAGCTGCGAGCGCCCGGCGTTGCCCGAGCACACGAACAGGAACGACGGCGGGGCCGGGCGCGGGCCGCGGTGCGCCCGGAAGCGCAGGGCCTCGAGGCGGTCGGCGGCGAGCTGGGCGGCGAGCGCGCGGCCGTGGTTGGCCGGGTGATCGAGGTGCCGGTAGCGCCGGAAGCTGTCGAGCACGAGCGCGCGCACGACGGCCTCGTCGATCGCGCGCGCGTGCTGGGCGGTGAGCCGCCGGGTGACCTCCTCGATGATCTCGAGGGCCTGCGGCGCGTGCAGCGTCATCGGGCGCGCCCCGCGCGCTGGATGCCCCGCCCCCCTGCCACGTGACCAGGCAACGGGCCTCTCGTGAACGGCGTGTGAACGCACGACGACCCCGGCACGACGGTTGGGCGATTCCTGCCACAATGGGCCGCATGCACGACGACGGGCTGACGGATGCGGGCTACCAGGTCGATGGCGGCGTGGGCGGCGACTTCCTCGACGACTACGACGAGTCGACGAGCATCGACGACGGCACGCTGCCGGCCGACCGGTACCTCGATCGCGAGCTGAGCTGGCTGCGGTTCAATCAGCGCGTGCTCGAGCTCGCCGAGGACGAGTCGGTCCCGCTGCTCGAGCGCGTCAACTTCCTCGCCATCTTCGCCAGCAATCTCGACGAGTTCTTCATGGTGCGGGTCGCCGGCCTCAAGCGGCGCATCGTTACGAGCCTCGCCGTGCCGACCAACACGGGGCGGGCCCCGACCGACGTGCTCGCCGACATCAACGCGCTCGCGCTCGAGCTGCAGCTGCGGCACGCGCGCGCCTTCCACGATCACGTGACGCCGGCCCTCGATGCGGCGGGCATCCACATCGAGTCGTGGGCCGATCTGAGCGAGACCGACCGCTCGCGCGTCGACGAGATCTTCTCGACGCAGATCTTCCCCGTGCTCATGCCGCTCGCCGTCGACCCCGCACATCCCTTCCCGTATATCTCTGGGCTGTCGCTCAACCTCTCGGTGCGCGTGCGCAACCCCAAGAGCGACCGGGTCGAGTTCGCGCGCCTCAAGGTGCCGCAGGTGCTGCCGCGCTTCGTGCAGCTGCCCGACGACGGCTCGGGCCGGCTGCGGTTCCTCACGCTCGAAGACCTCATCTCGAACCACCTCGACGAGCTCTTCCCCGGCATGGAGATCCTCGAGCACCACGAGTTCCGCGTGACCCGCAACGAAGACGTCGAGGTCGACGAAGACGAGACCGAGAACCTCATCCAGGCCCTCGAGCGCGAACTGCTGCGCCGTCGCTTCGGCCCGCCGATCCGCCTCGAGATCACCGATGACATGGATGCTGTGACCCTCGGTCTGCTGGTGCGCGAGCTCGGCATCACCGAGCAGGAGGTCTATCGGCTGCCCGCACCGCTCGACCTCGGCGGCCTCTTCGAGATCTCGAAGCTCGACCGTCCGCACCTCAAGCACCCCAAGCACGTGCCCGTCACCTCGGTGCAGCTGCAGCCCGCCGAGCCCAACGCCGCACCCGACGTGTTCGCGTCGATCGCGCGCGGCGACATCCTCGTGCACCACCCCTACGAGTCGTTCGCGACGAGCGTGCAGGCCTTCCTCGAGCAGGCGGCGCGCGACCCCAACGTGCTCGCCATCAAGCAGACCCTGTACCGCACGAGCGGTGACAGCCCCATCATCGAGGCGCTCATCGACGCGGCCGAGGCGGGCAAGGCCGTGCTCGCTCTCGTCGAGATCAAGGCGCGGTTCGACGAGCAGAACAACATCGAGTGGGCCCGCAAGCTCGAGAAGGCCGGCGTGCACGTCGTCTACGGCCTCGTTGGCCTCAAGACGCACTGCAAGCTCGCGCTCGTCGTGCGCCAGGAGAAGGGCGGTGCCCTGCGGCACTACGCCCACATCGGCACGGGCAACTACAACCCCAAGACGAGCCGCATCTACGAAGACCTGGGCCTCTTCACCGCCGACGACCAGGTGGGCAAAGACCTCACCCGGCTCTTCAACGAGCTCTCGGGCTACGCGATCGAGAAGAAGTTCAAGCGCCTGCTCGTGGCCCCGCGATACCTGCGCCGGGGTCTGCTCAAGCTCATCAACACCGAGACCGAGCACGCGCGCGCCGGCCGCCCCGCCGGAATCCGCATCAAGGTCAACTCGCTCGTCGACGAGGCCATCATCGACGCGCTCTACCGCGCGAGCGCCGCGGGGGTGCCCGTCGACATCGTCGTGCGCGGTGTGTGCGCTCTCGTGCCGGGCCGCGCGGGGCTCAGCGAGACCATCCGCGTGCGCAGCGTGCTGGGCCGGTACCTCGAGCACTCGCGCATCTTCTCGTTCCACAACGCGGGAGACCCGCAGGTGTACATCGGCAGCGCCGACATGATGCACCGCAACCTCGACCGCCGCATCGAGGCGCTCATCCGCCTCGTCGAGCCGGCGCACCTCGCCGAGATCGACGATCTGTTCGAGACGACCATGAGCGATCGCACGGCGTCGTGGCACCTGCGACCCGAAGGCGACTGGCAGCGCGTCCATCGCGATGAGCGCGGTCGACCGCTCGCCGACCTGCAGAATGTCGTCATGAATGCGATCGCGACCCGGCGCCGCCTTAGCGCTCCGCGCGCATGACGCCCGCATCCCCGGCCACCGCCACCGCATCCGACATCGTCGAGGCGGCCGGCGCCGTCGTGTGGAAGATGGTCGACGGCAAGGCGCGCATCCTGCTCGTGCACCGCACGCAGCACAAAGACGTCTCGCTGCCCAAGGGCAAGGTCGACCCGGGCGAGACCCTGCCGCACACCGCCGTGCGCGAGATCGCGGAGGAGACCGGCTTCGAGGTCGCGCTCGGTGCGCCGCTGGGCACGGTCGAGTACCGCTTGCCGAACGGCCGCGACAAGGTCGTGCACTACTGGTCGGCCGAGGTGGATGCGGGCCAGGCCGAGCGGCACAGCTACGAGGCGAACGGCGAGATCCGCGCCCTCGAGTGGGTTCCGCTCGCGAAGGCCGCCAAGCACCTCACCTACGCGCACGACGCCGATGTCGTCGAGCGCTTCGCCGCCCAGGTCGACGCGGGGCTCGCGCGCACGTTCGCCCTCGTCGTGCTCCGCCACGGCAAGGCCATGCCGCACGAGCAGTGGGACGGCCCCGACCACACGCGACCCCTGCTGCACCGCGGGCTCGAGCAGTCGCGCTCGGTCGCGGGCGGAATCGCCGCCTTCGGCCCCGAGACCCTCGTGACGAGCACGGCGGCGCGCTGCGTCGCGACGATCGCGCCGACCGCCGAGGCGACGGGCCTGGAGGTCAAGCAGTCGCGCGGCCTCAGCCAAGACGCCTACTCCGCCGACACCGCGCGCGTGCGGCGCCAGGTCGAGAAGCGCCTCGCGCGCCGGACCACCGCGGTGCTGTGCAGCCACGGGCCCGTCATCCCCCAGATCATCGCCGCGGTCGCCGAGGCCACGGGCGCACCGGTGACCCCCGCACTACGGCGCAGCGCCGCGCTCTCGACGGGCGACTACACCGTGCTGCACCTCGCGCGCGAGAGCGAGCATCCGCGTCTCGTCGCGATCGAGACCCACAGCCCCGCGCTCGAGGGCTGAACGGGTTCGCAGGTCGTTAACCTGCCGTTCACCCGGGGGGCGGAGCCTGGTCATCAGCGCTCCCTAGCGTGACGACGTGCGGCCTCCTGCGCCGTGCATGCATTCCTGACATCCATCCCCGAAGGGAACACAGTGAACATCACGCGTGTCGGCAGCTTCGCTGCCATCAGCGTCGCCGCAGCGCTCGTCCTCAGCGCCTGCGCCACCAACGAGACCCCCGCCGAGGAGGCGCCCAGCGCCCTCGCCGGCACCCTCGTCGGAGCCGGCTCGTCGGCTGTCGGCGCGGCCCAGGAGGTCTGGATCGCCGAGTTCCAGACCGCCAACCCCGAGGTCACCGTGACCTACGACCCCACCGGCTCCGGCGCTGGCCGTGAGACCTTCCTCGGCGGCGGCAGCGACTTCGCCGGCACCGACCGCGCCTTCAACGACGAGGAGGTTGCCGCCGGCGGCTTCGCCTCGTGCGCCGAGGGCTCGGGCATCGTGCAGCTGCCCCTCTACATCTCGCCCATCGCCGTCATCTTCAACCTCGAGGGCATCGACGAGCTCAACATGAGCGCCGACGTCATCGCGGGCATCTTCGCCGAGACGATCACCAACTGGAACGACCCGGCCATCGCCGCCCTCAACGAGGGTGTCGAGCTGCCCGACCTGGCGATCACGCCCGTGCACCGGTCGGACGACTCGGGCACGACCGACAACTTCACCGACTACCTCGCCCAGGCCGCTCCGTCGGTGTGGACCTACGAGGCCGACGGCGTGTGGCCGCTCGAGTCGGGTGAGGCCGCTCAGGGCACCTCGGGTGTCGTCGACGCCGTCACCAACGGCACCGGCACCATCGGCTACGCCGACGCCTCGCGCGCCGGTGACCTCGGCACCGTCGCTGTGCAGATCGGTGACGAGTTCGTTCCGTTCTCGCCCGAGGCCGCTGCGGCCGTCGTCGACGCCTCGCCGTTCATCGAGGGTCGTCCCGACTTCGACCTGAGCATCGAGCTCGACCGCACGCCCGACAGCGCCGCCTACCCGATCGTGCTCGTCGCGTACCTGGTCGGCTGCGAGACCTACCTCGACTCGGCGCAGGCCGAGCTCGTGAAGGCGTACTTCACCTACATGGCGAGCGAGGCCGGCCAGGCCGCCTCGGCCGCCGGTGCCGGTTCGGCCCCGATCTCGGCCACGCTCTTCGAGCGCGTGACCGCCGCGATCGACGTCATCAGCTAGGTAGCACCACCCTCATGACGCCGTGGGGTGCGGGAGCAGTTGCCCCCGCACCCCACGGCCGTCAGACTGGGGTCGGGCATCTCGAAGCCGTTCCCCAGAGCACCACCCAGCATCCCTGTGACCCACCCCGATCTGCGGAGGAACCGAGTCGATGACCGCGACAGACCCGAAGGTACGAACGGTCGCACCGCAGGGGAAGCCGAAGCAGCGGCTCGGCGACATCGTCTTCTCCCGCACCTCGCTCATCTCGGGCTCCGCCATCCTTGCGATCCTCGCCGCGGTCGCGATCTTCCTCGTCGGTCAGAGCGTGCCGGCCTTCGTGGCCGATCCGGAGGAGTTCATCGGCTCGCCCGCGAGCTTCTGGGACTACGTCTGGCCTCTGGTCTTCGGCACCCTGTGGTCGGCGTCGCTCGCCCTCCTCATGGCGCTGCCCCTCGCGGTCGGCATCGCCCTCTTCATCTCGCACTACGCCCCGCGGCGCCTCGCGCAGCTGCTCGGCTACATCGTCGACCTGCTCGCGGCCGTGCCCTCGGTGGTCTTCGGCCTCTGGGGCATCGGCGTGCTCGCCCCCGCCGTGCTGCCGGCCTACACCTGGCTCACCGAGAACCTCGGCTGGATCCCGCTCTTCGCCCCGCCGGTCTCGGGCACGGGCCGCACCATCCTCACCGCGTCGATCGTGCTGGGCGTCATGATCCTGCCCGTCATGACGGCCATCTGCCGCGAGATCTTCATCCAGACCCCCGTCCTGCACGAGGAGGCCGCGCTCGCGCTCGGCGCGACGCGCTGGGAGATGATCACGATGGCGGTGCTGCCCTTCGGCCGCCCCGGCATCATCTCGGGCGCCATGCTCGGCCTCGGCCGCGCCCTGGGCGAGACCATGGCCGTCGCGATGGTGCTCTCGGCGACGGGCATCATCACGATCAACCTCGTCAGCTCGGCCAACCCCTCGACCATCGCGGCGAACATCGCGCTGAGCTTCCCCGAGGCCTACGGGGTCAACGTCAACCTGCTCATCGCGACGGGCCTCATCCTCTTCCTCATCACGCTCGTCGTGAACTCCATCGCGCGCTACATCGTCAACCGGCGCAAAGACTTCTCGGGAGCGAACTGACATGACCGCGACCATGCAGCCCGCGATCACCAACTCGTTGACCCAGGGCCAACTGCACGCGCGTACCCCGTGGGTGACCCTCGGCCTCGGCCTGACCGCCGCCGCGGGCATCGTCGCGCTCATCACGAGTGCCACGGGATCGGAGTTCTCGCTCGTCGGCGCGATCGCCCTCGGCGCCCTCTTCTACCTCGTCGCGATCGTCGTCATCAGCCGACTCGTCGAGGGCCAGCGCAAGGCGACCGACCGCTTCGTGACCGCCCTCGTGAGCGGGGCCTTCCTCATCGCGATGGCGCCGCTGGTCTCGCTGCTGTTCACCGTGGTCGTCAACGGCTCGGCCCGGTTCGACGTGGAGTTCTTCAGCAGCTCGATGCGCAACGTCGTCGGCGAGGGCGGCGGTGCCGCGCACGCGATCGTCGGCACGCTGCTCATGACGGGCACCGCGGCGATCATCTCGATCCCGATCGGCCTCTTCACGGCGATCTACCTCGTGGAGTACGGCCGCGGCCCGCTGGCCCGGGCGATCACGTTCTTCGTCGACGTCATGACGGGCATCCCCTCGATCGTCGCTGGCCTGTTCGCCTTCGCGCTCTTCGCGATCTTCTTCGGGCCCGGCGTGCGCATGGGCTTCGCGGGGGCGATCGCTCTCGCGGTGCTCATGATCCCGGTCGTCGTGCGCTCGTGCGAGGAGATGCTGCGGGTCGTGCCCAACGAGCTGCGCGAGGCCTCGTTCGCGCTCGGCGTGCCCAAGTGGCTCACGATCCTCAATGTCGTGCTGCCCACCTCTGCCGCCGGCATCGCGACGGGCATCATGCTCGCCATCGCGCGTGTCATCGGCGAGACGGCCCCGCTGCTCATCGTCGCGGGCTTCACCGCGAGCATGAACTACAACCTGTTCGCGGACCGCATGCAGTCGCTTCCTGTCTTCGTCTTCACCTCGTACGCCAACCAGGGCGTCGACACGCAGGCGTACCTCGACCGCGCCTGGGCGGGCGCGCTCACGCTCATCCTCATCGTGATGGTGCTCAACCTCGCCGCCCGCCTCATCGCCCGCGCGTTCGCCCCCAAACTCGGCCGCTGACCCCCGACCTGATCGAAGGAACCCCCACACCGTGTCCAAGCGCATCGAAGTCAACGACCTCAACGTCTACTACAGCAAGTTCAAGGCCGTCGAGGGCGTCAGCATGGTCATCGAGCCCCGCAGCGTGACGGCCTTCATCGGCCCCTCGGGCTGCGGCAAGTCGACCTTCATCCGCACGCTCAACCGCATGCACGAGGTCATCCCCGGCGCCTATGTCGAGGGCGAGGTGCTCATCGACGGCGACGACCTCTACGGCCCCGGCGTCGACCCCGTGCTCGTGCGCCGTCAGGTCGGCATGGTGTTCCAGCGCCCGAACCCGTTCCCGACCATGTCGATCCGCGACAACGTGCTCGCGGGCGTCAAGCTCAACAACCGCCGCATCAGCAAGACCGATGCCGACGAGCTCGTCGAGAAGTCGCTGCGCGGTGCCAACCTCTGGAACGAGGTCAAGGATCGTCTCGAGCGCCCCGGCTCGAGCATCTCGGGCGGTCAGCAGCAGCGCCTCTGCATCGCGCGGGCGATCGCCGTCGAGCCCGAGGTCATCCTCATGGACGAGCCCTGCTCGGCCCTCGACCCCATCTCGACGCTCGCGATCGAAGACCTCATCGAAGAGCTCAAGAAGGACTACACGATCGTCATCGTGACCCACAACATGCAGCAGGCCAGCCGCGTGAGCGACAAGACGGCCTTCTTCAACATCGCGGGCACCGGCAAGCCCGGCAAGCTCATCGAGTACGACGACACCTCGGTGATCTTCTCGAACCCGAGCGTGAAGGACACCGAAGACTACGTCTCGGGCAAGTTCGGGTAAGGCCGCCTAGGCCTCCACGCGGCGGGCGGCCTGCTCGGCGTCGTCCTCGTGCACCGTGAAGCGGTAGCCGACGTTGCGCACCGTGCCGATGAGCGACTCCATGTCGCCGAGCTTTGCGCGCAGGCGCCGCACGTGCACGTCGACCGTGCGGGTGCCGCCGAAGTAGTCGTAGCCCCACACCTCGCTCAGCAGCTGCTCGCGCGTGAACACGCGGCTGGGGTGCGTGGCGAAGAACCGCAGCAGCTCGAACTCTTTGAACGTGAGGTCGAGCGTGCGGCCGTGCACCTTCGCCGAGTAGCTGGCCTCGTCGATGACGACACCGGATGCCCGGATCATGCTCGACCCCTCGTCGCGCGACTGACGGCCCACGGCGAGGCGCAGCCGGGCATCCACCTCGGCGGGCCCCGCGGTCTCGAGCAGCACGTCGTCGATGCCCCATTCCGCGTTGACGGCCGTGAGGCCGCCCTCGGTGAGCACGACGATGATGGGCGAGCCAGCGCCCGTGGTGGTGAGGATCTTGCACAGCGACTTGGCGCTCGCGAGGTCGGCCCGCGCGTCGACGATGATGACGTCAGCGGGGGGCGCGCCGACGAGGGCCGCCGGTTCCGCCGGAATTCGGCGCACCCGATGGCTGAGCAGCCCTAGCGCGGGGAGAACGTCGGTGTTCACCTGCGAGGTCAGGATCAACAGCTGAGCCACATGTCCTCCACGGTGTCCCGCTCAGTGTACAAGCGCCCTAGCATGGGGGAATGTCCCGCACCATCGCGACCGCGCTGCCCGTCTGGCTCGCCGTCGCGGCCGCGGTGCTCGTCGTCGCGCTCGTGCTGCCCTCGGATCAGTGGTGGGCGGTGCTCCCCGCGATCGCGGGTGGGGCGATGATCATGACCTTCGTCATCCAGGTGAGCCTGCAGTCGAAAGACGGCCTGGTCATGCGGATGCTCGTCACCGTGACGGGCGCCATCCTGCTGCTCATGGCGGCCTCCGTCGCGACGCTGCTCGTGACCACGCTGTAGGCGTTCTCCCCGCTCGCACCGTCGTACACTGGAGCCATGCTCCTCGCCCTTGAGATCTTCTTCCTCGGTCTGCTGGGTCTGGCGACGCTCTCGATCGGGTTCGTCTCGGTCGTCGTGCTCGTCAACCTGTACCGCGGCCAGCGCTGATTCCGCCCGGAGCCGTGTTCTCCCTCGACACGAGCCTGCCGGCCGAGCTCGCTCCCCTCGCCTGGCTCATCGGGGTGTGGGACGGCACGGGCGTCGTGCACTACCAAGACGGCGACCGCACGCGCGAGCACGAGTTCGGCCAGCGCGTGAGCTTCAGCCACGACGGCCTCAACTACCTCAACTACTCGTCGCACACCTGGCTGCTCGATGAGGCGAACACGCCCCTGAGCGCCGAGGCCGGCTACTGGCGCCTGCACCGGCCCTCGCAGCCGGGCGACCCCGGCCCGGGCATGCTGCCGGGCGACGGCCCCCGCCCCTTCGCGACCGCGGAGCAGGTCGAGCAGCTGCGCGCGCCACACGGGGGCTTCGACGTCGAGGTCGCCCTCATCCACCCCGGCGGCGTGAGCGAGCTCTACCTCGGCCGTGTCGCCGACGCGCGCATCGACCTGCAGACCGACGCCGTCATGCGCTCGGCGAGCGCGAAGGAGTACGCGGCCGCGACGCGCATCTACGGGCTCGTCGAGGGCCGCCTGCTGTGGGCGTGGGACATCGCCGCGCTCGGCAACGACCTGCGCACCCACGCCTCGGGAACCCTGAACCGCGATGCCTGAGTCGAGCCCCGTGAGCGCCCTGCTCGCCCTGCCGGGCGCTGTCGCGATGGCGGGTGCAGGCTCGGCCGAGCCGGTCGCCGGCGACGCCCCCGTCGCCTCCGTCGCGGCGCACTACGGCGACCCGGTCGCCGAGCAGCGGATGCTCGCCGCGGGCCGCGCGATCGTCGACCTCAGCGACCGCGGCGTGATCACCGTCACGGGCCCCGACCGCCT
>NCEJ01000143.1 GCA_002280615.1 Micrococcales bacterium 32-70-13 | reverse complement strand
CATCTTCTCGCCGGACAGCAACCACGCGTACCTCCTGACCGAGTTCACCGGTGAGGCCATCCACTTCGAACGCGGCGAATCCGGCCGGCTGACCCGTCGCGAGGAGGTCCCGGCCTTCGACGTGACGCGGGGGCTGCACACGTCGTCGTTCGGGGTGGACCCCATGGCGGGTCACCTGGTGTGGGGCGCGGACCTGGCGCTGGCCGCCGGGGGCCGGTGGCTGCTGTGCACCGAGCGCACGGAGTCGACGGTGGGCGCGATCGCCGTCGAAGCGGATGGCACGCTACGCGGCCCGGCCGTGATCACCGATACGGAGACGCAGCCGCGCGGGCTGACGGTGTCGCCTGAGGGTGAGCATGTCGTCGTGGTGGGGGAGCGCAGCGGGCACGCCTCGCTGTACCGGATCTACGACGACGGCCACCTGGTGCTGCAGAGCCAGCTCGAGACGGGCGCAGGCCCCAACTGGGTCCGCTTCCTGTGACGGTTGTCCACAGGGTTACCCACACCCGGGGATAAATCACACGGCTGTGTTTCCGTCATGTCGGGCTGTTGGAGCGCCGTCCTCTGTCGAGATGCGCTCTACTTTGTATAAACGGGCCTCTATATAATATAGATCACAAAGTTGGGGGCATCGTCCGTTGTCAGCGACACTTTGGGCATGGTTTCTCATCGAGAGTTCAGTACATGAGTCCGCGACGGAGGCTCCGGGCCAATCGTGAACGGTGGCGTGCGCAGCAAGTCATGCGTGACTATCGACGACGCACGGCCGCTGACCTTGCCGGAGTCTTGGCCTTGTTCGGCCACTGTGCAGTCCCTGGCAATGCTTGGACAGCGGCAGAGGTGGCCCACCGTTTTGCGCGGGATGGGGCTGAGGCTGCTAGCGCGGCGGAGCCGGCCATGCGTTTGTGCTCGGGTTGCCCGGTGATCGAGGAATGTCGGCAGTGGGCGTCAATCGACCGTTACACGGGTTTGGCCGCGGGTAGTTCGTGGGTGCGCGGATCCAAGTATGACGCGGCGACGACCATCAATAATTCGCGGCCGCGAGTCTCCGCTTGATCCACTGTCTGGCGGCCAGTGCGTCTGCTGCGTCGATCATCTCTCGGCTTTGGAGACTGGACCGAAGCGCGTTCCAGAGTTCGCGGATGCCCATGGCTCTGCACCATGTGGCACGCAGGACTGGCTGCAGGTAGGTGTCGCGGTCTGAACCGAGAGGGGTGCGCCCGGTCGGGGCCGTTTGGATCGCTGCCGCTACGTCAGAGTCCGAAGGCTCCGCCGCTGACGAGGATCACGATGCCGAGGCCGATGAGAACGATGGGGAAGAGGATGTGCTCCCAGCGTTCGAGCACTTCGGCGATCGGGGGGCGGGTGGCGACGAACTTTGCCAGGGCCACCAGGACCGCGACGAGCGCGAGGAAGACGATGCAGTAGGCGACTACTGCGAGAGGTTCCACGCTGAGGAAGACAGGGGTGTAGACGCCGATGTTGTCGCCGCCGTTGGCAAGGGTGACGCCTGCGACTGTCCACACGCCGACCTTCTTGCCGGCAACCTTGGCCTCGTCGTCATCGTCGTCATCGTCTCCGCGCCAGGCCTGCCATGCGGCCCAGAGGCCGAGGCCCAGAGGGATGAGACCGAAGTACGGGATGGCTGCCGAGGGCAGGAATGCTCCGGCACCGATGGTCACCAGGACCGCGGCACCGAGGATGCCGGCGAATCCGAGGTACTGGCCGGCCAGAATGCGGGCGGTAGTGCCGCGCTGGCCTGCCCCTCGCGCGAAGAAGAGGGAGAGCACGATGATGTCGTCGATGTTGGTCGCTGCGAACAGGCCCATCGCCTGCAAGACCGAGGTGAGGATCATGCGCCCTCCCCAGCTGCGTCGCATCCGGGAAGCGAGCAGGCGGGATCGATGCACGGAGCGTCTTCGTCCACTGCCAGGGTGGCATCGACCAGTGCCGTCAGCGCCTGCGCCAGGTGCGAATCGGCGATCTCATATCGTGTCCGACGACCCTCGGGCTCGGAGACGACGATCCCGCAATCGCGCAGGCATGCCAGGTGGTTGGACACGTTCGGGCGTGTCAGGTCCAGATCTCGGGCCAGTTCCGCCGGGTAAGCGGGATGGTCGAGCAGGGTCAAGATGATCCGGGATCGAGTGGGGTCGGCCAGTGCACGACCCAGGCGGTTCATCACGTCGAGACGCGAAGCAATAGTCAGCATGGACTGAACTATACAGCGCGCACTGAACACTCGGTCACAGGCGTCAGCCGCTGAGGGCGGCCGCCCTACTTTGTACGAATCGCGGGCCAGCACCCCGATTCACAAACTGGTACGCGGGAAGTCGTACAAACTGCAGTGCATCTCGACAGGGCTCCGGCCGGGCCAGCAGCTGGTGGCCGAATTACATGGGGGTAACTTATCGACAGCTGGGGACAACCTTGTGGATAAGTCTGTGTAGAGGATGTGGACGACCGCTCGAATAAGTGGATAGTCGGGCCCGGCGAGACTGCATCCGCTGGCAACAAAGGTCCGTTGGAGGTGACCGCATCCAGGCGACTCTTGTTTTCGAGTCGCTCTGATGGTCTCCGCTATGCACCGGTAGGTCGTCTCGCGCGCGAGCAGCACGGCGGGGCCGGTGCACCAAAGTTGCCCACTACAGGTTCCGTCCCATGCAGCATCCCAGTTCGGGTACGGGGCATGATTACCCCATGAAGCGCATCGGGTTCCTCTCCTTCGGCCACTGGACACCGCACCCGCAGTCAGCCGCGCAGTCGGCCTCCGACGTGCTGCTCCAGTCCATCGACCTCGCTGTCGCCGTCGAGG
>NCEJ01000142.1 GCA_002280615.1 Micrococcales bacterium 32-70-13 | reverse complement strand
CGCTTGCCCCACCGGGTCGCCGAGGTCGTCGGCGGGGTCGACGAGCAGGAGTGCGCATCCCTGCTCGCCGCATTCTTCCGCGAGCGGCGCTAGCTCACCAGAAGACGGCGAGCGCCATGTTGACGAGCGCGAGCCCGCCCGCGGCGTGGAAGAACGGCAGCAGCTCGCGGCCGCCCCCGCCCTCGGTCTTGCGCTGCTTGAGGTAGCCGAGCAGCGCGGCCACGAAGATGATGATCGCGATGACGAGCTTGACCGTGATCTTCGCGTAGTCGATGTCGACGTCGCGCATCTCGGCGAGGCCGACGAGCACGAGACCGGTCACGAGCTGCGTGATCGCACCGCCGAAGACGACGGGGAAGGCGTACTGGCCCTTCCAGCGCAGCTGCATGAGGAACGGGCCGACGATGGCGGCCAGGCCGACGAAGTGAGCGACGATGAAGAACGAGCGGACCAGATCCATGGCTTCCACTGCGGGGGGCCTCCTTGCCGGGCGATGACCGCACGCGAGCGCGTGCTCTTGCACTCTAGCGAAGCGGGCGCCTCGCCCGGGAGCCTCAGTCGGCGCCGCGGATGACGAAGATGTCGGTGGGCGGATTCGCATCGCCGCGCGGCGCGGCGATCTCGGGCTCGAGCACGATGTCGACGGCATCCGGGGCGACGGCCCTGATGCCCGCACGCACCGCCTCGATGATGGCGACGATGTCAGCCGCGGGGGTGCTCGGCCCGAAGCCCACCCGGGCGATCACGATGTGGCGGCCATCGGCCAGCTCGATCGCCCCGACCGCGCCCACGCTCTGCACGCCGGCCGTCGCCAGCAGCACCTCTCGGATCGCCGATGTCTGCATTCCTGCCTCCCTCGCGCGCCGTTCCCCCCGGATGATGGCTCGCGACCAACCTACACTCGTGGCATGAGCGCCTCCCTCCCCGCGATCGCGATCCTCGGTACCGGCTCGATGGGCGGCGCGATCCTGCGCGGGCTCCGGCAGCCGGGCGTGGCCGTCGACGGCCTGCGGGCGACGACGCGATCCGACGCCTCGGCCGCGGCCCTGCGGGCCGAGGGCGTCGAGGCGCGCGGTACGGAGCACGACGCGGAGGCGAACCGCTGGGCGGTCGCGGATGCCCGGCTCGTGCTCCTCGGGGTCAAGCCCGCGCAGATCACGGCCCTGCTCGCCGAGGTGGGCCCGAGCCTGCACCCCGAGGCGCTCGTCGTGAGCGTCGCGGCGGGCATCACGACCGAGGCCATGCAGGCCGTCGTGACGAACCCTGTCGTGCGCGCCATGCCCAACACGCCCGCGCTCATCGGCCGCGGGGTCACCGGGGTGAGCGGCGGGTCGCGCGCGAGCGCCGCGCACCTCGCGCTCGCCGACGACCTGTTCCGCACGGTCGGCACGGTCGTCGAGCTGCCCGAGGCGCAGATCGACGCGCTCTCGACGATCAGCGGCTCGGGCCCCGCCTACGTCTTCCTGCTCATCGAAGAGCTCACGCGTGCCGCCGAGGCGATGGGCTTCGAGCCCGACGTCGCGAGCCTGCTCGTGCAGCAGACCTTCAGCGGCGCGGCCCTGCTGCTTGAGGCGACGGGCGACGACCCGGCCGAGCTGCGCCGCCGCGTCACGAGCCCGAAGGGCACGACCGAGCGGGCGATCGCGGTGCTGCAGGATGCGCGGCTCGCCGACCTCTTCGAACGGGCCGCCCGTGCCGCGCAGGACCGCGCTCGGCAGCTGGCCGCCGGCGCCTGAGGCGCCCCCCCGCTCTAGTTGTCGAGCGAGGCGAACCGGTCGATGTCGGCCTCGGTGCCCGACACGATGATGAGGTCGTGGTTCGACACCACCGTCTGCTCGGTCGCGTAGGTGAAGGGCTTGCCCGGGCTCTTCACGCCGACGACCGTGATGTTGTACTTGCTGCGCACCTGCGACTCGGTGAGCGAGAGGCCGCGGATGGGCTTCGGCGGGTACATCTTGACGAGCACGAAGTCGTCGTCGAACTCGATGAAGTCGATCATGCGGCCCGAGACGAGGTGGGCGACGCGCTCGCCGGCCTCGGCCTCGGGGTAGATCACGTGGTTCGCCCCGATGCGGGCGAGGATCTTGCCGTGCGACTGGCTGATGGCCTTCGACCAGATCTGCGGGATCTTGAGGTCGACGAGGTTCGCCGTGATGAGCACGCTCGACTCGATCGACGAGCCCGTCGCGACGACGGCGATGCTGAACTCGTCGGCGCCGATCTGGCGCAGGGCATCCAGCGACCGGGCGTCGGCCTGCACCGCGTGCGTGACGCGCTCGGCCCACTTCTGCACGAGGTTGGGGTCTTCGTCGACGGCGAGCACCTCGCGGCCGAGCCGCTGGAGCTGGCCGGCCGTGGCGGCGCCGAAGCGCCCGAGGCCGATGACGAGCACGGGAGCGTCGTGGCGGATTCTCTCAACCAACGATGGGCCTCTCTTCTGCCCGGCGGAACAGCTGCCGGCGCTGACTGGCGGCGAGGGCCGCGGCGAGGGTCACTGTACCAACGCGTCCCGCCCACATGGTGGCCGCGAGCGTGTACTTCGCAGCATCGGGCAGCTCGTTGCTCGTGAGCCCCGTCGAGAGCCCGCATGCGGCGGTCGAAGGCCTCCATGTCGTCGACGCCGCGCGCTTCGGCGACGGCCGCGAAGAACAGCACGGCGAGCGTCGTCACCTTGATGCCGCCCGCGGTGGATGCCGAGCCGCCGCCGACGAACATGAGCATGTCGAGCACGAGCAGTGTCGAGCCGTTCATCTCGCCGATGTCGATCGTGCTGAGGCCCCCTGAGCGCGACATGATCGAGGTGAACATCGCCGTCATGGGCCGCGTCAGGCCGTCCTGCCCGCCGAGTGTCGCGCTGTTCGACCACTCGAGCAGGGCGATCGCGAGCCCGCCGACAGCGATGAGGATGACGGTCGTCAGGAGCGTGACGCGCGCGTGCAGGGTGAGGCGCGAGCGGAAGCGCAACCAGCGCCCGAGGGCGAAGATGACGGGGAAGCCGATGGCGCCGAGGAACACCGCGATCGAAAGCACCGAGAGCATCCACGGGTCGGAGGCGAAGCGCTCCATGCCCGGCGCGAAGGGCACGAACCCGGTGTTCGTGAAGGCCGAGAGCGAGAGGTAGAAGCCCTGCCAGATCGCCGTCCAGGGGTCGAAGCCCTCGATCAGCAGACGGGGCACGACGAGCGCGGTGATGACGAGCTCGATGACGATCGCGCTCGCCGCGACCGTGAACAGCAGCCCGCCGATCTCGCCGAGGCGCACGGCCTGCGACTCGGAGACGGGGCCGCCGTGGACGCGGGCGGCGTTCGTGTCGCTCGCCGCGATGAGCTTGGCACGCAGCCCGATGCGGCGCGCGACGACGAGGCCGAGGATGCTCGCCATCGTCAGCACGCCGATGCCGCCGATCTGCATCGCGAGGATGATGACGACGTTGCCGAAGGGCGACCAGTGCGTCGCCATGTCGACGGTCGTGAGGCCCGTGACGCAGATGGCCGAGACGGCCGTGAACACCGCGTCGGCGAGCGGGGTGCCGCCCGTGCCGCTTCCGGCGCGCGCGATCGGCAGCGTCAGCAGCAGCGTCGTGATGAGGATGAGAACCGTGAAGATGAGGATCGCAAACCGGGCGGGGGATGCCGTTGCCGATTCTCCGAGACCGACCGGCCTGCAGACCGCGTGCAATGGTACTCCCGGGCCGGGCTGACTAGCCTGGTGGCATGGCCGACATCTTCGACGTGATCGCCGACGCCACTCGTCGGGAACTGCTGCAGCACCTGCTCGATGCCTCGCTACGGGGTGACGGCGGCACGGGCGAGCTCAGCGTGGGCGAGCTCGTCGAGCGCATGGACGCCACCCAGCCGACCGTGTCGAAGCATCTCAAGGTGCTGCGCGACCACGGGCTCGTCACGGTGCGCGACGAGGGCCAGCACCGCTACTACGCGGTCGACCCCGCGCCGCTGGAGGATGTCGAGGACTGGATCATCCCCTTCCTCAGCGCCGACTTCGACCCCGCGGCCGACGGCTCGCCGGTGTTCGCCGCCTGGTCGGGCGCCGACGTCTCGGGAGCCGGCAGCACGGTCGGCCGCGTGGCCGCCGACGCCTCGCACCAGGCCCGCTCGATCATCGAGGGCGCGCAGGAGAAGCTGCACGATGTGCAGGAGGCCGTGACCAAGCGCCTGCCGTGGAAGAGCCACGACGAGTCCCGCTGACCCCTCCTTCGGGCGTCTTTACACGAGTCACACCAGCCCCTACTCTGAACTCCGTGCACTTTCGCCACGAGGGCGCTGTGCGCGTGACCGACAGGAAGACTGCCGATGACCCGGGATCTCTCTGAGGTGCGGTTCCTCACCGTCGCCGAAGTGGCTGACATGATGCGTGTGTCGACGATGACCGTCTACCGCATGGTGCACGCCGGCGACCTGCCCGCGATCCGCTTCGGGCGCAGCTTCCGCATCCCCGAGTCGGCCGTTGCGACGGCCATCGAGACACCCATCGCCGACGTCGGCTAGACTCGGCCGGTACATGACACGGTCCTGAACGGGCCGTTGCTCCCGTTCAGTCGACGATCAGAGGATTTTCCATGGGTTCTGTCATCAAGAAGCGCCGCAAGCGGATGGCCAAGAAGAAGCACCGCAAGCTGCTGCGCAAGACGCGTCATCAGCGTCGCAACAAGAAGTAGGGCATCCGCCCGGCGAAGCGCTCGACCCCAGGGGTCGGGCGCTTTCGTCATTCCTGCCCGCTGAACTCCGACTACTGATCAGGGGCGGGATGCTCGCGGGCGGTCGTGCATGACCGGCCAGCCGCGCGCCTGCGCGTAGCGGGCCAGCGCGGCGTCGGGGTTCACGACCTGCTGGTGGCCGACGAGCTCGAGCAGGGGGATGTCGTTGCGCGAGTCGCTGTACGCCCAGCAGTCGGCGAGCCGC
>NCEJ01000141.1 GCA_002280615.1 Micrococcales bacterium 32-70-13 | reverse complement strand
ACCGAGCCGTCGGCGCCGACGCCCGGGAAGGGCGCGCCGCCGAAGAGGTCGCTCAGCTCGGCGCCCTCGAGCCCCGGCGCCGTGATGCGCGCCGACACGGGGTTGTGGGCGAACGAGAAGACGCACAGGATGCGCTCGGGCGCGTCGCCGAGGTGGGTGCCGGTTCCGGCGTACTCGCGCACGAACGCGAGCACCGACTCGTTGTCGGTGTCGAGCACGCGCATGGTGCCGAGCCCGAAGGTCGGGTGGGCCTTGCGCACGTGGATGACGTTGCGGATCCAGTGCAGCAGCGAGCGCGACTGGGCGAGCTGGCTCTCGACGTTGATCTGGTTGTAGTGGTAGACGAGCGACTGCACGACGGGCAGGTAGAGCTTGCCGGGGTCGGCACCGGAGAAGCCCGCGTTGCGGTCGGGGGTCCACTGCATGGGCGTGCGCGAGCTGTCGCGGTCGGGCAGCCAGATGTTGTCGCCCATGCCGATCTCGTCGCCGTAGTACAGGAACGGGCTGCCGGGCAGGCTGAACAGCAGCGCGTGGGCGAGCTCGAGCTCGGCGCGCGAGTTGTCGAGCAGCGGTGCGAGCCGACGCCGGATGCCGATGTTGGCGCGCATGCGCGGGTCGTAGGCGTACCAGCCGTACATCGCCTGCCGGTACTCCTCGCTCACCATCTCGAGCGTGAGCTCGTCGTGGTTGCGCAGGAACACGCCCCAGGCGCTTCCCTCGGGCGCGGCGACCTCTTCGCTCAGCTGGCGCTGCAGCTCGGTGGCCTGCTGCGAGCGGAGGGCGTAGAAGATGCGCGGCATGACGGGGAAGTCGAAGGCCATGTGGCACTCGGGGCTCTCGTCGGTGCCGAAGAATTCGGCGACCTCGTGGGGCCACTGGTTGGCCTCGGCGATGAGCACGCGGCCGGGGTACTCGGTATCCATCATCGTCCGCAGCTTCGCGATGAAGTGGTGCGTCGGCGGCTCGCTCTCGCCCGTGCCGCCGTCGGACTCGTAGAGGTAGGGGATCGCGTCGAGGCGGAAGCCATCGACCCCGAGGTCG
The DNA here is from genome assembly GCA_002280615.1 of Micrococcales bacterium 32-70-13. Taxonomy (GTDB): domain Bacteria; phylum Actinomycetota; class Actinomycetes; order Actinomycetales; family Microbacteriaceae; genus Microcella. Next base: position 5,858 of record NCEJ01000141.1, on the reverse strand, counting down.
GCCCAGAACCGCACGACGTCGAAGATCTCGTCGTGCACCTTGGGGTTCTCGAAGTTGAGGTCGGGCTGGTGCGAGAAGAAGCGGTGCCAGTAGAACTGCCGGCGAACCGGGTCGAACGCCCAGTTCGACTCCTCCGTGTCGACGAAGATGATGCGCACGTTCTCGTACTTCTCGTCGGTGTCGCTCCAGACGTAGTAGTCGCCGTAGGGCCCCTCCGGGTCCTCCCGCGAGGCCTGGAACCAGGGGTGCTGGTCGCTCGTGTGGTTGATGACGAGGTCGATGACGATGCGCATGTTGCGCTCGTGCGCCTTCGTGACGAGCTCGCGGAACTGCTCGACCGTGCCGAACTCGGGCAGCACGGCGGTGTAGTCGGCGACGTCGTAGCCGCCGTCGCGCAGCGGGCTCTGGAAGAAGGGCGGCAGCCACAGGGCATCGACGCCGAGCCACTGCAGATAGTCGAGCTTGCTGATCAGCCCGGCGAGGTCGCCGATGCCGTCGCCGTTCGAATCCATGAACGAGCGCACCATGACCTCGTAGAACACGCTGCGGCGATGCCACTGCGGGTCGAGAGCGAGTCCGGGCAGGGTGATGGGGGCGGTGAATGACACCTGCCTAGACTAATCACGATGAGCGCCCCTTCTCCGTACGCCGACGCCCTCGCGCGCATCCCCGCTCGCGACCGCACGCTCGAGGTGCTCGGGGTCTCGACGCACCTCGTCGAGTACGGCCCCGCCGACGCCGACCGCACGGTCGTGCTCGTGCATGGCTTCCGCGGCGACCACCACGGCCTCGGGCCCGTCGTGGCGCAGCTGCCGGGCATCCGCTTCCTCGCCCCCGACCTGCCGGGGTTCGGCACGAGCGCCCCGCTCGGCGACCGCGCACACGACATCGACGGCTACGTCGCATGGCTCGACGCTTTCCTGCACGCAGCCGGCGTGCACGGTACGGCGGTGCTGCTGGGCCACTCGTTCGGCTCGATCGTCGTCGCGGCCGCGGTCGCGAGCGGCGTGCCGACGCCGCGCGTCGTGCTCGTGAACCCCATCGGTCAGAACGCCCTCGCGGGGCCGCGCGGAGTGCTCACGCGCCTCGCCGTCGGCTTCTACCGGGCGGGCGCAGCCCTGCCCGAACGGCTCGGCTTCGCGGTGCTGCGCAGCCGGCTCGTGACGCGCATCATGAGCGCGACCATGGCGAAGACCGACGACAAGGCCCTGCTGCGCTGGATCCATGAGGAGCACGACCGCTACTTCTCGGCGTTCGCGAACCGCGACAGCCTCCTCGAGGCGTTCCGGGCATCCGTCTCGCACGATGTCTCGGAGTACGCCGCCGACGTCGCGCCGAGCACCCTGCTGATCGTGGCCGATGACGACGACATCACGCCGCTTGAGGCCCAGCGCCACCTCGTCACGCTGTTCCCGGATGCCCGCCTCGAGGTCATCGCGGGCGTGGGCCACCTCGTGCACTACGAGAAGCCGGTCGAGGCGGCCGCGGCCATCCGTGAGTTCCTGGCGTAGCGCGTGAAGATCGTCGTCGACTGCCGCTACGTGCGGTTTCCGCGCCACGACGGCATCAGCCGGTTCACGGCGGGCCTCGTGGATGCGCTGCGGCCCCTGCTCGGTGTGAGCGGCCCCACGAGCCCGCGTGAGCCCTTCGTGGCGCTCCAGGTCAATCGTGTGCGCCCCGACGTCGTCTTCAGCCCCATGCAGACCATGGGGGCGGTCGGGCGGCGCTACCCGCTCGTGCTCACTCTGCACGATCTCATCTACTACGCGCACTCGACGCCGCCGCGCGACCTGCCCTGGCCCGTGCGGCTCGGCTGGCGGCTGTACCACCTCGCGTGGTGGCCGCAGCGGGCGCTGCTGAACCGCGCCGACGCGGTCGTGACGGTGAGCGAGACGACGCGCGCGCTCATGCGCCGGCACCGGCTCACGCGGAGCTCGATCACCGTCGTGCCGAACGCCGCCGACCGGCCGGCAACCGTCGCGCCGCGCACGCGCCCGGAGGGCATCGAGCTCGTCTACATGGGCTCGTTCATGCCCTACAAGGGCGTCGACACCCTCGTTGCGGCGCTGCACCACCTGCCCGGCGCGCGGCTGCACTTGCTGAGCCGCATCCGGCCTGCCGATCGCGCCCGGTTCGAGGCCGCGGCGCCCTCGGGTTCGCTCGTCGTTCACGACGGCGTGAGCGACGAGGAGTACGCCGACTTGCTCGACCGCGCCACGGCGCTCGTGTCGGCCTCGCGCGACGAGGGCTTCGGCATCCCGCTCGTCGAGGCCATGGGGCGCGGCACGCCCGTCGTCGTGAGCGACATTCCGATCTTCCGCGAGATCGGCGCCGACACGGCGCTCTATGCAGCGGCGGGGGATGCTGAGGCCTTCGCCGTGCGCATCACCGAGCTACTGGACGCGGGGGAGTGGGAGCGTCGCTCGGCCGCCGCCCCCGCCGAGGCGGCGCGCTTCGACTGGAGCCGGTCGGCCGCGGTGCTGCTCGAGCTGCTGCGCGAGCAGGCCGCGCTGGGCCGTCGCTAACGCGTGCCGATGTCGGCGAGCTCGCCGCCCGTCCAGTCGACGAGCTGCTGCGGGGTCGCCGGGAAGACGTCGTAGGCGCTGCCCGCCGCCGACCACACGGTCTCGAAGCGCAGCAGGTCGCGGTCGACGACCGTGCGCACGGGGGCCGGATGCCCGAGCGGAGGAACGCCGCCGATCGAGTAGCCCGTCGACTCCTTGACGCTCCTCGCGTCGGCCTTCTCGATGCGGGCACCGAGCACCAGGGCGAGAGCGTCGAGGTCGGCGCGGTTGTCGCCGCACACGAGCGCGAGCACGGGCTCTCTCGAGTCATCGGGGTGCACCGCGACGAAGACGAGCGACTTGACGATGGCCCCGACCTCGCAGCCGACGGCGGCCGCGGCCTCGGCGGCCGTGTGGGTCGAGTCGGGCATCCGTTGCGGGGTGATCGGCAGGTGCGCCGTCGCGGCCAGGAAGCGCTCGGGCCCGCTCGCCATCAGCGACCTTCGCGCTCGCGCTCGGCGAGCCGGTTCTGCTGCTCGAAGTCGTCGGCGAGCGGGAAGATCGACTGCTCGTCGATGGGGTCGTCGAAGGCGACGAGTTCGATCGCCCCGTCGGCGTGGCGGAACGAGTGCACCGAGCCGTTCGTGATGGGCTCGCGGTGCCGACCGGGGGCGACCGTCTCGAGCACGCTGCGGATGACACCGCCGTGCGCGACGACGATCACGGCCTCGCCCGGGTGCCGTGCGGCGAGATCATGCAGGGCGGCGACCGCGCGGTCGGCGACGGCCTCGCGCGGCTCGCGCCCGGGCACGTCGGCGCCGTGAGCGCCGTCCAGCGGCGGCTCGCGAGCAGCTCACCGGTCGCGCGGGCCTGCTCGCGCCCCGTCTCGTTGAGCGGGATGTCGGTGGAGCCCTGGATGCGCCGCTCGCGGTTCCAATCGGTCTCGCCGTGGCGCACGAGCGCGAACACCGTCATGAGGATTCCCTTCAGCGGGCCCTCGACGGTCGAGGGCCGATCAGGGCAGGAGCGCCTCGCTGAACGCCGCGAGGGTCTCGGTCGTGCCCGCATCGATCTTAAGGGCGGCGCGGGCGTCGGCCTTCGTCTCGCCACGGTTCACGATGATGGTGGGGATGCGCTTCTTGGCGGCGAGCCCGACGAGGCGGATTCCCGAGTTGACGACGAGGGAGGAGCCGAGCACGAGCAGGGCATCCGATCTGGCAACGATGCCGCGGGCCTCCTCGAACTTCACCGGCGGCACGAACTCGCCGAAGAACACGATGTCGGGCTTGAGGGTGCCGCCGCAGACCGAGCACTCGGGCACCTGGAAGCGCGAGACATCGGCGACCTCGGCGTCGCCATCGGGGTTCATGGTCGCGTCGGCGTCGCTCAGCCACGGGTTGAGGCGGGCGATGCGCTCGGCGATCGCGCCGCGGTCGAAGGTCTGGCCGCAGTGGAGGCACGTGACGCGGTCCATGCTGCCGTGCAGGTCGACGACGCGGCGGCTGCCGGCGCGCACATGCAGGCCGTCGACGTTCTGCGTGACGACGCCCGTCACGACGCCGCCGTGCTCGAGGTCGGCGAGCGTGCGGTGGCCGGCGTTAGGGCCGGCGGCGGCGAAGCGCTCCCACCCGAGGTGGCTGCCGGCCCAGTAGCGCTTGCGGTACGGCTCGTCGGCGAGGAACTGGCTGTAGGTCATGGGCGTCCGCACGGGGGCCCCGACGCCGCGGTAGTCGGGGATTCCCGAGTCGGTGCTCACGCCCGCCCCCGTCAGCACGGCGACGCGCCGGCCGCGCAGCAGCGCGATCGCCTGCTCGACGGCGGCACGCGCGGCCGCATCGAGCTCGACGAGCGGTGCGGCGATCGACATGGGGCCTCCGGTGGTTCCTCCCGAGCACATCACGACGCTCGACGAGCCCGCCCTCGCCGACTACGCGCGCCTCACCGACGTCGCCCTGCGCGTCGCGACCGAGCCGCAGGGCGGGCTCTATATCGCCGAGTCGATCACCGTGATCGGCCGCGCGCTGCGGGCTGGCCACGTGCCGCGCTCGGTGCTCACGAGCGAGCGCTGGCTGCCCGACCTCGAGGCGCTGCTGGGCGACCGCGACGTGACCGTGCACGTCGGCGAGGCCGGGGTGCTCGAAGCGCTCACCGGATTCCACCTGCACCGCGGCGCGCTCGCGAGCATGCACCGGCCCGCGCTGCCGACGGTGATCGAGGTGCTGCGGGATGCCCGGCGCGTCGTCATCGTGGAGGACGTCGTCGACCACACCAACGTCGGGGCGATCTTCCGCTCGGTGGCGGGCCTCGGCGCGGATGCCGTGCTCATCACCCCGCGCTGCGCCGACCCGCTCTACCGCCGCAGCGTGCGCGTCTCGATGGGCACGGTGCTGCAGGTGCCGTGGACGCGCCTGCCCGAGTGGAGCAAGGCCGTGCCGCAGCTGCACGCCGCGGGCTTCACGATCGCGGCGCTGGCGTTGGCCGACGACGCGGTGGGCCTCCGCGAGTTCGCCGCGACCGAACCAGAGCGCGTGGCGATCGTCGTCGGCACCGAGGGCGACGGCCTGAGCCGCGCGGCGCTCGACGCGGCCGATGTCGTCGTGACGATCCCGATGGCGCACGGCGTCGACTCGCTCAACGTCGCGGCGGCGAGTGCGGTCGCGCTCTATGCCCTTCAGACCTAGGCGACGGCGATCGCGCGCAGCAGCAGGGCCTGCTCGGGCGCGAGCAGCGGCACGGGCAACCCGAGGTCGGCGAGCAGCCGACCCGTGACCGTGATGCCGCCGTCGACGAGCCACGCAGGGGGAGCATCCTGCACCGCGTGCGGTGGCCCGCCCACGGTCAGCGGTTCGACGCGGTAGCGCCGGTCGGGGTCGAGGCCGGGGAACCGCAGGGGCGGCGGCACGGCGACCGACGCGGTCGCGAGCGTGACGAGAGCGATGAGCGCCTCACTGCCGTCGGGCGCGACGAGGCCGTGCACGTAGCGGTCGTCGCCGGGCTCGTCGGTGCGCACCGTGCGGCCGGTTGTGAGCAGCGGGCGCACGAGCTTGACGGTCGCGACCCAGTCGCGCAGGGCGTCGAGCTGGGCGGCATCGGCGGTCGTGACGTTCCACTCGATCCCCGCGCTGCCGAACAGGGCCGTCGCGAGGCGGAACGAGAGGTCGTGGGTGCGGCCCGTGATGTGGGCGCGCGGCGCCCCGACATGGCCGCCGAGCAGCTCGGGCGGCATGAGCAGGCCGCTGTAGCGCTGGATGCGCTGCCGATCGAGAGCGTCATTGGTGTCGCTCGTCCAGAAGCGGTGCACCCGCGCGGCCATGCCGAGGTCGACGCGCGCGCCGCCCGAGGCGCAGCTCTCGA
>NCEJ01000140.1 GCA_002280615.1 Micrococcales bacterium 32-70-13 | reverse complement strand
GATGAGCATCACGAGGGGCACGAGCATGGCCACCTCGCGGGTGCCCGCGGCTTCGAGCAGGCGCCGCTTCGACTCGTCGCGCGCGTCGAGGGCGTGGGCACGCAGCACCTCGGCGAGCGGGGTGCCGCGGTCGAGGGCGGCGAGCACCTGGTCGATGAGCCGCCCGACGGCGGGCACGGCGAGGCCGTCGCGCAGCTCTGCCAGCGCGAGCGCGAGCGGCTGACCTGCGGCGGCGCGCTGCACGACGCGATCGAGCTCGCCCGCCAGCTCTCCCGACCCGGTGCGGGCGACGCGACGCAGTGCTTCGAGGATGCTCTCGCCGGCGGCCACGCTCAGGGCGAGGAACTCGACCACGGTCGGGAACTCCTCGGCGATGCGCGCCGAGCGACGGCGGGCGGCGTGAGCGAGCAGGGCATCCACCGCGGCGATGCCCCCGATACCGCCGGCCAACAGCGCTCCGAGGGCGGCCGGCACGAACGGCACGCCGTCTCGTGCGAGGAGTGCAGCGAGGACGATTCCGGATGCCGCGCCGAGCAGCGCTCCGAACAGCTGCCGGGTGCGGTGGCCGGCGACGGTCAGCGCGGAGCCGGACTGCCGCAGGCGCGTGCGGATGATCGCTTCACCGCCGAGTACGGTGTCGAGCATCCCCCGCCCCGCCTCGGCGACCGGGGCGAGCAGCGCACCGATGACGGGGAGCGGATCGGAGCGCCGCGCCTCGGTCATCGCGCGGGCCTCGGCGGAGACGTCGACGAGGTAGGGGGCGAGCCTGTTCGCGAGCCGCGGGCGGCCCAGGCGGGGCGCCGTCGAGACGAGGAGCCACAGGCCGGTGCCGAGCCCGAGCCCCGCGAGCAGCGCGGCGCCGAGGAGCGGCGTCATCGGAACCACCGACCCTCTTCGGGCAGCCGCCCGAGCGCGATCATGAGGCGATACGCCACCAGCGTCGCGAGTAGCCCTCCGATGACGAGCACGGCGCCGCCGGGGGTGTTGTAGGCGGCGGCCGCCTCCGGACGGGTGCTGAGCATGAGCAGCACGATCCAGGGCGCCACCACGCCGAGACGCGCGGCCGTGCGCACCCACGACTGCCGCGCATCCACCTCGGCTCGCACCGCGGCATCGGCCCGCAGGTAGTGCGAGAGCGAGCGCAGCACACTCGGCAGCTCGGTGCCGCCGACCTCGCGCGCCATGCGTAGGGTCTCGACGATGCGGTCGGCGACCGGGTCGGCGAGGCTCGCCTTGAGCGCGTCGAGGCACTCGGTGAACTGCGCGGTGCGCAGGTAGTCGCGCCGGAAAGTGCGGAACGGGCCGCGCACGGGCTCGGGTGCGGAGTCGGCGAGCGCCGCGATCGCCTGGGGCAGACTGAGGCCCGCGCGCACGCCCGAGAGCAGGTGGTCGACGACGTCAGGCCACACGGCGCGCAAGGCGCGGCGACGCGTGGCCGCCCGGCCGCGCAGCACGAGGAGGGGAACGGCAGCGACGAGCACCGCGGCGACGGGGGCGAGCGCCACGACGGGCACGAGCAGCAGCGTCAGGGCGCCCCCGGCGAGACCGGTGATGGCGATGACACCGATCAGCACGAGGGGCGAGACGGTCGGCACTCCCGCGCGGGCGAGCAGGTCGGCGAGCGGCGCGAACGGGGCGCGGGCCGTCGCCCTCGACGGCTCGCGGCGCGGCCAGAGCCACGGCGAGGCGATGAGCAGCACCCCGGCGGCGAGCAGGAACCCGACGGCGAGGGTCATGCGCCCGCCCCGCTCCGCAGCAGGATGCTCGGGTCGAGCCCGGCGCCCGCGAACCGCTCGGCGCGCGCGGGCAGGGTGCCGGTCGGCTCGAGCACACCGTCGCGCAGCGCGAAGAGCGACTGCGCCTCGATCGTGCCCGCGACCACGTCGCCCGTCGGTGCGACGATCTCGGCGACCCGACGGCGCCCGCCCTTCACGAGCTCGCAATGCACGACGAGGTCGATCGCGCTCGCGACCGTCGGCACCACGAACGCCGAGTCGATGTTGCGCCCCGCCAAGAGTGGAAGGGTCGAGAGCTTGACCAGGGCATCCCGTGCGCTGTTGGCGTGGATGGAGCACATGCCCGGCAGTCCGGAGTTCAGCGCGATCAACAGGTCGAGCGACTCGGCTTCGCGCACTTCGCCGACCACGAGGCGGTCGGGGCGCATCCGCAGCGCTTCTTTGATGAGGCGGCGCAGGGTGATCTCGCCCGTTCCCTCGAGGTTGGGCGTGCGGCACTGCATCGCGACGACGTCGCCTGCCGTGAGGTCGAGCTCGAAGGTCTCCTCCACCGTCACGATGCGGTCGGCGGGGCGCGCACTCGCGAGCATCGCGCCGAGCAGGGTCGTCTTGCCCGAGTGCGTGGCGCCGCTGACGAGGATGTTGCTGCCGGCGAGCACGCTCATGCGCAGGAACTCCGCTGCGAGGGGGGTGAGCGAGCCGAGCTCGACCAGGCGCGCGAGGCTACGGATGCGCTGCGAGAACTTGCGCACGTTGACGGCCCAGTGCTGTCGCGTGACGTCGGGGATCACGACGTGCAGGCGCGAGCCGTCGGGCAGGCTCGCGTCGACGAAGGGGCTGCTGAGGTCGACACGGCGGCCCGTGCTCTGCAGCATGCGCTCGACGAGAGTGCGCACCTGCTCGTCGGTGAGGCGAGCATCCACTCGTTCGGTCACCCCGGCGCGGGCGATGAAGACGGCGTCGGGGGCGTTGATCCAGATCTCCTCGACATCGGGATCGTCGAAGTAGGGCTGCAGCGGGCCGTAGCCGGTGAGGTCGGCGAGCACGCGGCCGAGGGCGGCCTGCTCGTCGCCGAGGCTCGGCAGACTGCCCGCGAGCGAGCGCTCGGCGTAGACGCG
>NCEJ01000139.1 GCA_002280615.1 Micrococcales bacterium 32-70-13 | reverse complement strand
AGCGCCGTGCCCGCGGCCGGCTCGCCCGCGCCGCCGTCGGCGGCGGGTAGCCCGACGACGTGCTGGGTCCGCTCGCGCACGATGAGCATGTCGTGCTCGCTCACGCCCACATCTTCGGTCGTGATGTACGCGCCGCCGAACGACTCGACGAGGTCGCCGAGGTCGAGCAGGGCATCCCGCCGCTGCGCCGGGTCGAGAACGTGCCCCGGCGGCAGCGCGATGACGGCCTTGCCGCCGCCCGCACCGATGTCGGCGAGCGCGTTCTTCATCGTCATGGCCTGCCCGAGCCGCATCGCGTCGGCGACGCCGTCGAGCCAGTGCTCGTAGGTCCACAACCGGCAGCCGCCGAGCGCGGGGCCGAGCGCGCTCGAGTGCAGGGCCACGGTGATGTGCAGGCTCGAGCGCGCGCCCGTGACGGTCGTGACGCGCTCGTGGGTGAAATCGGGAAGAGGTGCCGTGGTCATGCGAGCTCCTTCACGCTCTCGGTCGGTCGGGTCGCGAGCCGGCGGGTCAGTTCGACGAGCAGGCGCGGGGCGTCGTCGCGCGGCAGCTGCACGCGCACGAACACGGCATCCTCGGGGGCCGAGGCGGCGTCATCGAGCGCCGACCGCAGCTCGCCCGCGGTCGTGGCCTCGAGCACGCGCACGCGCGCACCGCCGAGCGCGGCGGGGATGAGCCGCCAGTTCCAGGGCACGATGTCCTGGTAGACGGCCTCCGGGCTCTGGATCATGCGCTCGACGGTATACCCGGCGTTGTCGATGAGCAGGATGACCGGCGCGAGAAGGTGGTGGAACACCTGCCCCAGCTCTTGCACCGTCAGCTGCGCGGCGCCGTCGCCGATGATGAGCACGGGCCGGCGGTCTCGCCGCGCGAGGCCCGCGCCGAGCATGGCCGGGATCGTGTAGCCGATCGACGACCACACGGGCTGGCCGAGCAGGTCGCTGCGCTCGGGCAGCCGCAGGTCGAGCGCGCCGTAGAACGAGGTGCCGGCCTCGGCGACGACCGTGGTCTCGCGCGGCAGCCAGCCCTGCAGCTCGTGCCAGAAGACGGCGTGGTCGAGGGGCGCGTCGTCATCGGCGGGCGCGGGCGCCGCGAGATCGGGCACGTCGATCGCCTCGGCGGCAGAGAAGCCGGCGGCGGCAGTCACGCGCGCGAGCACCTCGAGCGCGTCGTCGAGCCGCACCTCGGGGTAGACGGCGTAGCCGATGCGCGCGTGGTCGAGCGCGAGCTCGACGGCCGCGGTCGGGTCGAAGGCCTGCGTGAAGAACCCCGTCGTGAAGTCGCTCACGACCGTACCGACCATGACGAGCAGGGCGGCCTCGTCGACGGCGCGGCGCGCGCGCTCGGTCTGCGTGATCGCGCCCATGTAGGTGCCGAGGCTCGCCGGGTGGTCTTCATCGATGACGGCTTTCGAGCCCACCTGGCTGGCGATGCGCACCCCGGGCAGGTCGGCGAGCGCGGCCACACGGCCCTCGACCCCGCGGCGGTGGATGCGCGGACCGGCCAGCACCGTCACCGCAGTCTCCCCCGCGAACCGCTGCGCCAGCGCGCGCTCGAAGGCGGCGAGGGCCCCCGGCTCGCTGCCCCGGGCTCGGATCGGCTCGGCCAACCCGGCGGCGCTCACCCGCGCGACCGCGACATCGGTGGGCACCCCGAGGTACACGGGCTTGCTCGAGGTGAGCGCGATGGTCAGCACGCGGTCGATCTCGGCCGTCGCCGTCTCGACCGTGAGCACGGCCTGGGCCGCGGTGACCTCGCGGAACGCGCGCACGAAGTGCTCGTGGTCGCCGTCGAGCAGGCTGTGATGCAGCAGCGCCCCGCTGCCGAGCGCGCCCGTGGCGGGCATGCCGACGATCGAGATGACGGGCACGTCTTCGGCGAAGGCGCCGGCGATGCCGTTGATGGCGCTGAGCTCGCCGACCCCGTAGGTCGTGACGACGCTCGCGATCGTGCGGCCCACGCGCGCGAAGCCGTCGGCGGCGTAGGCGGCGTTGAGCTCGTTGCTCGAGCCGATCCAGGTGAGCCCGGGGTCGCTGAGCATCTCGTCGAGGAGGCTCAACGTGAAGTCGCCGGGGATGCCGAAGGCATGCGAGCCCCCGCACTGCACAAGGCGGGCGGCGAGGTACTGGCCGACACTGATGGTCTCTCCACTGGTCATCATGACCAGAACCCTGACCTAGAGCGGATGCTCACGACAAGATCAGCGCTGAAAACTGGTCAATCCGACCAGAGTTCGGCATAGAGTGGCGCGCATCATGGTCAGATCAGCCACCATCCTCGACCCCACGACCCGGCGCATCGTGCTCGCCCTCGACGCCGACCCGCGGGCGACGGTCGGCGGCCTCGCCGAGTCGCTGCGGCTCGCGCGCGGCACCGTGCAGAGCCGCATCGCGCAGCTCTTCGACGGAAAGACCCTGCGCCCTCAGAGCGTGACGGTGCCGCCCGAGGCGCTCGGGTACAGCATCCGGGCCATCGTGACGGCCGAGGTCGATCAAGATCGGTTCGACGAGGCGATGGTCGCGCTGCGCGAGATCTCGACGATCATCGAGTGCGTCGCGACCTCGGGTCAGAACGACCTGCTGTGCCAGGTCGTCGCGCGCATCGCGCGAGTGGGAGATATGCAGTCGCACCTGACATGCAACGTCGAGCAGTTCAGTCAGCGCATCAAGATGCGCGACAACGTCGATGAGCCGCGCGAGGTCGAGCACTTCGCCAACTTCGGTGCCATCAAGGAGGCGCGGGCCGCTGCGGCCGCGCTCGAGGGCCTCGGCTACGCCGTGACCGTCTCCCGTCGCATGCTCTTCCGCGGCACGCTGCGCGCCGCCAAGATCGCCACGGTCGACGTCGAGACCGCCGATCGCATGGTCGAAGAGGTCTTCGCCGTCGTCGCCGCGCACCACGGCGACTACGACGGCTGGGGCGCGCCCGTCATCCAGGGCTGAGGTTCGCCGCCCCCGGCGTTCCGACTTGCTGGGCTGACGCCGGCCCCTCGGTCCGCCTGCGGGCCCGTCCGCATCCCCGCAGGATCTTCACCGCCGGACAGCCGCCCTCGCTCCCCGCGCCTTCCACAACTTCGGACGGGGAAACCGCGCTCCCACTCCGAAGTTGTGGAAGGGCGCCAGGATCGGACGGGCGTCTCGAGAGAAGCCCCGAGGGGGACGGGGCCGCAGGGGCAGGGTCGCAGGGGCGGGGATCGACGAGGAGCGCAGCGCTTCCGGCGGCGCTGCGGTGCCCCGCGCCGCGCCTAGCGTCCGGCGGCCTCGAGGTCGCCGACGCC
>NCEJ01000138.1 GCA_002280615.1 Micrococcales bacterium 32-70-13 | reverse complement strand
CGGGTCGAGCGCGACCCAGCTCGCCACGCGGCCCACCTCGCTGCACGTGCCCTCGAGCAGCAGCCCGCCCGGCTGCAGGCGCGAGCGCAGCAGCGCCCAGGCCGCGGGCACTTCGCCCTCGTCGTACTGCCGCAGCACGTTGGCGGCGCGGATGACGGCGGGCCGGGCATCCCCGTCGAGCGGCACCTCGAAGCTGCCCTGCCGGAAGCTCAGCCCCTCGCGAGCGAAGGGCGCCGCGGCCCGCACCCGTTCCGGATCGATCTCGATGCCGACGACCCGGGCATCCGGTCGCACGCGGCGCAGCCGCTCCAGCAGCTCGAGCGAGGTCCAGTGCGCGGCCCCGTAGCCGAGGTCGACGACGAGGGGGTCGGATGCGCGGCGCAGGGCCGGGTGCGCGGCGATGAAGCGATCCATGCGTCGCAGACGGTTGACGCCCGTCGTGCCGCGCGTGATGCGCCCCTCTGCCATCTGACCATTGTCGGCCCTCGGTAGGCTGGAGGCATGACGCACACCCTGATCCTGCTCCGCCACGGCCACTCCGTCTGGAACGAGAAGAACATCTTCACGGGCTGGGTCGACGTGGGGCTGACCGAGCAGGGCAAGGCCGAGGCGGCACGCGCCGGCGAGCTCATCAAGGCCTCGGGCCTCGCCCCGCGCGTGCTGTACACGAGCCTGCTCAAGCGCGCCATCCACACCGCGAACATCGCCCTCGAGGTCGCCGACCTCGACTGGCTTCCGGTCAAGCGCAGCTGGCGCCTCAACGAGCGCCACTACGGCGCCCTGCAGGGCCTCAACAAGGCCGAGACGCTCGCCGCTCACGGCGAGGAGCTCTTCATGACCTGGCGCCGCAGCTTCGACACCCCGCCGCCGCCGCTCGACGACGACGCCGAGTTCAGCCAGGTGCACGACCCGCGCTACATCGGTATCGACGGCGAGGTGCCGCGCACCGAGAGCCTCAAGCTCGTCATCGACCGCATGCTGCCCTACTGGCACAGCGACATCACGCGCGATCTCGCGGCGGGTCAGACGGTGCTCGTGACCGCGCACGGCAACTCGCTGCGGGCGCTCGTGAAGCACCTCGACGGCATCTCGGACGACGCGATCGCCGAGCTCAACATCCCCACGGGCATCCCGCTCGTCTACGAGCTGGATGACGACTTCATGCCCGTCAAGCCGGGCGAGTACCTCGACCCCGAGGCCGCGGCCGCGGGAGCCGCCGCGGTCGCGGCGCAGGGCAAGAAGTAGCGCAGACCGCACCGACCGCGAAGGGCCCCGGCATTCTCGCCGGGGCCCTTCGCCGTGTCATGGATGCTCGCGCGACGTCAGTCGGCCGGTACCCAGTCGCCCGTGGCGAGGTACTGCACCTTCTTCGAGATCGAGACGGCGTGGTCGGCGAAGCGCTCGTGGTAGCGCGAGGCGAGCGTGGCGTCGACGGTGTCGATGACCTCGCCCTTCCAGGTCTCGCCGAGCACCTTGTCGAAGACGCTCAGGTGCAGGGCGTCGATCTTGTCGTCTTCGTTGCGGATGTGCTCGGCGACCGCGACGTCCTCCGTCTCGAGCAGCTCGACGAGCTTGCGGGCGATCTCGACGTCGAGCGCCCCCATCTCCTTGAAGGTGCCGCGCAGGCTCTTCGGCACGACCTTGTCGGGGAACCGGTAGCGCGCGAGCTGGGCGATGTGCTCCGACATGTCGCCCATGCGCTCGAGCGAGGCGCTGATGCGCAGGGCGCTCACGACGACGCGCAGGTCGCGCGCGACGGGCTGCTGGCGGGCGAGGATGTTGATGGCCAGCTCGTCGAGCTCGGCCGCGGCCGCGTCGATCTTCGCATCGTCGGCGATCACGGTCTCGGCGAGCGAGACGTTCGACTCGTTGAAGGCGCGGGTGGCGTTGTCGATCGACACGGCGACGAGCCCGGCGATCTCCACGAGTCGCTCGCGCACCTCTCGCAGCTCCTGCTGGAACACTTCACGCATCTGGTCACGTCCTCTTGTCTGGGGGGCTGCGGCACAATCCCTGCCACAGTGCCGTTCGGCGGTGAACGGCCGCTGGCCCGCAGGTGAATTCTCGGCGACCTCGGGCCTGCGGGGCGCTCGGCATGCCGGGGGCGCTCCGCCGGTCACTAATCTAGTGCTCATGGACTCGGCACTGCTCGTGCCCCTCGCGCTCGCCCTCGGTGCGGTGCTCGGGGGCGGTGCCGTCGTCACCGTCATCGCGGCGGCGCGTCGGGGCCGCATGGCCGCCGAGGTGGCCTCGACCACCGTTCCCGACGGCGTCGAGCAGGTCATCGACGCGCTCGAGTCGGCCGGGGTCGTGCTCGACCCCAGCAACAACGTCATCACCGCCTCACCGCGGGCGGTCACCCTCGGTCTCGTGTGGCACCGCACGCTCGTGCATCCCCGCCTCGTCGAGATCGTCGACCGCGTTCGGCGCAGCGGCGAGCCCGTCACCGAGGAGGTCGAGCTCAGCCGCGGACCGCTCGGCGACGCCGCCCTGCACCTCTCGGTGCGGGTGGCCCGCCTCGGCAGCCGATTCATGCTGCTGCTCGCGGAAGACCGCACCGAGTCGTACCGCCTCGACGCGGTGCGCCGCGACTTCGTCGCCAACATCAGCCACGAGCTCAAGACCCCGATCGGCGCGGCTCTCGCACCCCGAGGTCGTCGAGCTCGACCAGGTGATCGCCTCGGCGATCGACCAGAACCGCGTGCACGCCGACGCGCAGCGCGTGACCCTCGCGAGTGGCGGGGCGAAGGGCATGCGCGTGTGGGGCGACGAGGCCATGCTCATCACGGCCGTGCACAACCTCATCCTCAACGCCGTGCAGTACTCGCCCTCGCCCTCGCGCGTCGGCATCGGCGTGACCGCGGCCGACGACGTCATCGAGATCGCTGTCACCGATCAGGGCATCGGCATCCCCGAGGACGAGCTCGACCGTGTGTTCGAGCGCTTCTTCCGCGTCGACCAGGCGCGCTCGCGCACGACGGGCGGCACGGGCCTGGGCCTCAGCATCGTCAAGCACGTCGTGCAGAACCACGGCGGCGACGTGCGCGTGTGGTCGCAGCCCGGCCGCGGCTCGACGTTCACCATCCGCCTGCCGCGTGTCCTCGAGCCCGCGCAACCCCTCCTCACGAAAGCACGGTCATGACCCGAATCCTCATCGTCGAAGACGAAGCCGCGCTCTCTGAGCCGCTCGCCTACCTGCTCACCCGCGAGGGCTACGAGACGACGGTCGCCGACGACGGCCTCGCGGCCCTGACCGAGTTCGACCGCGCGGGTGCCGACCTCGTGCTGCTCGACCTCATGCTGCCGGGGTTGCCGGGCACCGAGGTCTGCCGCGAGCTGCGCCAGCGCTCGGCCGTGCCGATCATCATGCTCACCGCGAAAGACAGCGAGGTCGACATCGTCGTCGGGCTCGAGCTGGGCGCCGACGACTACGTCACCAAGCCCTACTCGACACGCGAGCTCCTCGCGCGCATCCGCGCCGTGCTGCGTCGGCAGACGGATGCGGGCGATGTCGACGATGCCGTGCTCGCGGTCGGCCCCGTGCGCATGGATGTCGAGAAGCACCAGGTGACGGTCGATGGCGCGGTCGTAGCGATGCCGCTCAAGGAGTTCGAGCTGCTCGAGCTGTTGCTGCGCAACGCCGGGCGCGTGCTCACGCGCGGGCAGCTCATCGACCGGGTGTGGGGCGCCGACTACTTCGGCGACACGAAGACCCTCGACGTGCACGTCAAGCGCATCCGCTCGAAGATCGAACCCGACCCCTCGAACCCGCGGATGCTCGTCACGGTCCGCGGGCTCGGCTACCGCTTCGAGGCTTAGCGCGCGCGACCGAATTCGTCGCCCGCAGGCCGAGCTACGGGATTCGTCGCCCGTAGGGCGAGCTAAGGAATATAGAGCTCGTACTCGGGCAGCGACCCATCGAGCACGGGCACGAGCACCTCGACGCCCGCGGCGCCGTTGTACGCGAAGAACACCGGCACGAGGCCGCCGATCGTGGCGCCGCTGCCGCTGATGACGATCTGGTTCTCGTCCTCCGGGCCGCCCACGCGCGTGCGGTCGCCCGCGGCGACCACGATCGCCTCGGTCACGCGCTCGCCCTCGGACTCCCACTGCACGGTGAGGCGGCGGTCGACGTCGGCCGCGCTCGCCACGGTCATGACCAGGTTGAGCGCCTCGCCGGTCTCGCCGATGAGCAGGGCGTTGCGGATCGCGAGCTCGCCGACCTCGGCGCCGACGCCGTCGCTCGGGTCGTAGTCCTTCTCCGTGGCGATCTCCGCCGAGAAGGTGCAGCCCGTCGCGCCGACCATGAGCGCCGCCGCGAGAGCGAGGGACGCCGCCAAGCGAGATTTCACGAATTGACTCCTTCAGCCCGTCAGGAGGCCCGTCTGCGCGCGATCGGAAGCGCCCGCGAGAGCCTGACCGAGTCTAGTCTAGCGAGCGGCCGCGAGCCCTTCGGCGCCCCCCGCGGGCCCTGCCCGGCCCGAATTGCTGAGAGATCCCTGTGGTAGACTGGCAGTTCTGCGGAAGGACCACCATCCATGCTTTTCCAGGTCGGCGAGACGGTCGTTTACCCCCACCACGGTGCGGCGACGATCATCGAAGTGAAGAACCGAACCATCCGGGGCGAAGAGAAGCTCTACCTCAAGCTCAACGTCACGCAGGGCGACCTGACGATCGAGGTCCCGGCCGAGAACGTCGACCTCGTCGGCGTTCGCGACGTGATCGGCCAGGAGGGCCTCGACAAGGTCTTCGAGGTGCTGCGCGCCCCGTTCACCGAGGAGCCCACCAACTGGTCGCGCCGGTACAAGGCGAACCTCGAGAAGCTCGCCTCGGGTGATGTCATCAAGGTCTCCGAGGTCGTGCGCGACCTCTGGCGCCGTGATCAAGACCGCGGCCTGAGCGCGGGCGAGAAGCGCATGCTCGCGAAGGCCCGTCAGATCCTGATCAGCGAGCTCGCGCTCGCCGAGAAGACCGACGAGGAGAAGGCCTCGACCGTGCTCGACGAGGTCCTCGCCTCCTGAGC
>NCEJ01000022.1:11355-25448 GCA_002280615.1 Micrococcales bacterium 32-70-13 | reverse complement strand
GGAATCGCCGTCGTCGCCCGCGAGCTCGCCCTCCAGGGCCTGCTGCGCCAGGTAGTCCTCGAGCCGGTCGGCCCAGGGCACCCAGTCGGGCGCCACGAGAGCGCCCTCAGCGGGCATGAGCTCGGTCTCGAGCACGCTCGGCTGCATGCCGGGGTTCACGGCGATCGACACGGTCCAGTACCAGCCGGGATAGCCGCCCTGCGTGGTCGAGAAGCGCACGGTCGCGACATCGTCGGCGACGACGACGTCGCGCAGTGCCCCGACGTGGGCCGGGCGGGTGATCTCGCCGAGCGCCTGCCGGGCGATGGGCTCGAGCACCGCGGCGTCGGGTGCGTCAGCAGCAGCGACCGAGCCGGCGGCCTTCTTCGAGACGCGCGCCACGAGGGTCTAGCCCTCCAGGTCGTCGGCGACGCGGCGCAGCACGGCCGCGATCTTCTTGCCGTGCTCGCCGTCGGGGTAGCGGCCCCGCTTGAGGTTCGAGCCGATGCCGTCGAGCAGCTTGACGAGGTCTTCGACGATGATCGACATGTCGTCGGCCGACTTGCGGTTGGCGCGCGCGAGCGAGGGCTTCGCATCCAGGATGCGCACCGACAGCGCCTGCGCACCGCGCTTGCCGTCGGCGATGCCGAACTCGAGCTTCGTGCCCGCCTTGACCACGGCGCCCTCGGGCAGCGCGGAGGCGTGCAGGAAGACCTCGTCGCCCTCATCGGTGGCGATGAAGCCGAAACCCTTCTCCTGGTCGTAGAACTTGACCTTGCCGGTGGGCATGCGCGCACTCCTCGATTGGTGATCCAACCTCCGAGGATACCGGTCGCGCGGCCCCTGTACCCCTGACCCCAGCACGCGGGGTACAGCGAGGTCGGTCGTGGCACCTATCCTGGAGGGCGTGCCCGAAGAATCGTTCGTGATGAATAACCGCGTGGAACGCACGCTGGCCTACATGGTGGCCGGCATCGTCGTGCTCAGCCTCGCGAGCTTCATCGCGCTCATCGCCGCCACGGGCGCCGGTCTGCAGCGCGACGACTTCGCGCAGGGCATCTGGCCCGCCGTGACGATCCTGCCCCTCATCGGCCTGCCCATCGGCTTCGTGCTCATCATCGTGCTGCTCGTCGTCAGCGCCGTGCGCCGGGGGCGAGCCGCCAAGGATGCCGGCCACTAGCGCGGCTTCTCTCGCCCTCGCGGCGCGACTGCGCGATCTCGACGACACCGTCGTCGCGCGCGTCATCCGCGAGCGGGCGATCGCGCCGGCGAGCCTGCGCGACGTCTTCGACCTCGCTGAAGCGCTGCTCGACCCCGCCGCCCTCGCCCTCGCCCTGTCGGGACTCACCCGGCGCACTCTCGCAGCGCTCGCGACGGCCGCCGAGCGCGAGGAGGGCGCGACTCCCGACGAGCTCGCCGCGCGGCTCGGCCGCGGCGTCGACGAGGTGCTGCACGACCTCGATGCGGCGATGGATGCGCTGCTCGCCGACCGCACGCCGACCCACGTCATCGTGTGGCCGGCGGTCGCCGCCGAGCTCGCCGCCTGGCCCGCCCGCGGCCTGCCGAGCGCCGCGGCGCTGCGCGATGAGGCTCCCCCGCCGGCGCTCGCGCCCGTGGACGACGCCGACCGGCGCTTCCTCGACCGCGGCGCCGCCGAGCGCGCCTTCACCACGACGACCGCGGTGACGGAGGTCGTGCTCGCCCTCGCCGAGACCCCGGGCCGCTTGCTCGCGCGCGGCGGCCTGTCGCTGCCCGACGCCAAGCGCCTCGCGGCGGCCGCCGGCTGCGGGCTCGACGAGCTCGCCGCCCTCACCGATCTGGCCGCCCTCGCGGGGCTCATCGACGACGACTCGGGGGCGACCCGCACGACCGAGGTCGGCGACGCCTGGCGCCGCCGCCCGCTCGCCGAGCGCTGGAGTACTCTCGCTGCTGCCTGGCGCGACGCCCTGCCGCCCGAGCTCGTGGCGTTGCTCGCCGAGCGCGCCGAGTCGCGCTGGGGCTCGGGGCTCGTCGACTTCGTCGACTGGCTCTACCCCGCCGGGGGCGAGCCCCTGCTCGCGCGCCTCCACCGCCGGGGCCTGCAGGCCGACCGCCTGGGCATCGCCGTCGATGGCCGCCCGAGCAGCATCGGCCGCGCGCTCGTCGCCCACGACGCGGGGGCCGCCGCCGCCGCGCTCGCCCCGCTCGTGCCCGCCGAGGTCGAGCAGGTGTACCTGCAGCACGACCTCACGATCGTGTCGCCCGGTCCGCTCGCGGGCGCCATCGACGAGCGCCTGCGCCGAGTGGCCGACGTCGAGAGCTCCGGCCTCGCGGGCCGCTACCGCATCACGGCCGACAGCGTGACCCGGGCGATCGCGATGGGCGAGACCGCGGAGGGCCTCACTGCCTTCCTCGCGAGCATCTCGCTCACGGGGGTTCCTCAGCCGCTCGCCTACCTCATCGATGAGACGGCACGCCGCTACGGCGCCGTGCGCGTCGGCGCTCTCGAGCCCGACGAGGCGGCCGAGCTCGGCGCGCGCACGGCCGTGCGCAGCGACGAGCCGCTCCTGCTCGAGGCGATCCTCGTCGACGCGGCCACGGCGTCCCTCGCCCTGCGCCGCGTCGGCCCGCACCGCGCGGTCAGCCGCTTCGAGACGGATGTCGTGCTTTGGACCCTCATCGACGCGCGCTACCCGGCGGCGGCCGACGTGGGCACCGTCACGCCCGAGCGCCCGGGCCGCCCGCGCACGCGCCCCGCGCCCGTCGTCGTCGACGACTCGGTCGCGGCGGCGGTCGCGCGCATCCGCAGCGGATCGACCGTGGGCGTCGACGGCGACACGGCCTGGGTCGCCCGCCAGTGGGAGCTGGCGCTGCGGGGCAAGCTGTCGCTGCGCGCGACCGTGCGGCTGCCCGACGGCAGCGAGCGCTCGTTCGACCTCGAGCCCACGGGCATCGCCGCGGGGCGCGTGCGCGGGCGCGACAAGGCCGCCGACATCGAGCGCACCCTTCCGGTGTCGAGCATCACGGCGCTCGAGCCGCTCGAGTAGCCCGCGGCTCGGGGCTCTCAGCCGCGCCGCCTAGACTGGCCCGTTATGAATCCCGAGGGCCCCCTGATCGTTCAGAGCGACCGCACCGTGCTGCTCGAGGTGGCCAACAGCCAGGCCGATGAGGCCCGGCACGCCCTCGCCGTGTTCGCCGAGCTCGAGCGGGCGCCCGAGCACGTGCACACATACCGCATCACGCGCCTCGGGCTCTGGAACGCGCGCGCCGCGGGCCACGAGGCCGACGAGATGCTCGCGGTGCTCGAGAAGTACGCGAAGTTCCCCGTGCCGCAGTCGGTGTCGATCGACATCGCCGAGACGGTGGGCCGCTACGGCCGCCTCATCATCGTGCGCAATGAGGAGGGCACGCTCGTGCTGCGGTCGACGGATGCCGCGGTGCTGACCGAGATCGCCGCCAACAAGAAGGTGGCCCCGCTTCTCACCCGGCGCATCGATCATTCGGCCTTCGAGCTCGCCCCGTGGGCGCGCGGCCAGATCAAGCAGGAGCTCGTCAAGATCGGCTGGCCCGCGGAGGACCTCGCCGGGTACACCCCCGGCACCCCGCATCAGATCGACCTCGACCTCGCCGAGTGGGGCCTGCGACCCTACCAGCAGCAGGCGATCGACCAGTTCTTCGTCGGCGGCTCGGGCGTCGTCGTGCTGCCCTGCGGCGCCGGCAAGACGCTCGTCGGCGCCGGGGCCATGGCGCAGGCCGACACGACCACGCTCATCCTCGTCACCAACACGGTCTCGGCGCGGCAGTGGCGGGCCGAGCTGCTCGCCCGCACGAGCCTCACCGAGGACGAGATCGGCGAGTACTCGGGGCAGGTGAAAGAGGTCAAGCCCGTCACGATCGCGACGTACCAGATCCTCACCGCCAAGCGGAAGGGCGAGTACGCCCACCTCGCCCTGCTCGACGCCCTCGACTGGGGCCTCATCGTCTACGACGAGGTGCACCTGCTGCCCGCGCCCGTCTTCAAGCTCACGGCCGAGCTGCAGGCCCGCCGCCGCCTCGGCCTCACGGCCACGCTCGTGCGCGAGGACGGCCGCGAGAGCGACGTGTTCAGCCTCATCGGGCCCAAGCGCTTCGACGCCCCGTGGAAGGAGATCGAGGCGCAGGGCTACATCTCGCCCGCGAGCTGCTTCGAGGTGCGCATCGACCTGCCCCCGACCGAGCGGCTCGAGTACGCGGCGAGCGCCGACGACCAGCGCTACCGGCTCGCGGCGACGGCACCGGCGAAGCTCGGCGTCGTGAAGCGGCTCGTGACGCAGCACGAGGGCGAGCGCATCCTGATCATCGGGCAGTACCTCGACCAGATCGACGAGCTCAGCGAGGCCCTCGGCGTGCCGCAGCTCACGGGCTCGACGCCGGTCGACGAGCGCGAGCGGCTGTTCCAGGAGTTCCGCGACGGCCGCACGCCCGTGCTCGTGGTGTCGAAGGTCGCCAACTTCTCCGTCGACCTGCCCGAGGCGACGGTCGCGATTCAGGTGTCGGGCTCGTTCGGCTCACGCCAGGAGGAGGCCCAGCGGCTCGGGCGGCTGCTGAGGCCGAAGCAGAGCGGTATCCCCGCGAGCTTCTACACGCTCGTCGCGCGCGACACCGTCGACCAGGACTTCGCGCAGAACCGCCAGCGGTTCCTCGCCGAGCAGGGCTACAGCTACACGATCCTCGACGCCGACCAGATCGCCGCGGCCGCCGCCTGAGCCGCGGCGCCCGGCGAGGACGGGCGCCCGATCAGTGCTGTACGGCCGTCAGGATGCTCTGCGCGAGCTCGGCCGGCCTCGTGAACTGCGGCCAGTGGCCGGTGGGCAGCTCGACGATCTCGAGCCGCTGCATCCGGGCCAGCTCGCCCGCCCACTCGCGCTCGTTGCCGATCGCCTGGTGCACGAGGGCGGCGGGGAACTCGCACGCGATGATCGTGACGGGCACGGCGAAGCGGGCCTCGTCGTCGAGGCGCGTCGGCTCGTGCGCGACGCCGACGGGCTCGGGTTTCGCGATCGCGCGGAAGTGCGCGCGCAGGTCGTCGTCGAGATCGACGAGGTCTTCCTCTTCGAAGAGCGACCAGTCGGGCAGCGGCACACCGTCGCCCTCGACGGGCAGCTCGTCGTTGATGCAGGTGCTGGCGGGCATCGGGATCGAGTCGACCATCACCACGCGGGCGATGTGGCTCGGGCGGACGTCGGCGACGGCCCACGCGATCGTGCCGCCGCCGGAGTGCCCGACAACGGCCACCGCACCCTCGAGCCCGTCGACGACCGCGAGCACAGCATCCACGTGATCGCGCAGCCCGATGCCGGCGAGGTCGGTGTCGCCCGGGCGCTTGCCCGGCAGGGTGAGAGGGTGCACGCGGTGGCCCGCGGCCTCGAGCTCGCGGGTGATGGGCGCCCACGAGTCGCCGTCGAGCCAGAAGCCGGGGATGAGGATGATCTGCATGGGCGAACGCTAGCGCTCTGCACCGATATCGCGACAGGCCGACGACGTTCAGGAAACTTTCACCAGAAGCCCAGATACTGGGGCCATGGCTGACGGACCCAAGATTCTCATCGTCGACGACGAGCCCAACATTCGCGACCTGCTCACCACGAGCCTGCGCTTCGCCGGCTTCGCCGTGCGCGCCGTCGGCAACGGGGCGCAGGCGATCTCCGCGGTGCTCGAAGAAGAGCCCGACCTCATCATCCTCGACGTCATGCTGCCCGACATCAACGGCTTCGGCGTCACGAAGCGACTGCGGTCGAGCGGGTACACGAGCCCGATCCTCTTCCTCACGGCGAAAGACGACACCGACGACAAGATCATGGGCCTCACCGTCGGCGGCGACGACTACGTGACCAAGCCGTTCAGCCTCGACGAGATCGTCGCCCGCATCAAGGCGATTCTGCGCCGCACGATGCAGGAGGAGGACGACTCGGTCATCCGCACCGCCGAGCTCACGATGGACCAGGACACGCACGAGGTGACGATCGGCGACGAGGTCATCGAGCTGAGCCCCACCGAGTTCAAGCTGCTCCGCTACCTCATGCTCAACCCCAACCGGGTGCTGTCGAAGGCGCAGATCCTCGACCACGTGTGGGAGTACGACTTCAACGGCGACGCCGGCATCGTCGAGAGCTACATCTCGTATCTGCGCCGCAAGCTCGACCCGCACACCGACGAGCCGCTCATCCAGACCAAGCGCGGGTTCGGGTACATGCTGAAGGCCTCCAAGGTCTAGCGGGGCTCCGCTCGACCGACGCCTCACGATGCACGAGCAGCTGACCCAGTGGTGGGAGTCGATCTCGCTGCGATCGAAGATCACCGGCGTCACGGTGTTCGTCGTGACGGTCGGCCTGCTCGTCGTCGGCATCGGCACCCTCACGGTGCTGCAGCGCACGCTCATCGATGAGGTCGACCGGCAGATCGAGCAGGCCGCCGACGAGCTGCCGCAGGCCCCCGACAGCTTCAACATCGACGACTTCGACGCGTTCACCGACCTGACGCCGTCGATCTTCTCCAACCCGTTCTACTTCGGCGCCGTCGATGCCCGGGGCGTGCTGATCGACGACAACGTCAGCCACGGCAGCCGCGCGCAGGCGCCGGATGTCGCGCGCCTCACGAGCGAGTTCGTCGAGGCCCTCGACGGCGGCATCACGATCACGAGCACCGATCGCACGACGCAGTGGCGCGTGCTGACCTTCCCCCTGCGCGTGACCGACGCGGGCACGGGCGAGTCGACCACCGCCACGCTCCTGATCGGCGCCGACCTCGCCGACACCAACGATGTCATCGGCTCGTTCGCCTCGATCTTCCTCGGCTTCGGCCTCGTCGTCGTCATCCTCAGCGCGGCCCTCACGCGCATGCTCGTCACGTCGACCTTCCGCCCGCTGCGCGACGTCGAGGCCACGGCGGCGCGGTTCGCGAGCGGCGACTTCAGCCAGCGCCTCGGCGGCGCGACGCCCAACACCGAGGTCGGCCGCCTCACCCGCTCGCTCAACACCATGCTGAGCCGCATCGACCGCGCCTTCGCCGACCGCGCCGCGACGATCTCGCAGATGCGCCGCTTCGTCGGCGACGCGAGCCACGAGCTGCGCACACCGCTCGTCTCGGTGCGCGGCTACGCCGAGCTCTACCGCATGGGCGCCCTCGCGACCCCCGACGATGTCGCGCAGGCCATGCAGCGCATCGAGAAGGAGGCGATCCGCATGGGCGCGCTCGTGAGCGACCTGCTCGAGCTCGCGCGCCTCGACGAGTCGCGCCCGCTCGAGCTCGCCCCGGTCGACCTCGTGCCCCTCGCCCATGACGCCGCGCTCGACGCCATGGCGAGCGCTCCCGATCGCGTCGTGAGCGTCGTCATCGCCGAACCGGGCGATGCAGGGCACGGGGCGACGACGCCGGATGCCCTGCTCGAGCCCCCCGCCCCGCACCACTCGCCCGCCGCCGCGTCGGCCGGTCTCGGCGGCTCGGCGTTCGCGCGGCTGCGCGGCCGGCGCGGGCGGCGACCCGTGGCGAGCATCCCGGCTCCCGATCCCGTCGCCACCGCGGCGGCGCCCGCGGTCGAGGCCGTCGTGACGGGCGAGGAGAACAAGCTGCGGCAGGTCGTCACGAACCTCGTCGGCAACGCCCTGCGATTCTCGCCCGAGGGCTCGCCGCTCGAGCTCGTCGTCGGCACTGATGCCGCGGCGGGTGTCGCGACGATCGCGGTGGTCGACCACGGCGAGGGGATCCCCCCGCAGTTGCAGCAGAAGATCTTCGAGCGCTTCTTCCGCGCCGACTCGTCGCGCGCGCGCGATACAGGCGGCTCGGGCCTCGGGCTCGCGATCGTCGCCTCGATCGTGGCGCTGCACGGCGGCCGCGTCGAGGTGCTCGACACCCCCGGTGGCGGCGCGACCTTCCGCGTCTCGCTGCCGCTCGCGGGTCGCGCCCCGGTCCTCCCCAGCACGGCGGCGTCGACGGATGCTCCCCCGGAGCAGCCCGTCGACCCCCGCTCCGCCGCTCGCGCCTAGCCTGCCGTCGACGCCGGGCGACCGCCCCGGCGCGGAGGGAGAGCACCATGTCGCGCTACCAGGTCGACAGCGAGGCGGTCATCGCCGCCACCGCCGCGACGCGAGGGTCGATCGGCCGGCTGCAGGCCGAGGCCGCCGGCCTGCAGAGCAGCCTCACGGGGCTGCAGAGCACGTGGAGCGGCTCGGCGGCCTCGGCCTTCCAGGGGCTGCTCGGGGAGTGGACGGCGGCGTACCAGCGCGTCGAGCACACCCTCACGGCGATGAACGAGGCGCTCGCGCACGCCGGGCAGGGGTACGCCGAGGTCGAGCAGCAGGCCGCGCGCATGTTCTTGCGCTAGCCGTCGGAGGCACGCGAAACGGGGCGGTCCCCGAAGGGAACCGCCCCGTTGTCGTGTCGCGGAAGAGGCTGCGGACTAGAAGTCCATGCCGCCGCTCGGGTCGCCCATGGGCGCCGCGTGCTTCTCGGGCTTGTCGGCGACGACGGCCTCCGTGGTGAGGAAGAGACCGGCGATCGAGGCCGCGTTGAGCAGCGCCGAGCGCGTGACCTTGACCGGGTCGGCGATGCCGGCACCGAGCATGTCGACGTACTCGCCGGTCGCGGCATTGAGGCCGAAGCCGACCTCGAGGTGGCGCACCTTGTCGGCGACGACACCGGGCTCGAGGCCCGCGTTGAGGGCGATCTGCTTGAGCGGCGCGTCGATGGCAACCTTGACGATGTTGGCACCCGTGGCCTCGTCGCCGACGAGGTCGGTCATCTCCTTCGACTCGAACGCCGTCTTGCCGGCCTGGATGAGCGCGACGCCACCACCGGCGACGATGCCCTCCTCGACGGCGGCCTTCGCATTGCGCACCGCGTCTTCGATGCGGTGCTTGCGCTCCTTGAGCTCGACCTCGGTCGCCGCACCCGCCTTGATGACGGCCACGCCGCCCGCGAGCTTGGCGAGGCGCTCCTGCAGCTTCTCGCGGTCGTAGTCCGAGTCGGTGTTCTCGATCTCGGCGCGGATCTGCTTGACGCGACCCGCGATGGCCTCGGCGTCGCCGGCACCCTCGACGATCGTCGTCTCGTCCTTCGTGATGACGACCTTGCGGGCGCGACCCAGCAGGTCGAGCGTCGCGTTCTCGAGCTTGAGACCGACCTCCTCGCTGATGACCTGGCCGCCCGTGAGGATGGCGATGTCCTGCAGCATGGCCTTGCGGCGGTCGCCGAAGCCGGGAGCCTTGACGGCGACCGACTTGAAGATGCCGCGGATCTTGTTGACGACGAGCGTGGCCAGGGCCTCGCCCTCGACGTCCTCCGCGATGATGAGCAGCTGCTTGCCGCTCTGGATCACCTTGTCGACGACGGGCAGCAGGTCCTTGATCGCCGAGATCTTGCCGTTGACGATGAGGATGTACGGGTCTTCGAAGACCGCTTCCTGGCGCTCGGGGTCGGTCACGAAGTACGCCGACAGGTAGCCCTTGTCGAAGCGCATGCCCTCGGTGAGCTCGAGCTCGGTGCCGAACGTGTTCGACTCCTCGACCGTGACGACGCCCTCCTTGCCCACCTTGTCGATGGCCTCGGCGATCAGGGCGCCGATCTCGGGGTCGGCGGCGGAGATGCTCGCGGTCGCGGCGATCTCCTCCTTGGTCTCGACCTCCTTGGCGTTCTTCAGCAGCTGGGCCGAGACGGCCTGCGTGGCCTTCTCGATGCCGCGCTTGAGGCTGATGGGGTCGGCGCCGGCCGCGACGTTGCGCAGGCCCTCGCGCACGAGCGCCTGGGCGAGCACGACCGAGGTGGTCGTGCCGTCACCGGCGACGTCGTCGGTCTTCTTGGCGACCTCCTTGACGAGCTCCGCGCCGATCTTCTCGAACGGGTCGTCGAGCTCGATCTCCTTGGCGATGGAGACGCCGTCGTTGGTGATGGTGGGGGCGCCCCACTTCTTCTCGAGGACGACGTTGCGCCCGCGCGGGCCCAGCGTGACCTTGACGGCGTCAGCCAGGATGTTGAGGCCGCGCTCGAGGCCGCGACGGGCCTCCTCGTCGAAAGCGATGATCTTAGCCATGTGTCTCTCGTCCCTCCCGGACGCTTCACGTACGGTAGCTCTTGGCACTCACAGAGCGTGAGTGCTAAACGATTCTGGCACTCGCCGGGGTCGAGTGCAAGCCGCGCGAGCCGCGCTGCGGGAACGGGCGGCGAGCCGCGATCGGCCGGGCCCGCTACTGGAACGAGAGCGAGCCGGCGAGCGGCACGAGCTCGACCCAGGTGTTGCCCGGGGCCAGCCGGACGGCCACCCCGTTGGCGTCGAGGATGCGGATCGGCGCGGTCATCGACGCCTTCGACCACGTCGCGCGCACGGTGCCGCCGCCCGTCGACACCCAGGCCTCGCCGGAGCCGATCAGCTGCGTCGTCGGGATGCTCTGGATCACCTGCACGGGCACCCGCAGCACCACGACATTGGTCGCCCCGAGCTGGGCGCCCGAGGGATCGGTGTCGGGGGCGCCGCCGGTCTGGAAGCGCAGCCAGCGCTGGCTCGCGGCATCCCAGGTCCATGACGGAGCGCTCGACGAGCCGAAGCGCATGGCGATGCCCGCGGTCGGCGCGCCGTCTTTCGTCGCCGTCGCCGCGGCGATGCTCTCGGCGAAGGGGAACTGCTGCACGGGCGCCGTGCGGTCGAGGTGCTGGGCGATGACCTCGGGCGCGCGCACGAGCACGTTGTGGGGCGCCGGAGCATTGTCGCCGCGGAAGAAGGTCGACTCGGTGTCGCGCTGGCCGTGGATGGCGTTGTAGACGGGTGCCGCGCGCATCATCTCGACGAAGCGGCTCTGCCCACCCGAGTAGGCGACGATGCCGCCGAGGGGCGAGATGATGTCGGGATCCATCGGGCGGATCGACCGCACGGGCCCGATGACGTCGGGCACATCGGAGTGCCAGACGGCGACGTAGCGCGTGAGCCCGCCCTCGACGAGCTCTTCGAACACGATGTCGGTGCGCTCGAGGCCGACCTGCGGTCGCGCATTGGGGTGGTTGTCGACCTTCGCGGCGAGCGACGGCGCCGTGAGCGCCCCCACCTCGATCTGCTCGCCCGTGAGCGGCGCGATGCCGTAGGCGGGCGGCGGCTCGTAGCTCGACACGTAAGTCGGCGTCGGGGTCGGGAGTGGCAGCGGGGCCTCGGCCGTGCATCCCGCGACGGCCACGAGCGCGCTCGCGGCGAGCGCCGCGAAGAGCGCGTTGCGGGCCGATCGCCGGGTCATGAGGGTCACCCTAACCCGAGTGGAGTCGAGAGCTCAGGCGACGCGCACGCCCTCGGCCTGCGGACCCTTCGTGCCCGTGCCGATCTCGAACGTGACGGCCTGCCCTTCCTCGAGCACCTTGTAGCCCGGCATGTCGATCGAGCTGTAGTGCACGAAGACGTCGCCGTCGCCGCTCTCGAGGGTGATGAAGCCGAAGCCTTTCTCGGCGTTGAACCACTTGACGGTTCCGTGGGGCATGGTGGAGCTCCTTGGTCGCGCGGATTCCGAGAGAATACCTGCGGGCGTTCGCGCCGACCAGGGGTTCGCCGGCGCTCGCGCCGACCTTTTACGGGCCCGAAACGCCCGTGTAACGCGCGACGCTCAGGGAGCCGCGACGGCGGCGAAGTCGGCGCCAAGAGCGATCGTGATCGGAGCGCCGGGGAAGGCGTCGGAGAACTCGATGACCCCCGCCCCCAGCAGCGCGACCATGCCGGCCGCGACGCCCTCGAGCGCGGGGTCGCTGAAGTAGACGACGGTCTCGGGCAGATCGGTCTGCGCCGCGGCGGTGACCGTTCCGACGGGCCAGCCCGGGGCCACCAGCAGGTCGCGCGCCGTCGCGCCGAGCCCGTCGACCTCGGTGCCGTTGAGCACGGTGATGGTGAAGCCGGGCGGCAGCGCGGCGAGCGCCGGGTCGGTGATCGGCTCGACCGAGGGCGGCGCATCGGTCGGCGCCACGGTCGGCTCGGCGGTGGGCTCCCCCGTGCCGATGCCCGGGAGCGGGAAGGTCACGCGGTCGCTGATGAGCGAGAGCCCGTAGAGGCCGGCGACGACGAGCACTCCGCTCGCGAGCGCCGCCCAAGCGACGACGGCCCACGCGCGACCGCGCGGCGCGGGCGCGCGGTGAGCGCCGACCCGGCCAAGCGAGTCGGGGATGTCGTCGAAGCGATCCGTGGGGAAATCGGCCATAGGAGCGGTGCCTTCCGCGGCAGGGGTGGGAATCAGACGGCGCCGTCGGCGCCCGCACGTCGGGTGCGTCGCCGCTGCGCGCGGTCATCGCGCACCTCGAGCAGCCGCCCCACGAGAACGGGGTCGTACCGCACGGCGACGTCGGTGTCGATCACGGCGTTCAGCACCTGATAGTAGCGGGCCGCCGTCCAGCCGAACTCGCTGCGGATGCGGAGCTCTTTCGCCCCGCTGTGCCCCCACCACGCGCGCTCGAACTCGAGCACGCGCTGCGCGCGCTCGTCGAGGCCGTCGGTCCGGGCATCCATGATGGAAATCAGGGTAGGGCGCGAGGACCTTCGGCCCTGGGCGGCTCGCGGGCGGTCGGGCAGGCTCGAACGCGAGTGCCCAGAGGCGGCACAGCACCGCGGTTTAGGCTCGCCTGAGCGACCTGCCCGCCTGCTCCCCTCGATCGACCGGACTGCCGATGACCCGCCGACCCCCGCGCCGCGCCGCCGCGCCGCGCGCCGCGACCGTCGTGGGCATGCTCGCCGGGCTGCTCGCGCTCTCGGCCTGCTCGGTCGCGCCGCCGTCGTCGACCGCCGAGCCGACGGCCCCGGCCGGACCGCGCGTGCCGCTGAGCGAGCTGGCCGTGGCCGACGACCCGCGCGCCCTCACCGGCCCCTCGACCGCGCTCATCGAGTCGGCGGCGATCGAGCCCGTGGCCGTCGACCCCGCGCAATCGCTGCCCGTCACGGTCGTCTCGCGCGACCTCGACGGCGATCGCGAGGTCGTCGTTGACGACGCGAGCCGCATCCTGCCCCTCGACATCGCCGGGTCGATCGCCGCGACGGTCTTCGCCCTCGGCTTCGGCGACGACGTCGTCGGTCGCGACATCTCGACGACCTTCCCCGAGGCCGAGGGGCTGCCGATCGTCACGAGCAGCGGGCACGCCATCAGCAGCGAGGCCGTGCTCGCGCTGCGTCCCACGCTCGTCATCACCGACGGCACCGTCGGGCCCACCGACGTCGTGCTGCAGCTGCGCGAGGCGGGCGTGACGGTCGTCTACGTGGATGCCGAGCCGGGCCTCGGCGCCCCCGCCGAGCTCGCCCGGCAGGTGTCGGCCGCCCTGGGCTCGCCCGAGACCGGCGAGCTGCTCGCCCAGCGCCTCGAGCAGGAGCTGGCCGAGGTTCTTGCCGCCATCGAGCAGATCAGGCCCGACGACCCCGCGCAGCGCGTGCGCATCCTCTTCCTGTACCTGCGCGGGGCATCCGGCATCTACTACCTCTTCGGCGAGGAGTCGGGGGCCGACGAGCTCATCGAGGGGCTCGGCGGCATCGACGTGGCGGGCGAGATCGGCTGGACGGGGCTGCGGCCGATGACCGACGAGGCGCTCGTCGCGGCCAACCCCGACCTCATCCTCGTCATGACGGGCGGGCTCGAGAGCGTCGGCGGGGTCGACGGCCTGCTCGCCGAGAAGCCCGCCGTCGGGCTCACGCGCGCGGGCGAGGCGCGCCGATTCGTCGACATGGACGACGGCGAGGTGCTGAGCTTCGGCCCCCGCACGCCCGCGGTGCTCGATGCCCTCGCGCGCGCCATCTATTCCGAGTAGGCCCAGCGCTCGATGCGATCGCCGTGCGGCGAGACCACCGCGAGCGGTCGCCCGTCGCGGCTCAGCACGAAGTCGTCGTCGACCCCGGGCAGCAGCGCGTCGGCGGCCTCCCCCACCTCGGGCAGCACGCGGCGGCCGTCGAGCGAGATCCAGTGGCCGGGCAGCTCGGCGACCGCGGCCGCGAAGCGCGCCCGGTCGGCCGGCGCGAGGTACACGAGCACCGCGGGGCTCGCGACGATGAGCGTCGCATCGGGGGGCGCGTGCGCGGCGAGGGCGGCGAGCCCGTCGACGGCGTCGCCCGCGACGAGATGCGGCGGGTGCTCGCGCGCGATGGCGATGGCCGCATCCAG
>NCEJ01000022.1:0-11324 GCA_002280615.1 Micrococcales bacterium 32-70-13 | reverse complement strand
GGTCGGCACGGGCACGCCCGCGCCGAGGGTGCAGCGCAGCTCGAGCGTCGAGGGGCCGTCGACGGGGTCGACGCGGTGCTCGACCCCCTCAGCGTCGATCATGACGTGGCTGTACCGGTCGACGAGCAGTCCGAGCCCGGCCGAGGCGCCGACCTCGAGCAGTGCGACGGGGCCGTGGATGCCCTGCAGCGCGACGAGCAGCGGCGTCGTGCGGCGCGGATCGTTCGTCTGGGTCGCGCGCTGCCGCGCGATCTGCGCCACGGCATCCCACTCGCCCTCGAGCCAGGCGCGGATATCGCCGTGCGTCGAGAGCCCCGAGAACCGCGCGGCGCTCAGCACGAGCACGGGCTGCCGGTCGGCGACGGACAGGGTGTCGATGAGGGCGAGGCACTCCTCGTCATCCGCGATCGCCTCGGCCCAGGCCGCGTAGGTGCGCGAGCGGGGGGCCGCCTCGCGGGCGAAGCGCCGGTACCGGTCTGCGGTGGTGCTCACGTGCCCATCGTGGCACGGCGGCGGCGCAGCAGCACGGCGAGAACCGCGCCGATCGCGACGCCCCCGGCGATGACGCCGGCCGCGACGAGCAGCGGCACGGTCTCGCCGGCGCTGCGCGCCTCGAGCGCGCTCGCGGCGCACTCCTCGGAGGTCGTGAGCGCGAGGTCGAGCGGGTCGAAGGCCTCGCCCTCCGGGTAGGTGCCGAACGCCGCGGCGCCCTCGGCCGTGAGTGCGAGCGGGATTCCCTCGATCAGCAGCGTCTGCCCGTCGGCGCTCCACTGCGCGGCCGCGAGGTCGCCCGTGAGGAAGCGCACGTCGACCGAGTCGACGGGCACGAAGTCTTGCGTCGTGCCGCGGATGTCGACGACGACGCTCAGGGTGTCGGGGTTCTCGACGACGAAGCGCACGTCGCTGATGGTGGTGTCGAGGATGCCCTCGTGCCCGGTGAAGCGCAGGGCGCCGTCGACCGCGAGCGTGCCGGCGATCGGATCGAGCGCGAGCGGGCCCTCGAGCCGCTCGGCGAAGAAGGCCGGCGTGGCGTAGCCGATGCCGCCCTCGGTGGTCCACTCGCCGTTCGCGATCGAGCCGCTGATGTAGGCGCGGAACGACTCCTTGAACCCCCACTCGAAGGCGCCCGTCTCGGCGACGCAGCCCGCGGCCGGAGCGCTCGCGAGCGCGGCGGCGAGGGCGAGCGCGGCGATCATGGTGCGCTCAGCGTACGGGGTCGCCCATCGGCGCCGGCTGGGCGGGCCGGTACATGCCGATGTGCGGGATGCCCGCTTCGAGGTACTCGTCGCCGTAGGCCGCGAAGCCCACGGCGGCGTACAGCGGCTGCACGTAGCTCTGCGCGTGCAGGGCCAGCGGCTCGTGGCCGTGGCGCTCGATGACGTGCTCGAGCAGCCGGCGCGAGAGTCCCTCGCCGCGGCGGTCGGCGCGGGTGACGACGCGGCCGATGAGGCGGCGGGCATCCCGGTTGCCCGGTTGCGGGGTGTCGTCGACGATCACCCGCAGGTAGGAGGCGGGGCCGTGCTCGTCGGTGATCCAGACGTGCTCGGTCGCCTCGTCGCGGTCGCGCTCGTCGAGCTCGGGCTCGTCGATGCGCTGCTCGAGGAAGAACACCTCGGTGCGCAGCCGGGCCAGCTCGAAGAACTCGTCGCGACTCAGCTGACTCCAGGTTCGCTGGATGGGGGAGGAGTCGGCCACGAAGAGGAGTTTAATGGAGGGAGATCAACCGCCTGCGGGCGAGGAGAAGAGGGATCATGGGCCAGAAACCCGCCACCGACGGCAAGACCTACGCGGTCGAGAAGACCGAGGAGCAGTGGCGCGCCGAGCTCGGCGAGGAGCGCTACCAGGTGCTGCGCCAGGCGGGCACCGAGCGCGCCTGGACGGGCGAGCTGCTCGACGAGAGCCGCGCCGGCATCTACACCTGCGGCGCATGCAACGCCGAGCTGTTCGTCGCCGGCACGAAGTTCGACTCGGGCTGCGGCTGGCCGAGCTTCTACGAGTCGGTGCGCCCCGAGGCCGTCGAGCTCATCGACGACACCTCGCTCGGCATGGTGCGCACGGAGGTGCGCTGCGCGAACTGCGGCTCGCACCTCGGCCACGTCTTCCCCGACGGCTTCGGCACGCCGACGGGCGACCGCTACTGCATGAACTCGCTCGCGCTCGACTTCACGCCGACGGCGGAGTAGCCCCGCGCCCTCCGCGCCGCCACCGGATGCTCGCCACGAGCACCCCGGAGAGCGCGAGCACCACGGCCACGGCCGTCGCGCTCGTCGAGCCCGGGCCGAGCGGCGCGACGACGTCGAACACGAGCGAGGCGACGAACTGCCCCGTCACGAGGCACAGCCCGAGCACGAGCACCCCGATGCGGCCGACGGTCACGGTCTGGATGGCGATGAAGATCGCCCCGACCGCCCCGCCGAGGTAGAGCAGCGGATTGCTCGGCAGCGCCTCGGGCAGCCCCGCGACGAGCAGGTGCACGAGCGTCGCACCGGCGAGCGCCGCGGTGCCGACCGTGAAGTTGATGGTGGTCGCGGCGAGGGCCGATCGCGCTTCGGCCCGCACGCGGCCGTTGAGCCCCTGCTGGAAGGCGACGGCGACGCCCGCGAGCAGCGGCAGCACGACCGCAGCGAGAGGGAACCCCGCGGTACCGAGCCGCGGGACGACCGCCACAGCCACGGCCGCGATCGTCAGCACGGCGCCGATCACCCGCGCCGGGGCGATCGCCGTGCGGCGCGCTCCCGCGAAGCCCGCAGCATCGAGCGTCAGCCCGGTCACGGTCTGGCCGGTGACGATCGCGATCGTGAAGATCGCGACGCCGAGCATCCCGGCCACGAGGCCCTGGGCGAGCACGAAGTAGCCGCCGGCGAGACCGCCCAGCAGCATCCACCAGGCGAGCCGGCCGTGGCGCACCTCGGTGATGACGCGCGCGAGCCCCGCGCGGCCGCGTGGCGAGAACGCGAGGATCGCGAGCAGGATCAGCCAGCCGCTGCCGAACGAGATGAGCGCCGCCGTGTAGCCGTCGTCGAGCCGCTGCCCGAGCTCGCCGTTGACGCGGCTCTGCGTGGCCACGCCGACGCCGGCCGCGAGCGTCGCGGTGATCGCGAGCGCGGTCGCGGCGCGCGAGCCGTGCTCGGGGTGCGCGGTGTTGTCGGCGTGCGCGTCGTTCTCGGGGTTCGCGTCGTCGTCGTCAAGCGGCGGGGGCGGGGTGCTCATCGCCCCCAGCATCCCACGCGCGTGTTCGCGCCGGTGCGCGTCGGTGCCCGTCGCGCGACGAGGGCGGTCAGCCAGCGGAATCCGCCGGTGCCACCCGGGCCCCTTCCCGAAATGCGGAAGAAGACGGACCAGATTCAGGTTCTTCCGCATTTCTGGAAGCGCCCCGGGAAGGGTGGAAGACCAGATGACGGAGCCGCCTGTGGGAATCGAACCCCGTCGCGCGCAGCGCGAGCGCACCAGGAGGCACCCGAGCAGTGCAGCTTGATCACGGAACCGCCTGTGGGAATCGAACCCCGTCGCGCGCAGCGCGAGCGCACCAGGAGGCACCCGAGCAGTGCAGGTTGATCACGGAGCCGCCTGTGGGAATCGAACCCACGACCTTCTCATTACGAGTGAGACGCTCTGCCGACTGAGCTAAGGCGGCGGACACGGCCGAGGCCGTGACACGAGGTGAAAGCTTAGCCGATTCCGCCTGGACGCGCAGACGGGTCGATCATCCCTCGCAGACGAGTCCGTCGGCGGGCACGGCGCCCGTGATGAAGTACTCGTCGACGATGTCGTTGATGCACGGGTCGCCCTCGTCGTAGGCGATGTGACCCTCGCCCACCCACGTCAGCAGCACCCCGCTCTCGAGCTGCTCGGCGAGCGCCTCGGCCCACTGGTACGGCGTCGCGGGGTCGCCCGTCGTGCCGACGACGAGGATCGGCGCGGCACCCGTGCCGCTCACGGGGCCGAGCTCGCCCTCGAACTGGTACGGCCAGTTGGCGCACAGCACGTCGCCGAGCGGAGAGGGGTCGCCGGTCGTCGGCGCGACCGCCATGATCTGCG
The DNA here is from genome assembly GCA_002280615.1 of Micrococcales bacterium 32-70-13. Classification (GTDB taxonomy): domain Bacteria; phylum Actinomycetota; class Actinomycetes; order Actinomycetales; family Microbacteriaceae; genus Microcella. The sequence continues at coordinate 7,286 of NCEJ01000022.1, read as the reverse complement.
CGTTCTGCTCGGCGATGACCGCGCGGTCGGTCTCGACCGGGTAGTCGAGGCAGTTGATCGCGATGAAGGCCTCGAGCGAGTTGTCGGTGTACTCGCCGCCCTCGCGCCCGTAGTAGAAGTCGGCGAGCAGGAAGCCCGTCTCGACGACGCCGGTGCGCAGCTCGGTGAACATCTGGCTGAGGAACGACCACGAGCCCTCGTCGTAGAGCGCTGTGGCAATCGCGATGTCGAGCACCGCCCCGTCGAAGAAGCGGCCGTCCTCGGCCTCGATGGGGTTCTCGCCCAGCTCGTCGTAGAGCTCGCGGATGAGTGCGAGGCTCTCGTCGAGCGAGCCCGGGAACGGGCAGGCGCCGAGCCCGGGGCACGCCTCGAGGTAGGCGCGCAGCGCGAGCTCGAAGCCCTCCGACTGCGCGAGGACGACATCGAAGGTCGTCGTCGTCGGGTCGGTCGCGCCGTCGAGCACGAGGCGCCCGACCTTCTCGGGGAAGCGGTCGGCGTAGCGGGCGCCGATGTCGGTGCCGTAGGAGTATCCGAAGTAGTTGAGCCGGGCATCCCCCACGATCGCCCGCATCATGTCGAGGTCGCGCACGGTGCTGTTCGTGTCGACGAACTCGAGCAGGGGGCCCGTGTTCTCGGCGCACGCCTCGGCGAAGGCGACCGAGCTCTCGACGACCTCGGCCTCCCACTCGGGCGTGCCGAACGGCGCCTCGGGGATGCCGAAGATGAAGGCGTCGAGGTCGGCCGGGTCGGTGTAGCACGTGACGGCGCTCGAGCGCCCGACCCCGCGAGGGTCCCAGCCGACGATGTCGAACTCGCGCTGCAGATCGGCGCTCACGGCGAAGTCGACGCTGTCGCGCACGAAGTCGAAGCCCGAAGCGCCGGGGCCGCCCGGGTTGATGAAGAGCGAGCCCTGCGCCTGGCCGGTCGCGGGGTGGCGCACGAGCGCGAGCTCGATGTCGTCGCCCTCGCCCGGGTTCTCCCAGTCGAGCGGCGCGATCGCCGTCGCGCACTGCGCGCCGCCGCCGCAGCCCGTCCAGGTGAGCACCTGCGTGTAGTACGGCCGCAGCTCCTCGGCGACCTCCTCGCCCGTCGGCGTCGAGACGTCGCCGCCGCTCACGAGGCCCTGCAGCCAGCCGGGCACGCAGCCGCTCAACAGCAGCGCGGGCACGAGGACGATCGAGGCGAGGGCGGCGGCTCGGGGCGCAGTGCGGCGGGTCACGAGGGGGAGCCTAGCGCCGGCACCCTTCCGCTCGCCGTGATGAGCATGGCCTCGAGCGCGAGCGCGGGCGGCGTGTTGCCCTCGATGCGGCGCCGGGCGAGCGCGACGGCGTCGAGGGCCGCGAGCGACTGCTCGGGATGCCCGGCGCGGGCCGCTGCCTCGAGCTCGCCGCGGATCGCCTCGTTGACGAGCTCGACGCCCGCGCCGAGCTGCAGCAGCAGCACGTCGCGGTACAGCGACATGAGGTCGACGAGCACGCGATCGATGCCATCGCGCACCGAGCGGGTCGCGCGGCGCTTCTGGTCCTCCTCGAGGGCCTTGAGGCTCGCCCGCAGGCCCATCGGCACGCTCGCGCCCGGCTCGAGGCCGAGCGAGCGCAGCGCCGCGGCGCGCTCCTCCTCCTCGCGCTCGGCCGTGAAGGCCTTCGCGTCGTCGGTCGCGATCGCGACGAGCCGCTCGGCGGCGAGCACCGCGCCGCTGACGCTCTGCACCCCAAGCGCGAGCTCGAGCGTGCGTGCCCGGCGCTCGCGCGCCTCGGCGTCGGTCGCGAGGCGCAGGGCCATGCCGATGTGCGTCTGCGACTCGCGCGCGGCGCGCTCGGCGAGCACGGGCTCGACGCCGTCGCGGCGCACGAGCAGCGCGGCGACCTCGGCGACGCTCGGCACGCGCAACCGCACCGTGCGCACGCGCGAGCGGATGGTCGGGATGAGGTCGGCGGCGCTCGGCGCGCAGAGGATCCACACGGTGCGCGGCGGTGGCTCCTCGAGCGCCTTGAGCAGCACGTTCGAGGTGCGCTCGGTCATGCGGTCGGCGTCTTCGATGACGATCACGCGATACGGGGCGACGCTCGGCGAGAACTGGCTCTGCGCGACGAGCTGCCGCACCTCCTCGATCGCGATGATGACGCGGTCGGTCGCGAGCACGGCGAGGTCGGGATGCGTGCGAGCCGCGACCTGCGCCGCCGTGCGCTGCGCCTCGGCCTCGCTCGGGGCCGATCCCTGCAGCAGCGCGGTGGCGAAGGCGAACGCGAGGTTCGAGCGACCCGAGCCGGGCGGGCCCGTGATGAGCCAGGAGTGGGTCATCGCCTCGGGGTCGGCAGCGGCATCCTGCAACGCCGCGATCGCGGCCTCCTGGCCGGTGAGGTCGTCCCAGGCGGTCATGCGGCCACCCTAGTCGAGCAGGGCCGACACCCGATCGCGGATGCTCGCCTGCAGCTCGTCGACCGGCCGGGTCGCGTCGAGCACGAGGAACCGCCCCGGCTCGGCCGCGGCGAGCACGAGGTACGCCGAGCGCACGCGCTCGTGGAAGTCGGCCTCCTCCGCCTCGAGGCGGTCGTACCGGGTGCGGCTCGCGTCGAGGCGCTCGCGACCGACCGCGGGGTCGAGGTCGAGCAGCACGGTCAGGTGCGGCAGCAGCCCCTCGGTGGCCCACAGCGAGAGGTCGCGCACCTCGTCGGGATCGAGCACGCGACCGGCCCCCTGGTAGGCGACCGAGGAGTCGAGGTAGCGGTCTTGGATGACGACGTCGCCGCGCTCGAGCGCGGGGCGAACCACGGTCGCGATGTGGTGGGCGCGATCGGCGGCGTAGAGCAGCGCCTCCGCGCGCGGCGCGATGTGGCCGCGGCGGTGCAGCACGATCTCGCGCAGCTCGAGGCCGAGGTCGGTGCCGCCGGGCTCGCGCGCCTGCACGACCGCACGGCCACGCGACTGCAGCCACTCGGTGAGGGCGCCCATCTGGGTGCTCTTGCCCGAGCCGTCACCGCCCTCGAGGGTGATGAACAGCCCGGTCACGACGCCTTCTTGGGCGCGGACTTCGCGGCCGCCTTCTTCGCCGGGGCCTTCTTCGCGGCCGTCTTCGCCCCCGCCGCGGGCGCGCGCTTGACCGGCTTCTTGGCCGGGCCCTTCGCGCGCTTGTCGGCGATGAGCTGCACGGCCCGGTCGAAGTCGATCTCCATCGGGTCCTCGCCGCGCGGCACGGTGGCGTTCGTCTCGCCGTCGGTCACGTAGGGGCCGAACCGGCCGTCCTTCAGCTTGATCGGCTTGCCGCTCACGGGGTCGGCGTCGAACTCCTTGAGCGCGCTCGAGGCCTTGCGGGCCCCGTACTTGGGCTCGGCGAACTTCGCGAGCGCCCCGGCCAGGTCGATCTCGAAGATCTGCGCCTCGGCGTCGAGCGACCGGGTGTCGGTGCCCTTCTTGAGGTACGGGCCGTAGCGGCCGTTCTGCGCCGTGATGGGCTCGCCGCTCTCGGGGTCGTCGCCGACCGTGCGCGGCAGGCTCAGCAGCTTCAGCGCGGTCTCGAAGTCGACCGTCGCCGGGTCCATGTCTGTGAACAGGGATGCCGTGCGCGGCTTCTCGACGGGAGCCTTCTTCTTCGCGGGGGCGCGCTTCTTCGGCGCGGGCAGCACCTCGCCCGTGGCGGGGTCGACGACGGGCTCGGCCGCGAGGGCGGCAGCGGCCGCCGCGGCAGCCTCCTCCTCCGGCGTCACCTCGGGCTCGGGGTCGAGCTCGGTGACGTAGGGCCCGAAACGGCCGTCTTTCGCGACGACGCGCTTCCCGTTCTCGGGGTTGATGCCGAGCACGCGGTCGCCCACGACGGGGGCGTCGACGAGCTCTTGCGCCTTCGCGGGCGTGAGCTCATCGGGGGCGAGGTCTTGGGGAAGGTTGACACGGCGCGGGGTCGCGGGAGTGCCGTCGGCGGCGGCCTCCGCGGCGGGATCGACGACCTCGAGGTAGGGGCCGTACTTGCCGATGCGCAGCGTGATCGTGTCGGTGAGGGGCATCGAGTTGAGGGTCTTCGCGTCGATGTCGCCGAGGTTGTCGATGACGGGGCGGAGGCCCGGCTGGTGGTCGTCGCCGAAGTAGAAGCCCGTGAGCCACTCGGTGCGGTCGGCCTCGCCGTTGGCGATCCGGTCGAGGTCCTCCTCCATCTCGGCAGTGAAGTCGTACTCGACGAGGTCGCTGAAGTTCTCCTCCAGCAGGCGCACGACCGAGAAGGCGATCCAGTTCGGCACGAGGGCCGAGCCGCGCGGGGTCACGTAGCCGCGGTCGACGATCGTCGAGATGATCGCGGCGTAGGTGCTCGGGCGGCCGATGCCGCGCTCTTCCAGCGCCTTGACGAGGCTCGCCTCGGTGTAGCGCGGCGGCGGGCTGGTCTCGTGGCCCTTGGCCTCGACGTCGACGACACGCAGCGACTGGCCGACCGTGAGCGGCGGCAGCTTCGCCTCGGCGGGCTCGGCCTTCTCGTCGGTGTCGCGCGCCTCGTCCTGCCCCTCCTCGTACGCGGCGAGGAAGCCGCGGAAGGTGATGACGGTGCCGCTCGCCGCGAACTCGGCGATCGCCCCGGCGGGGGTGGCGGACGCCGCGGTCGGCCCCGCCTGGATGCTCACCGACGCGGTCTGGCCGCGCGCATCGGCCATCTGGCTCGCGACGGTGCGCTTCCAGATGAGGTCGTAGAGCTTCCAGTCGTTGCCGCGCAGCGTGCCCTCGAGCTCGCTCGGCGTGCGGAACACGTCGCCCGCGGGCCGCACGGCCTCGTGAGCCTCCTGCGCGTTCTTCGACTTGCTCGCGTAGACGCGGGGCGACTCTGGGATGCTGTCGGCGCCGTAGAGGGCGGCCGCCTGCGAGCGCGCCGCATCCACCGCCTGCTGCGAGAGCGTCGTGGAGTCGGTGCGCATGTAGGTGATGTAGCCGTTCTCGTAGAGCGACTGCGCGACCGACATGGTCTGGCGGGCGGTGAAGCGCAGCTTGCGGCCGGCCTCCTGCTGCAGGGTCGAGGTCGTGAACGGCGCGGCGGGGCGGCGCGTGTAGGGCTTCGACTCGACGCTCGTGACGGTGACGGCGATGGCCGGGTCGCGCAGCGCCTCGGCGAGCGAGAGGGTGAGCGTCTCGTCGAGCGCGACCGTCTCGGCTCCCTTGAGCTCGCCGCGGTCGGTGAAGTCGCGGCCCGTGGCCACCTTCTTGCCGTCGAGGCGCGCGAGGCGGGCCGTGAACGGGGTATCGCCCGCGGCGGGGGTGAGGGTCGTGTCGAGGTCCCAGTAGGCGGCGCTGATGAAGGCGAGGCGCTCGCGCTCGCGGTCGACGACGAGGCGCGTGGCTGCCGACTGCACCCGGCCGGCACTCAGGCCCGGGCCGACCTTGCGCCACAGCACGGGGCTGACCTCGTATCCGTAGAGGCGGTCGAGGATGCGGCGCGTCTCCTGCGCGTCGACGAGCGCCGTGTCGAGCTCGCGCGTGTTGTCGACGGCGCGCTGGATGGCCTCGGCGGTGATCTCGTGGAACACCATGCGCTTGACGGGCACCTTGGGCTTGAGCACCTCGAGCAGGTGCCACGCGATGGCCTCGCCCTCGCGGTCTTCATCGGTGGCGAGCCAGAGCTCGTCGGCGTCTTTCAGCGCGCGCTTGAGGTCGGCGACCGTCTTCTTCTTCGAATCGGAGACCACGTAGTAGGGCTCGAAGCCGTTGTCGACGTCGATCGAGAACTTGCCCAGCGGGCCCTTCTTGAGCTCGGCCGGCAGGTTCTTGGGCTCGACGAGATCGCGGATGTGGCCGACGGAGGCCTGCACCTCGTAGTCGTCGCCGAGGTACTTGCCGATCGTCTTCGCCTTGGCGGGCGACTCGACGATGACCAGCTTCTTGCCCTGTGGCACGGTGCTCCTCTACATATGTACGTCTCTGCGGCGGGGGGATCGCATCCGCACCCCGGCCGGTGCCGCGGCACGGAGGCGGAGCCGTGTGCCGCAATCAGCCACACCATACACAGGAAACGCTTGAGCGCTACCACGCGGCATCCGCGGCACCGGCGCGCGCCGACCGCTCGACGGTGAGCCCCAGGATGCCCGCCTCGACCCGCACGAGCACCGTCAGCCCCTCGCTCGAGCAGTCGGCGAGCGTCACGGCGTGGGCCTCGGCGACACGGCGCGCGCGGTCGCACGGCTCGCCCCCGACCCACCCCAGCAGGGCGTCGCCCGCGGCGAGCGCCGCCGCATCGGCCGCCGCGCTGAGCTGCTGGCCGCGAACGAGCGCGTGCGCCCCACCGAGCACGGTGAGGCCCGCGAGGGCGATGACTGCCACGAGCGCGACGACGAGCACGGAGCCGGCGCCGCGATCGATGCCGAAGTCGATACCGCGGTCGACGGCTCGCGCTCGCGCGCCCGGCGTGCGCCCGTGGCCGCGGCTCATCGCCCGCCCGCGAGCGCGCACGACGAGCCCTCGACCCGCAGCGGCACGAGCATCAGGCGATGCTCGACCGCCACGGTCGCGCACACGAGATCGTCGGGTCGACTCACCGAGAGGGCACCCTCGGGCACGGAACGGTCGACGAGCTGCCCGGCCGCGGCCTCGGGTTCGCCGCGGCCGAGCAGCCGGGCGGCGTCGGCCGCGGCATCCTGCGCCCGCAACTGCGCGCCGGCGAGGCCGAGGCCGCCCAGGCATGCGGCGAGCACGACCACGACCACCGGCAGGGCGACCGCGACCTCGGCGGTCGTCGAGCCGCGGTCGCCCTGCCCGCGCGCGGCCGGGCTCACCCGCCGACCGTGAGGGCGGTGCGCACGAGGTCGGTGAGGATGCCGCGCACCTCGTCGCTCTGCATGATGACGACGAGCAGGCTCGCGAAGCCGACGGCCGCCATGGTGGCGATGGCGTACTCGGCCGTCGCCGCGCCGCGGTCGTCGGCGAGGCGGCGAGCGAGCGACGGAGCGAGCTGCCGAGCGAGCCGCCGCGCCGCGGGACGAGCGGAGGGGGTGGGATGGGTCATGGGGGTCGTCCAATCGTGAGAGCCCGGAGGGGCGGTCGGTCGGCACGAACAGGCACGAGTGTCGCCGACGGACGCGCTCGCGGGGCGGGGCGACCCGTGCGGCGCACCCGTCGCTCACCACGCGCCCGCTGTGGAGGACAGCAGCCCCAGGAGCATGGGCACAACACCGAGCAGGAGGAAGGCCGGGAGGATGCACGCCCCGAGCGGGAGCATGAGCCTCACGGCGAGCCGCTCGGCCGTCTCGCGCGCCGCGGCCCGCGCCGCCGCACGCGCCTCGGCGGCGTCGGCGCGCGCGAGCTCGCCGAGCGGGGCGCCC
>NCEJ01000137.1 GCA_002280615.1 Micrococcales bacterium 32-70-13 | reverse complement strand
CCGGTAAGAATCACGTAAATAAGTACACACACTCATTAAACCAACATCCCGACACTTCTGTTCGCGAGTGTATGACATCTGACACTACGTTACTTCCCTCGAAGTCGACGAGCAACCACTCGCCGCTCGGGCGCCGCAGTACCTGGCCGAGGTGGTAGTCGCCGTGGATGCGCTGCAGCGCGGGCCACGGAGACTCGCGCGCGGCGTCGTAGACCGCCTCGATCGCGGGGCGCAGCTCGCGCAGCTGCGGCACATCCGACATCGCCACGGCCAGTCGCTGGTGCCAGCCCGCGACGAAGCCGACGATGTCACCGAGCGTCGGCTCGCGCGAGGGCATGCACGCCGCCAGAGCGGTGTGCACCTCGGCCGTCACGCGGCCCAGTCGCTCCGCGTCGTCGGCGAACGACTCGCCCTCCTCCGCGGCCGCGAGCGCGAGCAGCCAGCCGTCGCGCACGCCCGGAATGAACTCCTGCGCGAACGCGAGGTGCCCCGTCGAGGGCTCGTCGGTGTGGGTGTCGGAGCCGTGAGGGTCGATCCAGGTCGCGGTGAGCGAGCCGAGCATCCGGGGCACCGAGCGGTTGCCCGCGCTCGTGAGGGCAGTCTGCAGCACGACGTCGGGGTTCTCGCCCGCGTGCACGAGCCGGAAGATCTTCGCCACGAGCGGCGCCTCCGACCCCGCGTCGAAGATGATCGAGGTGTTCGACTGCTCGCCGCTGTGCACGCGCGAGGCCTGGTTATCGCGGTGCACGCCGAGCCGCCGCAGCAGCGCGCGCGTGTAGACGGGGTCGTGCGCGCCGTCGAAGAGGTAGTCGTCGTGCTCGTCGCGGCCGATGAAGGCGGGCCCCTTACCGCGCGGGATCGTGCCGCGGGCGACGATCGGCACGTGGTAGAGCGAGGGCGGGTTGTTGGCGGTGTCGCGCACGAGCAGCACCCGGATGCTCGCATCCGGGTCGTCGCTCTCCCACCCCTGACGGCTGACCTCGACCAGGTTCGGCACCCGGCCCTTGCCGGCGTACCACCGCTGGCGCGTCATCCAATCGGTGAGGCACTCCATCGTGCTGTGCATGCTTCGACCCTACACAGGGCCCCGACGGGCCCCCTCAGGAACGCCGCGCGCGCAAGAACCCGTTCATCGCCGCCGTGAGCGGCGCGTCGACCTCGAGCGCCGTGCCGTCGACCGATCGCACGGGGGCCGCGTGCCGCACGCTCGACACGAGCCAGGCCGCGTCGGCCGCGCCCAGATCGTCGGGGGCGAGCGGTACGACCGCGGTCGTGAGCCCCCACTGGTCGGCCGCCGCGAACAGGTCGGCCTGGGTCGTTCCGGGCAGGATTCCGAACGCATCGGGCGGGGTCGCGAGCTCGTCGCCGCGCCGCACGACGAGCGTCGAGGTCGGCCCCTCGAGCAGCAGCCTGTCGCTCGAGACGAACACGACGTCGTCGGCCCCGCGCCGTTGCGCCTCGCGCACGGCGGCGCGGTTGACGGCGTACGACAGGGTCTTGGCCCCGGCGAGCAGCCAGGGGCTCGTCGCGCTCACATCGCTGCGCAGCCCGCGGTCGAGCAGCACGACGTCGACGCCCTCGGTGCGCTCGCGCCGGAACTCGGGTGAGACCGTGCCGTAGGCCCAGCCCGTGGGGAGCGCCGCCGCCCCGGGCAGCTCGATGCCGCGCGAGAGCACGATCTTCACCCAGGCCTCGTCATGGTCGGCGAGCAGGGCCGCGAGCGTGAGCACGGCATCCCGCCACACCGCCAGATCGGGCACGGGCAGGTCGAGCATGCGCGCCGACCGCGCGAAGCGGTCGAGGTGCGCCTGCAGCGCTTGCGGGTGCCCGGCGCCGATGCTGAGCGTCTCGAAGATGCCGTCACCGCGCGTCGCGGCGACGTCGAGAACCGAGAGCTGCGGATGCCCGGCCTCGGCCTCGACGATCGACGAGGCGGCCCCGCCCGGGCCGGCTACGACGAGCAGGAGGTGCTGCGGCACGGTCATGGGGTGAAGGTATACCCGCACGCCTCGCTGCGGCACTCGAAGCTCGGCGGGTCGGGCTCGTGAACCACGCCGCCGAGCGCGATCTCACCCCGCAGGGCTGCGCGGATGTGCTGCGGCTCGGGGTAGCCGTAGTGGATGGGCAGGGGAGCAGGGGTTCCGCAGTGCGGACACGTCGCCACTCCCGGCCCAGGGGCGGTGTCGTTCATGGTGCGAGTTGATAATCGACCACCGACATTCGTCAAATCCGCTGTAGTCGGGCCACAATTCGAGCCCATCGAATCGTCTGAATACCGCAGAACGGTCTGTCGAGGGTGCCTCGCGAGGGCTAGCGCAGGTCGGAGGGGACGACCGGGATCGGGCCCGTCTTGCGGCGCCCCTGACTGACCCCGCGCACGCCGCGCGTGTGCACGCGGTTGATGACGACGGCGAGGGCGGCCAGCACGATGATGAACGCCGCGATCGCCACGACGTAGGTGACGACGCCCATGACCCCGTTGGGCCCGTCGGGCTCGAGGAAGGGGTAGGGGTACCAGCCGGTCGCGGCACCGCGCAGCATCGTGACGCCCACCCAGGCCAGCGGGTAGCTGACGGCGAGCCACAGGGTGGTCCACGCGATGCGCACGCGGCCCGGGGTCAGCAGCCAGTCAAGGGCGATGTAGATCGGGATCCACACGTGCAGCGACTCGTTCGGCCACACGGGCCCGACGTACCCGTCGTCGTTGGGGATATCGCGCAGCAGCAGGTTGTAGACGACGCCGGTGACGATCGCGTAGGAGAAGACGCTCGCCCGAATCGCGGTGTAGAGCCGCGTGTCGCGCTCGAGCCGCAGCGCCATGATGCCGCCCGCGATCATGACGACGATGTTGATCATGGCGGTCTGGATGGTGAAGTACGCGAAGTACTCCGTCGGCTCGAAGCGGCCCACCGAG
>NCEJ01000021.1 GCA_002280615.1 Micrococcales bacterium 32-70-13 | reverse complement strand
CCAGCTCGGCCGCGTCAACCCGCTCGCGCTCGAGGAGTTCGCGGCGCTCGAGCAGCGCCACAAGTTCCTCACCGAGCAGCTCACCGACCTCGCGAACACGCGCCGCGACCTGCTGACGATCATCGACGAGGTCGACGCGACGATGCAGACCATCTTCGCCGCGGCCTTCGCCGACACGCAGGCCGCGTTCGACGTCGTCTTTCCGATCCTCTTCCCGGGCGGCACGGGCAGCCTCACGCTCACCGACCCCGAGAACATGCTCACGACGGGCATCGAGGTCACGGTGAAGCCCGCGGGCAAGAAGATCGAGCGCCTGAGTCTGCTCTCCGGCGGCGAGCGCTCGCTCGCGGCCGTCGCGCTGCTCATCGCGATCTTCAAGGCCCGCCCGAGCCCGTTCTACATCATGGACGAGGTCGAGGCGGCGCTCGACGACGCCAACCTCGGCCGCCTGCTGACGATCTTCCGCGACCTGCGTCAGAACTCGCAGCTCATCATCATCACGCACCAGAAGCGCACGATGGAGATCGCGGATGCCCTCTACGGCGTGAGCATGCGGCAAGACGGCGTGAGCGCCGTCGTCGGGCAGCGCGTGCAGGCGCCCGACGAGCGCGCGAGCTGAGCTGAGTCAGACCGAGATCGTCGGCAGCGCGGGCTCGCCGCGGCTGAGCCGCAGCGCGGCGGCGGGCAGCTCGGCGACCGCGGCCGCGCGGTGCTCGCGCGCCGCCGCGACCCCGGCGGGGCCGAGCCAGCGCGCATTGGGCTCGCCGTCGGTCATGAGGGAGACGGTCAGCGCGCGCGCCGTGAGGTCGGCCGGCGTCGGCGACTCGGGCAGCCCGTCGCGGTCGTCGTCGACGACGATGCGCTCGGCGACCGCGACGCCGTCGCGCAGCAGCCGCTCGGCTCGCTTGGCTCCGCCGATTGAGGCCTTGCCGGTCGAGGCTTTGGCCACGGGCATCCACTCGCCCGAACCATCGCGGCGAGCGACGAGCTTGTAGACGAAACCGGCGGCGGGCGAGCCCGATCCGGTGACGACCGCGGTGCCCACCCCGAAGGCGTCGACGGGCGTGCCGCGCAGGGCCGCGATCGTGTGCTCGTCGAGGTCGCTCGTGACGGTGATGCGCGTGCCGGTCGCGCCCAGGCCGTCGAGCTGCGCGCGCACTTCGCGCACGAGCGCGGGCAGGTCGCCCGAGTCGAGGCGCACCCCGCCGAGGCCCGTGCCCGCGACGCGCACGGCCGTCTCGACGCCGTGCCGCACGTCGTAGGTGTCGACGAGCAGGGTCGTGCCGACGCCGAGCGCGGCGACCTGGGCGCGGAAGGCCTCCTCCTCCGAGTCGTGCAGCAGCGTGAACGCGTGCGCCGCCGTACCCATCGTCGGAATGCCCCACGTGCGCCCCGCCTCGAGGTTCGAGGTCGCGCTGAAGCCCGCGATGTAGGCCGCGCGTGCCGCCGCCACGGCCGCCGACTCGTTGGCGCGGCGCGAGCCCATCTCGGCGATCGGATGCCCGTCGGCCGCCGCGACCATGCGCGCCGCCGCCGTGGCCACCGCCGTGTCGTAGTTCAGCACGCTCAGCACGACCGTCTCGAGCAGCACGGCCTCGGCGAAGGTGCCGCGCACCGTCAGCACGGGCGAGCCCGGCACGTACACCTCGCCCTCTCGGTAGCCCTCGATCTGGCCGGTGAAGCGGTAGTCGGAGAGGTACGTGAGCGTGGCGTCGTCGACGACGCGCTGATCGGCGAGCCAGTCGAGTTCGGCCCGCCCGAACCGGAAGGCCGTGATCGCGTCGAGCACACGTCCCGTGCCGGCGAGCACGCCGTAGCGCCGCTCGCCCGGCAGCCGGCGGCCGAACACCTCGAAGACGCAGTCGCGGCCCGCGCGCCCCGAGCGCAGGGCGGCCTCGACCATCGTGAGCTCGTAGCGGTCGGTGCGCAGCGCGGTCGTCACGCGCCCAGCCTAGGCGCGGTGATGCGCCGTAGTCTCGGCGGCATGACGACCGCCCCGACCCGCTGGCTCACCGCCGAGCAGCTCGGTCCTGCGTTCGACGACGGTGGGCCGATCGTGCTCGTCGAGAACACGGCCGTGTTCCGCCGCCGCCCCACCCACCGGCAGAAGGCGCACCTCTACCTCACGGCGCTGCGGCACCGCGCACGCGAGCTCGACGAGCGGGGCACGTTCGTGCCGGCGAGCAGCTACCGTGCAGCGCTGCAGGATGCCGGGCTCACGGGCGTCGCCCTCGAGGCGATCGACCCGCCCTCGTGGGCCGCGCGGCGCCTGGTGCGCGAGCTCGGGGCGAGCATCCTGCCGTCGCGGGGGTTCGTCACGAGCGAGACCGACTTCGCGAACTGGGCGAGCGGCCGGAAGCCCAGCCAGCTCGTGATGGATCGGTTCTACCGCGAGGTGCGCGAGCGCACGGGAATCCTCATGACGCCTGCCGGACCGGAGGGCGGCCAGTTCAGCTTCGACGCCGACAACCGCCAGCCGCCGCCGAAGGGCGCCGCGAGCCTCGGCCTGCCCGCACCGTGGCAGCCGGTCGAGGACGACATCGACGCCGAGGTGCGCGCCGAGCTCGACCGGCTCGAGGCCGAGGGCGTGCGCTTCCTCGGCCGCGACGGCCCGCGCCGGTTCGCGGCGACGCGCGCCGAGGCCCTCGCCGCGCTCGACGACTTCGTCGAGACGCGGCTGGGCGACTTCGGGCCCTACGAAGACGCCATGATGCTCGGCGACGACACCATGGCGCACGCGCGACTGAGCGTGCCGATGAACCTCGGGCTGCTGCACCCCCTCGAGGTCGTCGACCGCGTGGTCGCCGAGTACGCAGCCGGCCGGGCCCCGCTGAACAGCGTCGAAGGCCTCGTACGGCAGCTGATCGGCTGGCGCGACTGGGTGTGGCACCTCTACTGGCACCTCGGGCCCGACTACACGCAACGCAGCAACGCGCTCGCCGCGCACGTTCCGCTGCCCACCCACTGGTGGCAGCTCGACGGGTCGGCGACGGATGCCCGCTGCCTCTCGCACACCCTCGACGCGGTCGGCGGCTCGGGCTATGCGCATCACATCCCGCGCCTCATGGTGCTCGGCAACGCCGCCCTGCAGCGCGGCTACGACCCCGCCGAGCTCACGGCCTGGTTCCAGGGCGCGTTCGTCGACGGCACGCCGTGGGTCATGCCCGCCAACGTCGTCGGCATGAGCCAGTGGGCCGACGGGGGAGTCGTGGCGACGAAGCCCTACGCCGCCGGGGGCGCGTACATCCAGCGCATGTCCGACTACTGCGGGTCATGCCGCTTCAACCCGAAGGTGCGCGTCGGCCCGGACGCCTGCCCGTTCACCGCGGGGTACTGGGCGTTCCTCGACCGGGTCGAGCCGAGCATCCGGGGCAACCACCGCATGGCGCAGCCGCTCGCGGGGCTGCGCCGCCTCGCCGACCGAGAGCAGGTCGTGCAGCAGGAGCGTGCTCGAGGCCCGCTCTAGACTGGCCCCCGTGAGCAGCGCGCCGATCGGAGTCTTCGACTCAGGGGTCGGCGGCCTCACCGTGGCTCGCGCGATCATCGACCAGCTGCCGCGCGAGCGCATCGTCTACGTCGGCGATACCGCGAACGGCCCCTACGGTCCGCTGCCGATCGCCGAGGTGCGCGAGCACGCCCTGCGCATCATGGACGAGCTCGTCGACCAGGGCGTCAAGCTGCTCGTCATCGCCTGCAACACCGCAAGCGCCGCCATGTTCCGGGATGCCCGTGAGCGGTTCGAGCAGGGCCACGGCATCCCCGTGGTCGAAGTGATCCAGCCCGCCGTGCGCCAGGCCGTGCGCCGCACGCGCACGAAGCGCATCGGCGTCATCGGCACCGCGGGCACGATCCGCTCGGGCGCCTACGCCGACGCGTTCGTCGCCGACCCCGAGATCGCCCTCACGAGCGCGGCCGCCCCGCGCTTCGTCGAGTTCGTCGAGGCCGGCATCACGAGCGGCCCGGAGCTCTTCGCCGTCGCGGAGCAGTACCTCGCGCCGCTGAAGGCCGCCGACATCGACACGCTCGTGCTCGGCTGCACGCACTACCCGCTGCTCGCCGGGGCCATCCAGTACGTCATGGGCCCCGAGGTCTCGCTCGTCTCGAGCGCGGAGGAGACCGCCTACGACGTCTACCGCCAGCTCGTCGCGCACGGCCTCGAGACCGTGGCGACGGATGCCCCGCAGCACGTCTTCGAGGCCACCGGGCCCGACACCGAGCGCTTCCGGTTGCTCGCCCACCGTTTCCTCGGCCCCGAGATCGGGCACGTCGAGGCATTTCCCACCGGCACCATCCCGGCTCAAACCCTGAAGGGCTCCTCATGACCACCATCGCCGAATCCGCCGGCCTGCGCGTCGACGGCCGCACAGCATCCCAGCTGCGCCCCATCACGATCGAGCGGGGTTGGAGCGCCCAGGCCGAGGGCAGCGCCCTCATCAGCTTCGGCGGCACCAAGGTGCTGTGCACCGCGAGCTTCACCAACGGCGTGCCGCGCTGGCTCACCGGCAAGGGCAAGGGCTGGGTCACGGCCGAGTACGGCATGCTGCCGCGCTCGACGAACGACCGGATGGACCGCGAGGCCGTCAAGGGCAAGGTCGGCGGCCGCACGCACGAGATCTCGCGCCTCATCGGCCGCAGCCTTCGGGCCGTCGTCGACATGAAGGCCCTCGGCGAGAACACGATCGTCATCGACTGCGACGTGCTGCAGGCCGACGGCGGCACGCGCACGGCCGCGATCACGGGCGCCTACGTCGCCCTCGCCGATGCGATCGAGTGGGGCCGCGAGCGCGGCTTCATCGCCAAGAAGGCCGTCGCCCTGAAGGATTCGGTGAGCGCCGTGAGTGTCGGCATCATCGACGGCACCCCGCTGCTCGACCTCGCCTACGTCGAAGACGTGCGCGCCGAGACCGACATGAACGTCGTCGTCACCGGCTCGGGCCACTTCGTCGAGGTGCAGGGCACGGCCGAGGGTGCGCCCTTCGATCGTGCCGAGCTCGACGCCCTGCTCGACCTCGCCCTCGCCGGCTGCACCGATCTCGCGGCCGAGCAGCGCGCCGTGCTCGGGGCCTAGCGCCGTGCGGGTCGTCGTCGCGACGCACAACGCGCACAAGGTCGCCGAGCTGCAGCGCATCCTGGGGGTGGCCCTGCCCGAACTCGAGTTGCTTCCCTACGACGGGCCTGCCCCGGTCGAAGACGCCGACAGCTTCGCCGGCAACGCGCTCATCAAGGCGCGCGCCGCCGCGGCGCACACGGGCATGCCGGCGATCGCCGACGATTCGGGCGTGAGCGTGGATGCCCTCGCCGGCGCCCCCGGCGTCGATAGCGCCCACTACTCGGGTGAGCGCGACGACACGGCCAACCTCACCCTCGTGCTCACGAACCTCGGCGACGAGCCGAACCGTGCGGCGCAGTTCACATGCGCCGCGGCCCTCGTCGACCCGCGCGAGGGCGTTGCGTTCGAGCACGTCGAGCTGGGGGTGTGGCCCGGCACGATCGCTCTCGAACCCGCGGGAGTCGGCGGCTTCGGCTACGACCCCATCTTCATCCCCGAGGGCCTGAGCGTCACGAGCGCCGAGATCAGCGCCGACGAGAAGAACGCCATCAGCCACCGCGGGCGCGCCTTCGCAGCGCTCGCCCGCGTGCTGGCCGATCGTTACGGTGCCGCGTAGGCCCGCACTCGTAGGCTGAGCACATGTCGACCCCGCCGATCGCCCGCACGGTGCCCCGCACCACGGTCGACGCCGCCGACGACTACCTCAAGACCATCTACTCGCACACCGAGTGGCAGCCCGACCCCATCACGCCCAATCAGCTCGCCACGCGCCTGGGTCTCGCCCCCTCGAGCGTCACCGAGATGGTCAAGAAGCTGCACGCCGCGGGCCTCGTCGACCACCGGCCCTACGGGCCGATCTCGCTCACGGCCGCGGGCGAGCAGCGCGCCCTCGCGATGCTGCGGCGCCACCGGCTCATCGAGACCTGGCTCGTGCGCGTGCACGGCTACCGCTGGGACGAGGTGCACGACGAGGCCGAAGTGCTCGAGCACGCGCTGAGCGACCGCCTGCTCGACGCGATCGACACCCAGCTGGGGCACCCCAACCGCGACCCGCACGGCGACATCATCCCGGCGGCCGACGGCACGCTGCGCCGCCCGGATGCCGTGCGCCTCGATCACGCGCCCTTCGGCTTCGCGGGGCGCGTCGTGCGCATCAGCGACCGCGACCCCGACGTGCTGCGCGTCCTCGACCAGCTCGGCGTCGAGCTCGACGAGCCCGTGTGGGTGGGGGAGTCGCCCGAGGGCGGAGCGGGCGTCGCGATCCTGCGCCGCGCGGGCACGGAGGTCGTCGTCTCACCCGCGGTCGCCGGCTCGGTCTGGCTCGAGGCTCGTCCCGAGGTCTGATATTTCGGTGCGCCGAAATCTCCCTGCTATCGTCGGAGCGTGACCGAGACCGCCCCGCGCGACCCGCGCCTGACCGCCGCTCGCCGCGGGCTCATCATCGCCCCCATGCTCGGCCCTGCCATGGTCGCGGGTGTCGCCTACCTCGACCCCGGCAACGTTGCCGCCAACATGACGGCGGGGGCGCTGTTCGGCTACCTGCTCGTGTGGGTCGTCGTCACGGGCAATGTCATGGCCTGGCTCATCCAGTACCTCTCGGCCAAGCTGGGCATCGCGACCGGGCTGAGCCTGCCCGAGGCGCTCGGGCAGCGGTTCCGGCGCCGCCCGGCCCGGCTCGGCTACTGGCTGCAGGCCGAGGCTGTGGCCATGGCGACCGATGTCGCCGAGGTCATCGGCGGCGCCGTCGCGCTGTACCTCCTGTTCGACCTGCCGCTGCTCGTGGGCGGCGTCATCACGGGTGTCGTCTCGATGGCGCTGCTCGTCGTGCAGAGCCGGGGCGGGGCCAAGCCCTTCGAGCGCATCGTCATCGGCTTGATCGCGATCATCGTCATCGGCTTCTGCGCGGGGCTCGTGATCGGCCCGCCTGACCCGGCGGCAGCCGCGGCCGGCCTGCTTCCGCGGTTCGACGGTACCGAGAGCGTGCTGCTCGCGGCGAGCATCCTGGGCGCCACCGTCATGCCGCACGCGATCTACGCGCACTCGGCCCTCACGCGCGACCGCTTCGGCCAGGTCGCCGCGGGCGCCGAGCGCACGACGGTGCTACGGGCCACGCGCATCGACGTGACGATCGCACTCGCCATCGCGGGCAGCGTCAACGTCGTCATCCTGCTGCTCGCCGCCGCGAACCTCGAGGGCGTCGAGGGCACCGACACGCTCGAGGGCGCGCACGCCGCGCTCGGCTCGGCGCTCGGCCCGGCCGTGGCCCTGCTGTTCGCGATCGCGCTGCTCGCGAGCGGGCTCGCCTCCACCTCGGTCGGGGCCTTCGCCGGCGCCGAGATCATGAAGGGGCTGCTGCGCGTGCGCATCCCGCTGCTCGTGCGGCGGGTCATCACGATCATCCCGGCGCTCGCGCTGCTGGCGTTCGGCGTCGACCCGACGCTCGCCCTCGTGATCAGCCAGGTGGTGCTGAGCTTCGGCATCCCCTTCGCGCTCATCCCGCTCGTGCGGCTGACGGCCGACCGGGCGCTCATGGGCGAATCGGTGAACCGGATGCTCACGACCGCGCTCGCCATCGTGTGCGCGGGCCTGCTGATCGCGCTCAACGTGACGCTGCTGGTGCTGCTGGCCGTCGGGAGCTGAGAACTACGCGCTCGGCGGCTGCTTCTCGTGCGTGCCGTCGTGCGGCCCGACGCCGTAGCCGGCCGTCGGGTGCTCGGCCTCATGGCGCCCGTCGTGCGCCGAGGCGTCGACCCAGATCTCGACCTCGGGCACGGGCTCGCCCGCTGCGGCGGCCTTCGCCTCCTGGCGCTTCTCCCACTGCTCGCGCCCGAGGTGCCAGGCGATGCCCGCGACGGCCATGCCGATCACGACGAGGAACACGATCTCGATGTACGCAGTAACGACCTCGGCGACGCCGGGGATGTGGGCGGCACCCCAGCCGATAAGCGGCAGCCCGACGCCCCAGAGGAAGGCGCCGAGCACGTTGAAGAACAGGAACTTCTTGTACGGCATCTTGCCGACGCCCGCCGCGACAGGCGCGATCGTGCGCACGACGCCGATAAAGCGCGCGATGGTCACGGCCCAGCCGCCGTAGCGCGCGAAGAAGTACTCGGTGCGGGCGACGCTCTTCTTGCTGAAGAAGCCCGCCGACCGGCGCTCGAAGATCGGCGGCCCGGCCTTGTAGCCGATGTAGTACCCCAGTTGATCGCCGAGCACGGCGGCGATGAAGATGCACAGCACGACGAGCCAGATCGGCTGGGGGATGACCCCGGTGAAGGTCAGGATTCCCGTGATGAGCAGCAGCGTGTCGCCCGGCAGCAGGAACCCGATGAGCAGTCCGGTCTCGACGAAGACGATCGCGCACACCAGCAGCAGCCCCCACTGGCCGGCGCCGGTGATCCATGCCTCGACGTCGAACAACCCGAGGTCCATGGGCATCATGCGGCGGCTCCGTCGATCGTGGGTGAAGGTGGCTTCAGGCTACCTTCCCGAAGCCCTGCGCGGGCCTCGCCTACGCTGAGAGCGATGCTCAGCCTGCTCGCGCTCACCCCGGTGATCCTCGTGCTCGTGCTCATGACGGTCGCGGGCTGGTCGGCCGCGCGTGCGGGCCTCGTGACGGCGGTGTTCACGATCGGTCTCGCGGTCATCGCCTTCGGGTTCGGGGGCGGCGCCGAGTTCGGGGTCGTCGAGGGGATCGCGGGCGTGCTCGCCGAAGCGGGCTTCATCGCCCTCACGGTTGCGGGCATCATCGGCCCGGCCCTGGGCATCCACTACCTGCAGCGCAGCACCGGGGCCGCCGCCCGGCTGCGCCAGGCGCTCGCCCTGCTGCACCCCGACCCGCGGCTCGGCGCGATTCTCGTCGCGTGGTTCTTCGCCCTCTTCCTCGAGGGGGCCGCCGGGTTCGGCACGCCCGTGGCGCTCGCGGCGCCGTTCCTGGTGGCGGCGGGCATGCCGGCGCTCGCCGCAGTGTCAGCGGCACTCATCGGGCACGCAGCGGGAGTCTCGTTCGGTGCGATCGGCACGCCCGTGCTCGCGCAGAGCACCCTCGTCGATGTCACGCCGGCCGAGCTCGCGCAGGCGACCGTGGTGTTCCCGCTCGCCCTCGGAGTGGTGCTCACCGCCGTCATGATCGTCATTATCGGCACGGCCTACGGGCACTTCCGCGGGCTGTGGCGCTGGGGGTTGCTGGCGGCGGTCTGCTTCTTCGTGCCGTTCGGCCTCATCGCGTGGTTCATCGGTCCGGAGCTTCCGACCCTCGGCGGAGCCCTCGTCGGCGTGCTGCTGTTCTCCTTCGTGCTCGCACGGCACCGACGGCACGTGCACTCGCGCGGGCTTCCCGCTGTGCCTGATGAGGTCACGGTGACGCACCCGCACCCGGATGCTCGCGACGTCGTGACCGCCGACCTCTCCGTTCTGCGTGCCGCGGCCCCGTACCTCGTGCTCGTGCTCGTCGTGCTGATCACGCGGCTCATCCCCCCGCTGCGCGAACTGCTGCAGGGCATCGTGCTGGCCTGGGAGCTGCCCGCGGGCTTCTCGGGCTCGGTGCAGCCCCTCTACCACCCGACGATGCTGCTCACCGTCGCGTTCGTCGTCGGCGCGATCATCCAGCGCGCGTCGTGGCGCCGCGTGCGCGTGGCCTTCGTGACGGCGACCCTGCAGCTCGGCCCCGTGATCGTCGCGCTCATCGCGATGATCACGATCGCGCGCACGATGTCGTCATCAGGCATGACGGCAGAGCTCGCGCTCGCTGCGGCGTCGATCGGGCTCGCCTGGCCGCTGCTCACCGTACTCGTGGGAGCCTTCGGCACGTTCATCACCGGCTCGGCCACGGCCTCAAACCTGTTGTTCACCGATCTGCAGGCCTCGACGGCGCGCGCTCTGTCGCTGCCCGAGCTCCCGCTGCTCGGCGCCCAGACCTTCGGCGCCGCGGTCGGCAACATCATCGCGCCGCACAACATCGTGGCCGCGGTCGCGACCGTGAGCCTCACGGGGCAGGAGGGTCGTGTGTTGCGCAGCACCGTGCCGACCGCGCTCGTCGTCATCGTGCTCGGCGGCGTGCTCGCGCTGCTGCTCGTGCTCTAGACCGCCGTGCCGATCGACCTCAGTGCCGATAGACCTCAGTGCGGAAGGAGGGACTTGAACCCTCACGCCCGAAGGCACAGGAACCTAAATCCTGCGTGTCTGCCGATTTCACCACTCCCGCGAGTGCCGCCAGTCTAGAACCGCGGGCTCACGCCCGCCCGATGGCCTGCAGCGCCGCCCACACCTCAGCCCGCGCGGGGAAGGCGTCGAGGTCGCGGTCGAGCAGCTCGGCCGCGCGCCGCAGGCGCGCGCGCACGGTGTGCCGGTGGATGCCCAGCCGCAGCGCCGCCGCCTCGGCCACTGCATCGCACCGCAGCCACGTGCCGAGCGTCTCGACGAGCTCGTCGCCCGTCGCGGCGTCGTGCTCGAGCAGCGGCTGCACGAGCGCGGCCGGGTCGTCGGGGTCGCGCTCGGCGGGCGCGAGCGCGACGGACGGCTCGCTGGCGACGAGTGCCGCCTGCACGGCCGAGCGCAGAGCCGAGAGGCGCCCCGCGGTCTCGGCCGCCTCGGCGACAAGCGCATCCGTGTCGGCGACCCCGGCGAGGCCCGCGAGGGCGACGACGCTCGTGACGACAGCCCGCTCGGCGTCGTCGTGCAGCGAACCGGGGCCGATCGCGAGCACGCCCGTGAGGGCCGTCGCGGCGCCGACGGTCTGCAGGCTCCAGTCGTCGACCGTGCGCGCGGCGCGGCGGCCGGCGCGCAGCAGGCCGAGCGCCTCGTCGAGCACGGTCGTGGGGGGCGTCGAGCCGAGCACCTCGCCGCTCGCGCCGACGATGCCTGCCTCGGCACCGATGCGGCGGGAGAGCTCCGCGACGACGGCGGCGAGGCCGGTCGGCCGCAGGGCGGCGACCGCGATCGCGCGTTGCGTCTCGAGGGTCCAGCGCACGCGCGCATAGCGCTCCTCGGCATCGAGGTCGGCGACGGCACGGGCGACGGCGATGAACGGTGTGCGATAGGGCACCTCGAGCAGGGCGACGCCGTGCGCGGCGCAGGCCTCGGTCAGGGCATCCGGGGTGCCGTCGCGGATGACCTCGGTGCCGAAGCCGATGGCGGGAACCCCCGCGGCGGCGAGGCGCGCGACCCACGGCGCGATGTCGTCGTCGCTCACCCACTGCGTGCCCGTCGTGAGCAGGGCGTCGCCGGGGGAGAGGAAGGGTGTCGGGTCGGCGAGGTCGCTCGAGTGAACCCAGCCCCAGGCGCGGCCGCGGGCGTCGTCGTCGGCCCAGACGAGCCGCAGCTGCAGCTCGCGGCGGGCGAGCACGGCGTCGAGCGGCACGGGCATGGTGGGTCCTTCGATTCGGGAGTCTCCCCGTGACCCTATCCGTCTGGTGTACGTCGTGTCGAGTGCATCGGCAGCTCATGTACAGCTCGTACATCACTCACGGGCCCGCGCAGCCCTACTCTTGCCGCATGAGCATGACGATCGACGCCCCCACCATCGCTGGCGGCCCCAGCCTGCCGCAGCGCCGCGAGCTCGTGACGAGCATCCCGGGGCCGAAGAGCGAAGCCCTCATCGCCCGCAAGCAGGCCGCCGTCTCCTCCAGCGTTGGCACCATGATGCCCGTCTACGCGGCCGCGGCCGGCGGCGGCGTCATTGTCGACGTCGACGGCAACTCGCTCATCGACCTCGGTTCGGGAATCGCCGTCACGAACGTCGGCAACGCCGACCCGCACGTGGCTCAGGCCGTCATGGACCAGGTGCAGCGCTTCACCCACACCTGCTTCATGGTGACGCCCTACGACGGCTACGTCGAGCTCGCCGAGAAGCTCAACGCGATCACCCCCGGCGACCATGCCAAGCGCACCGCCCTCTTCAACTCGGGTGCCGAGGCCGTCGAGAACGCCATCAAGATCGCTCGTTACTACACCGGCAAGTCGGCCGTCGTCGCGTTCGACCACGGCTACCACGGCCGCACCAACCTCACCATGGCGCTCACCGCCAAGGCCATGCCCTACAAGGCGGGCTTCGGGCCGTTCGCGCCCGACGTCTATCGCGCGCCGATGTCGTACCCCTACCGCGACGGCCTGAGCGGCGAGGAGGCCGCCGCCCGCGCGATCCACACGCTCGAGAAGCAGATCGGTGCCGACCGTCTCGCGGCGATCATCATCGAGCCCATCCAGGGCGAGGGTGGGTTCATCGTTCCCGCGAAGGGCTTCCTGCCCGCGCTGCAGGCCTGGGCCAATGCCAACAACGTCGTGTTCATCGCCGACGAGGTGCAGACCGGCTTCGCTCGCACCGGCCAGATGTTCGCGAGCGAGGACGAGGGCATCGTGCCCGACATGATGACCCTCGCCAAGGGCATCGCCGGTGGTCTGCCGCTCGCTGCGGTCGTCGGCCGTCAGGAGATCATGGATGCCCCGCACGTCGGCGGCCTCGGCGGCACCTACGGCGGCAACCCCATCGCCACGGCCGCCGCGCTCGGCGCGCTCGCCGCGTACGAGGAGGGCGACCTGCTCTCGCGTGCCCGCGAGCTCGAGGCGGTCATCCTCGACGAGCTCACCACGCTGCAGGCGCGCGACGGCCGCATCGGCGACATCCGCGGTCGCGGCGCCATGATGGCCATCGAGCTGACCGACGCCGATGGCAAGCCCGACGCCGCCTTGACCGGTGCCGTCGCCAAGTACTGCCACGGGCAGGGCGTCATCGTGCTGACCTGCGGCACCGACGGCAACGTCATCCGCCTGCTGCCGCCGCTCTCGATCGGCGACGACCTGCTTCGGGAGGGCATCCGGGTCATCGGCGAAGCCCTCGAAGCGAACTAGAAGCTCGACGCGAACACGAAGAGAGAGATCACCATGATCACCGAAGCCGAGCTGCTCGCGAAGGTCCCCCGCGGCCTCTATATCGACGGGCAGTGGATCGACGCCGAGGGCGGCGCGACGATGACCGTCACCGACCCCTCGAACGGCGCCGTGCTCGCCGAGATCGCGAGCGCCTCGGTCGCCGACGGCAAGAAGGCGATGGATGCCGCGGCCGCCGCCCAGGCGAGCTGGGCCGCGACCGCGCCTCGCGTGCGTGGCGAGCTGCTGCGCCGCGCCTTCGAGCTCGTCATCGAGCGCGCCGACGAGTTCGCCCTGCTCATGACGCTCGAGATGGGCAAGCCGCTCGCCGAGTCGCGCGGCGAGGTGACCTACGGTGCCGAGTTCCTGCGCTGGTTCAGCGAGGAGGCCGTACGCATCACGGGCCGCTTCGGTGAGAACCCCGAGGGCACGGGCCACATCGTGGTCTCGCACCAGCCCGTCGGCCCCTCGTTCCTCATCACGCCGTGGAACTTCCCGCTCGCCATGGCCACCCGCAAGATCGCCCCCGCGATCGCGGCCGGCTGCACCTCGATCATCAAGCCCGCCGCGCTCACGCCGCTCACGACGATGTACTTCGTCAAGACGCTCGAAGACGCGGGCCTGCCGAAGGGCGTCGTCAACGTCGTCACGACGGCGAAGTCGGGCGCCCTCTCGGCCGAGATCATCGCCGACCCGCGCCTGCGCAAGCTCAGCTTCACGGGCTCGACCGAGGTGGGCCGCGTGCTCATGAAGCAGGCCGCCGACGGCATCCTGCGCACCTCGATGGAGCTCGGCGGCAACGCCCCCTTCGTCGTCTTCGCCGACGCCGACCTCGACAAGGCCATCGACGGCGTCATGCTCGCGAAGTTCCGCAACATCGGTCAGGCGTGCACGGCCGCCAACCGCATCCTCGTGCAGCGCGATGTGGCGGAGGAGTTCAGCCGCCGCGTCACCGAGCGCGTCGCGGCCATGACGATGGGCCGCGGCACCGAGGAGGGCGTGCAGATCGGCCCGCTCGTCGACGACAACGCCGTACAGGGCTCGCACGAGCTCGTGCAGGACGCCGTGTCGCGTGGCGCGACCGTCACGACCGGCGGGCAGATCCCCGACCGCGACGGCTCGTTCTACCCGGCGACCGTGCTCACGGGCGTCGTCGCGGGCACGCGCCTGCTGACGGAGGAGATCTTCGGCCCCGTGCTCGCGATCGTGCCCTTCGACACCGAGGACGAGGCCGTCGCGCTCGCCAACGCGACCGAGTACGGGCTGATCTCCTACGTCTACACGCAGGATCTCGCGCGCGGCATGCGCATGATCGACCGCCTCGAGACGGGAATGATGGGCCTCAACGCGGGCGTCATCTCCAACGCCGCGGCGCCCTTCGGCGGCGTGAAGCAGTCGGGCATCGGCCGCGAGGGCTCG
>NCEJ01000136.1 GCA_002280615.1 Micrococcales bacterium 32-70-13 | reverse complement strand
CGAGAGCAGGATGGCGACCCCGACGGCCACGATGCCGCTCACGGCCGTGACGGTGAGGGCGACGACGGTGTCGGACTCGCTGATGTACATGCCGTTGGCTGTGAGCACGATGCCCCCGGCGACGGCGAGCACGGCGGCGACGACGATGACCACGACATGCACGATGAGGGGCGCGCGCCGCGCGAGGCGCAGGATGAGCGCCGCGGCGATGCCGGTGACGGCGGCCGCGCCGGCGGCGGTGCCGACGATCTGCAGGTACTCGGCCCCGGTCACGATGCCTCCCTGGAAGCGACCGCGAGGGCCTCGGCGTTGAGCCGGTAGCCCACGCCCCACACGGTCGCGATGATCGCGGGAGCGGCCGGGTCGGCCTCGATCTTCTCGCGCAGGCGGCGCACGTGCACCGTGATGGTCGAGACGTCGCCGATCGTCCAGCCCCACACCTCGGCGAGCAGCTGCTCGCGCGAGACCGTGCGGCCCGGGCGGCGTACGAGGTAGGCGAGCAGGTCGTGCTCGCGCGCCGTGAGCGCGAGCACCGAGCCGTCGAGGGCGATCTCGCGCCGCTCGGCATCGATGCGCAGGCGGCCGAGCGTGACGTCGCCGCCGGCGACACCCGCGGGGTTCGCCCGCCGCAGCAGCGCCTCGGCGCGCAGCACGAGCTCGCGCGGCGAGAAGGGCTTGGCGAGGTAGTCGTCGGCGCCCGCCTCGAGCCCCTCGATGCGGTGCTCGGGCTCGCCGAGCGCCGTGAGCATGATGATGGGCACGGTCGACGTCTCGCGCAGTCGGCGCGCGACCGTGAGGCCGTCGACGCCCGGGATCATTCGGTCGAGCACGATGAGGTCGGGCTGCCGGGCGGCCGCGAGCTCGAGGGCGGCGACCGAGTCGGCCGCGGTGTCGACGATGCCGCCCGCCGCGCTCACGTAGGTCGCGGCGATCTCGAGCAGGGTCGGATCGTCGTCGACGATGAGCACGCGCCGACCGTCGAGCGGGCGATCCGACGCCGAGGCCTCAGCCACCCTGCAGCACTCCTTCGAGCTCGGCGATGGGGTCGTACCAGCCGAGGTCGAGGATGAGCGTCTGCAGCGCCTTGTCGGCGCCGACGATCACGACGATGCCGACGATGATGAAGATCACGCCCATCGTGCGGCGGAACCAGCCGCGCGGGTCGGCGAGCCACCCCAGCCGGCGCGCGGCCGAGCGCCCGGCGAGCGCGATGAGCAGCAAGGGCACCGCGAGCCCGATCGCGTAGAGAGTGACGTACAGCAGCCCCTCGGCGAACGAGACGGGCAGCACGGTCGCCACGATGAGCGCGTAGGTCGGGCTGCAACTGCTGAACACCGGGCCGAGCGCCGCGCCCGTGAGGATGTCGCCGCCGACCGACTGCCGCTGCACCGAGGCGTCGAGCGCGCGGTTGCTGCGGTCGCCCAGACCCAGCCGGGTCGAGACGCGCTCCCACAGGCTCGGCACGAGCAGGTTGACGCCGAGCAGGATCACGATGACACCCGAGATGACCTGCCATACCTGCGTCGGGATCCCGAGCAGCGCCGTCGTCGCCTTCAGCAGCAGCGTGAAGACGATGACGCTGACGGCGAGGGATGCCGCGATGACGAACGGGCGCCAGCGCGCGCGCCGGGCATCCGCCCCGTCGGCCACGATCGATCCGCCGACGATGACCGGCAGCAGCGGCAGCACGCACGGGGCGGCGACGGTCAGCACGCCCGCGAGCAGGCTGACGACGAGGAGGCCTTCCATGGCCCGACCCTACGGTGCCGCGGCGATGAGCGCGTCGAGCGTGGTGTTCTCGTAGAGCACGCCCTTCGTGAGCAGCTCGCCGTCGTCGTCGACGTAGACGATCGTCGTTTGCAGGGTGACGCCGTACTGCTGGCGTAGATCGGTCGCCGTGTCGAAGTCGACCTTGAAGATCGTCATGCCCGTAGGGATAGCGTTGGCCTCGATGTCTTCATCGAGCGCGCGGCACTTCGGGCACCACGAGGCGTGGAAGAACAGCACCTTGAGGCCCGGAGTCTCGGCGATCGCGCCGTCGTAGTAGTCGAGGTAGTCGCCGGGTGCCGAGGTGGTCTCGCGTCGGTCGTGGCGTCGGCTCGGGCGTCGGCTCGGGCTCGGCGGCAGGCGCGGTCGCGATGGGTGCCTCAGCGTTGACCACGGCGCCGGTCGAGCATCCCCCGAGCCCGATCATCAGCGCGAGCGCCGCCCCCGCGGCGATCGTTGTCCGTGTCATCATGCTGCGCACTCCTTCCGCGACCGCACCCGCGGCCGTTCACTCGACTGTAGGTCGGGGCGCGGCACGCGGGGAAGGCGATCGTCTTACGAGGTGATTACGGCTGCTCCGGGCCGGAGGTCGGCGTGCTCTCGGCCACGGCGTCTTCCGCCTCCGCATCCGCATCCACGGCCGGCCGCTGCCGGCGGGCCGCGAGATCGACGGCGACCGCGTCGCGGAGCGCCCCGAAGAAGATGTACGACACGGTCATCGAGATGATCGTCGCGACGATCGCCGCCCACCACCAGTCGAGGCCGATCGCGAGCAGCAGCCCGAGCCCGGCGCCGAAGATGCCGAGGCGGAGGAGGGTGTACTGGATCCAGGGGCTCACGGAGCCAGTGTACGAGCGGTCTCTCGGTGCCCGCCCAGAACGTGCGGCGTACACTCCTGGCATGACCCGCCTCCTCATCGTGCTCGTCGTGGTCGCCGTGGCGTTCACGATCTACACGCTCGTGGACGTGCTGCTGACCGAGCGCTCGCGCGTGCGCGCGTTCCCCAAGCCGCTGTGGGCCGGCGCGCCGCACCGGCCCGGGCGCCCGCCCGGTCGCGCCCGACGACGACCCCGCCTTCCTCAGCACGCTCTCGAGCGACGAGATCGCCAAGCGCGCCGAACAGGACGAACGGCTGCGGCAGCTCGAGCAAGAGCTCGCCGACCTCGACGATGACACCCCCGCCGACCCCGAGCGCTGACCCCGCCGCCTCGCCTGCCGGAGCCGCCGCCGCGGCCCTGCTCGAGGGCCTGGTGCGCGCGGGAGTCACCGATCTCGTGCTGAGCCCGGGCTCACGGTCGCAGGGCCTCGCGCTCGCGGCCGCCGCCTTCGCCCGAGCGGGCCGCCTCGCGCTGCACGTGCGCATCGACGAGCGCGTTGCCGGTTTCACCGCGCTCGGCCTCGCCGTCGAGAGCGGTCGGCCGGTCGCCGTCGTGTGCACCTCCGGCACCGCGGTCGCCAACCTGCACCCCGCGGTGCTCGAAGCGCACCACGCGGGCGTGCCGCTCATCGTGCTCACCGCCGACCGCCCCGCCGAGCTGCGCGGCATCGGTGCCAATCAGACGACCGTGCAACCGGGCATCTTCGG
>NCEJ01000020.1 GCA_002280615.1 Micrococcales bacterium 32-70-13 | reverse complement strand
GACGCCCTACCTGCAGCAGCCGCTCGTGCTCGGGGCCGATGCCGTCGTGCACTCGACGACGAAGTACCTCGGCGGGCACTCCGACGTGCTCGGCGGCGCCGTCGTGACGAACGACCTCGAGCTCGCCGAGCAGGTGCAGTTCCACCAGTTCGCGGCCGGCGCCGTCTCCGGGCCGATGGATGCGTGGCTCACGACCCGCGGAATCAAGACCCTCGCGGTGCGCATGGACCGCCACTCGGCGAACGCCCAGGCCATCGCCGAGGCCGTGGTCGGCCACGCCGCCGTCGCGCGCGTCTACTACCCAGGGCTGCCCGACCACCCCGGGCACGATCTCGCCGCGCGCCAGATGCGGGGCTTCGGCGGCATGCTCTCGCTCGAGCTCGCGGGCGGCGCCGCGGCCGCGCGCGCCTTCGCCGAGGGCCTGCGCGTCTTCAGCCTCGCCGAGTCGCTCGGCGGTGTCGAGTCGCTCGTCAACTACCCCAGCGAGATGACGCACGCCTCGGTGCGCGGCACCGAGCTCGAGGTGAGCGACGCGATCATCCGGCTCTCGGTCGGCATCGAAGACGTCGACGACCTGCTCGCCGACGTGCGCCAGTCGCTCGCGGCGCTGTAGCCGCTCGCTCGCGCATCGCCCCGCGGGGGCATGCAAGCGCCATGCATAATGGAGGCGCTGATGTGAACGTACACATCGCGACCCGAACGGACGACGATGACGACGGAGACGGACCGCCCGGCTGAGCCGGAGCGCGTGCGCGCGCCGAACATCCGCGATGTCGCCCGCGTCGCCGGCGTCTCGTACCAGACCGTCTCGCGCGTGCTCAACGACAGCCCGAGCATCCGGCCCGAGACCCTGCAGCGCGTGCGCGATGCGATCGACGAGCTCGGCTACCGGCCCAATCAGGCGGCGCGCGCTCTCGTGACGAGCCGCTCGCGCACGATCGGGGTGCTCACGGCGCAGACCGTGCACTACGGCCCCCAGACGAGCATCCAGGCCATCGAGACCGCGGCGCGCGAGGCCGGCTACCGCCTCTCGATCACGAACATCAGCTCGACCGAGTACGCCTCGATCAAGAGCGGGCTCGACTACCTCATGAGCCAGTCGATCGAGGCGCTCATCGTCATCGCCCCGCAGGTGCGCGTCTTCGAGGCGATCAACGACCTGCAGGTCGGCGTGCCCTTCGTGACGCTCGAGGCCACGGGCCTCAACACCTCGCACTCGCTCTGGGTCGACCAGGTGATGGGTGCCCGCATCGCGACGCGGCACCTCATCGAGCTCGGCCACACCGAGATCATGCACATCTCGGGTCCGCAGGACTGGATCGAGGCGGAGGCGCGCATGCAGGGGTTCCTGCGCGAGCTCGGCGACGCCGACCTGCGCACGCGGGCGCCAATCCTGGGCGACTGGACGGCGTCGTTCGGCTACTACGCCGGACTCGAGCTGCTGCGCTACCGCGACTTCACGGCAGTCTTCGCGGGCAACGACCAGATGGCGCTGGGGTTCATGCACGCCTGCCGCGAGTCGGGGCTCAGCGTGCCCGACGACGTCTCGATCGTCGGTTTCGACGACATTCCCGAGGCGGCGCACTTCGCCCCGCCGCTCACGACCGTTCGTCAGAACTTCGCCGAGATCGGCCGGCGCGCCGTGGCGCTGCTGCTGGGGGAGCTGCGGGGCGAGACCGAGATGAGCCACGACCCGGTGCAGCCCGAGCTCGTCGTGCGACAGTCGACCGCACGCCGCTCCTGACCCGCCGCGGTGCCGTCTCGCCCGTCGTTATGCACTTGTGACCGTTTCGCACCCCCCCCCGCGACTTGACAGTTGTGACCGTTTCGCCGGTAGAGTGCTGACACCGCATGTGAACGATCACAAACCGTCACATCGCGCTCGGGCCGACAGCACGACGGCCGATGATCCGATCCACCCCGGCGCCGGGTACCCGTCGCCTCGCGACGATGGAGTCCCGTGAACGCGTTGAGCCCTGAGGTGCAGGTCGCCGTCGCCCGCGTTCGTGACGAGGTCGCCGCACTGCACGCCGAGCTCGTGCGGTACGGGCTCGTGGTCTGGACCGGGGGCAACGTCTCGGGCCGGGTTCCGGGTGCCGACCTCTTCGTCATCAAGCCCAGCGGCGTCGGCTACGACGACCTCGACGCGTCGAGCATGATTCTCTGCACGCTCGACGGCGAGGTCGTACCCGACACCCCCGGCAGCGACCGCAGCCCGTCGAGCGATACGGCAGCGCACGCCTATGTCTATCGCCACATGCCCGAGGTCGGCGGCGTCGTGCACACCCACTCGACCTACGCCACGGCATGGGCCGCGCGCGCCGAGGCGATCCCGTGCGTCATCACGGCGATGGCCGACGAGTTCGGCGGCGAGATTCCCGTCGGGCCGTTCGCGATCATCGGCGACGACTCGATCGGCCGCGGCATCGTCGAGACTCTCACGGGGCACCGCTCGCGCGCCGTGCTCATGCGCAACCACGGGCCGTTCACGATCGGCCGAGACGCGCGCGATGCCGTCAAGGCCGCGGTCATGGTCGAAGACGTCGCCCGCACGGTGCACATCGCGCGGCAGGGCGGCGCGCTCGTGCCGATCGAGCCGGCCGCGATCGACGCCCTCTTCGACCGCTACCAGAACGTCTACGGGCAGCCCGCCGAGGAGCGCCGATGACCGCCGCGGCCACGATCGCCGAGGGGCGCGCCGTGCTCGGCATCGAGCTGGGCTCGACCCGCATCAAGGCCTGCCTCATCGGCGCGACGCCGGGCGAGGTGCTCGCCACCGGCGCGCACGAGTGGCAGAACGAGCTCGTCGACGGCGTGTGGACGTACTCGCTCGACGCCGTCTGGCACGGCCTGCAGAGCGCCTATGCCGCGCTCGTCGCCGACAGTCGCGAGCGTCACGGCGTCGCGCCCACGACGTTCGCCGGCATCGGCGTCTCCGCGATGATGCACGGCTACCTCGCCTTCGACGAGGCCGACGAGCTGCTCGTGCCCTTCCGCACGTGGCGCAACACGAGCACGCAGCGCGCGGCCGACGAGCTCTCCGCGCTGTTCGGCACGAACATCCCGCTGCGCTGGTCGATCGCCCACCTGCACCAGGCGGTGCTCGACGGCGAAGCGCACGTGGCGCGCATCCGCTCGATCACGACGCTCGCGGGCTACGTGCACGAGCGGCTGACGGGCGAGCGCGTGCTCGGCGTCGGCGACGCCTCGGGCATGTTCCCGATCGACGCGGCCGGCAGCGACTACGAGCCCGCGATGCTCGCTCAGTACGACGCGGCCGTCGCCGGCACGGCGCTCGCCCTGCCCGTGCGGCGCCTGCTGCCCGGCATCCTGCCCGCTGGGCGCGCGGCGGGCTCGCTCACCTCGGCCGGCGCTGCGCTGCTCGATGCGAGCGGAACCCTGCAGCCCGGCGCCGTGTTCTGCCCTCCCGAGGGTGACGCGGGCACGGGCATGGTCGCGACCAACGCGGTCGCCCCCGGCACGGGCAACGTCAGTGCGGGCACGAGCATCTTCGCCATGGTCGTGCTCGACCGCCCGCTCGAGCACCGCCACCCCGAGCTCGACATCGTCGCGACGCCCTCGGGCAACGCCGTAGCGATGGTCCACTGCAACAACGGAACGAGCGAGCTCGCCGCGTGGGTCGGCGTCTTCCGCCGGTTCGCCGAGCTCGCCGGCGCGCCCGTCTCGGCCGACGAGGCGTACGGCCTGCTGCTCGCCGAGGCACTCGACGGCGACGCCGACGCGGGCGGCGTGCTCGCCTACAACCAGGTGGCCGGCGAGCCCATCGCGCACCTCGTGGAGGGCCGCCCGCTCGTCGTGCGCACGCCCGACAGCAGTCTGACCCTCGCCAACACGATGCGCGCCCACGTCTACGGCGTCTTCGCCGCGCTCGCTCTCGGCATGCGCGTGCTGCACGACGAGGGCGTCACGATCGAGCGCATGCAGGCGCACGGCGGACTCTTCCGCACCGCGGGAGTGGCCCAGCGGCTGCTCGCCGCCGCGCTCGATGCTCCCGTCGGCGTCGACGAGAGCGCCTCGGAGGGCGGCGCGTGGGGCATCGCCGTGCTCGCCGCGTTCACCGCGGCCGGCGGGGGAGACCTCGCTGCGTTCCTCGCCGAGCACGTGTTCGTCGACGACTCCTCGAGCGTCGTCGCCCCCGACCCGACCGACACCGCCGGCTTCGCGACCTATCTCGCCCGCTACGAATCCGGCCTCGAGATCCAGCGCCGCGCGATCGACGCGCTGCCGACCGCCACCACGCAAGGAGCTCTCTCGTGACCCGCAGCATCGTGCCCGACCTCTCGACCTACGAGGTCTGGTTCCTCACCGGGAGCCAGAACCTCTACGGCGACGAGACGCTGCGCCAGGTCGCCGAGCAGTCGCAGCAGGTCGTCGCGGGCCTGCAGGCCGCGTCGAGCATCCCCGTCTCGATCGTCTGGAAGCCGACCCTGGTCGACAGCGCCTCCATCAAGCGGGTCATGCAGGAGGCCAACGCGGCCCCGAACGTCATCGGCGTCATCGCGTGGATGCACACCTTCAGCCCGGCCAAGATGTGGATCGCCGGCCTCGACGCGCTGCAGAAGCCCCTGCTGCACCTGCACACGCAGGCAAACGTCGAGCTGCCGTTCGCGAGCATCGACTTCGACTTCATGAACCTCAACCAGGCCGCGCACGGCGACCGCGAGTTCGGCTACATCGTGTCGCGCCTGGGCGTCGCCCGCACGACGGTCGTCGGCCACGTGTCGAACCCCGCCGTCACCGACCGCGTCGCCGTCTGGGCCCGTGCGGCCGCCGGCTGGCACGCCACGCACGATCTGAAGCTCGCCCGCTTCGGCGACAACATGCGCTACGTCGCCGTCACCGAGGGCGACAAGACCGAGGCCGAGCTGCGCTTCGGGGTGCAGGTCAACACGTGGGGCGTCACCGAGCTCGCCGACGCCGTGCACGCCGTGGGCGATGCCGAGATCGACGCGCTCGTGGCCGAGTACCTCGACCTCTACGACGTCGCCGCCGAGCTGCACCCCGGTGCCGAGCGCCACGAGTCGCTGCGCTACGGCGCCGCGATCGAGCTGGGTCTGCGCGGGTTCCTCGAAGCCGGCGGGTTCTCCGCCTTCACCACCTCCTTCGAGGACCTCGCCGACCTGCAACAGCTGCCCGGCCTCGCCGTGCAGCGCCTCATGGCCGACGGCTACGGCTTCGGCGCCGAGGGCGACTGGAAGACCGCGGTGCTCGTGCGCGCGGCCGCCGTGATGGGAGCCGGGCTGCCCGGTGGCGCATCCCTCATGGAGGACTACACGTACCACCTCGAGCCCGGCAACGAGCTCATTCTCGGCGCCCACATGCTCGAGGTGAGCCCCTCGCTCACGACCTCGACGCCCCGCCTCGAGGTGCACCCGCTCGGCATCGGCGGCAAGGACGACCCCGTTCGCCTGGTGTTCACGGCCGACGCGGGCCCGGCGGTCGTCGTCGCGCTCAGCGACATGCGCGACCGGTTCCGCCTCGTCGCGAACGTCGTCGAGAACGTCGCGCTCCCGGCGCCGATGCCCCACCTGCCCGTCGGTCACGCGGTGTGGAAGCCCGCGCCCGACTTCAGCACTTCCGCCGCAGCCTGGCTGACGGCGGGGGCCGCCCATCACACGGTCATGACCACGCAAGTGGGCGTCGACGTCTTCCGAGACTTCGCGCAGATGGCCGCCGTCGAGCTGCTCGTCATCGACGAGAGCACCACGCTCGAGGGGTTCGCGCGCGACGTGCGCACGAACGCCGCCTACTACCGACTGGCGCAAGGCCTGTGAGCCCGACGCCCACCACCTAGACGTCCCGGGGCCCGCCCCGGGAACGGTTCTCGACTCGCAGTCGAGGCGAGAGCCGCAGCACCACCACATCCCCTATGAAAGGACACACAGTGAAGAAGAACGTTCTTCTCTCCGCCGTGGCCATCGGCGCGATGACCTTCGGTCTCGCCGCCTGCTCGGCCCCGGCTGCCGAGGGCGAAGGCGAAGGCGGAGGCCTCATCGGCGTCGCCATGCCCACCCGCTCGTCGGAGCGCTGGATCGCTGACGGCGACGCCCTCGTGGCCGAGCTCGAGGCGGCCGGCTACACGGTCGATCTCCAGTTCGCCGAGGACGACATCCCCACGCAGGTCTCGCAGGTCGAGAACATGATCACCAAGGGTGCTGAGGCCCTGATCATCGCGGCGATCGACGGCACCACCCTCACCGAGGTGCTGCAGACCGCTGCCGACAGCGACATCCCGGTCATCGCCTACGACCGCCTGATCCGCGACTCGGAGAACGTCAACTACTACGCGACGTTCGACAACTTCCTCGTCGGCCAGCAGCAGGCCTGGACCCTGCTGACCGGTCTCGGCCTGACCGACCTCGAGGGCAACCCCGTCGACGGCGCGCCCGAGGGCCCGTTCAACATCGAGCTGTTCGCCGGCTCGCTCGACGACAACAACGCGTTCTTCTTCTTCAACGGCGCCATGGATGTCCTCCAGCCGCTGATCGATGACGGAACGCTCGTCGTCAAGTCGGGTCAGACCGACATCGAGCAGGCCGCCACGCTGCGCTGGGACGGCGAAGTCGCCCAGAGCCGCATGGAGGACCTCCTCACGGCGAACTACTCCGACGGCACGAAGGTCAACGCCGTTCTGTCGCCGTACGACGGCCTGAGCCGTGGCATCATCTCGGCCCTGACCGACGCCGGCTACGCCGTGGATGTCGACTTCCCGATCATCTCGGGCCAGGACGCCGAGATCGACTCGGTCAAGGCGATCCTCTCGGGTGAGCAGTTCGCGACGATCTTCAAGGACACGCGCGAGCTCGCGAAGGTCGCGGCCGGCATGGCCGTCGCCCTTCTCGAGGGTGGCGAGCCCGAGATCAACGACACCACCACGTACGACAACGGCGTTCTCGTCGTCCCGTCGTTCCTCCTCGGCCCGGTGCCGGTCGTGGCGGAGAACGTGGAGTCGGCGCTCGTCGACACCGGCTACTGGACCGCTGAGGAGCTCGGCCTCTAACGAGACCGGTTCATCCAGCACCAGCAGTTGAATCTGGCCGGTGGTGGGGAGTCGCACTAGGCTCCCCACCACCGGCTCTTTCCCCCAACGACGTAAGGAAGAGGCAGCACGTGACCCAGAACATCCTCGAGATGCGGTCGATCACGAAGACCTTCCCGGGTGTCAAGGCGCTCTCCGACGTCACCCTCGAGGTGGCGCGCGGTGAAGTGCACGCCATCTGCGGCGAGAACGGCGCCGGCAAGTCGACCCTCATGAAGGTGCTCTCGGGGGTCTACCCGCACGGCACCTACGAGGGCGACATCGTCTTCGAGAACGAGACGGTCGAGTTCCGCGACATCCGCGACAGCGAAGCCAAGGGCATCGTCATCATCCACCAGGAGCTCGCGCTGAGCCCCTACCTCTCGATCGCCGAGAACATCTTCCTCAACAACGAGGTGAAGGGCCCGCTCGGGCTCATCGACTGGAACCGCACGAACCAGGAGGCCAAAAAGCTGCTCGCTCGCGTCGGCCTCGATGAAGACCCGGTCACGCGCATCCTCGACATCGGCGTCGGCAAGCAGCAGCTCGTCGAGATCGCCAAGGCGCTCTCGAAAGAGGTCAAGCTCCTCATCCTCGACGAGCCCACGGCCGCGCTCAACGACAGCGACAGCGACCACCTGCTCGACCTGATCCTGCACCTCAAGGGGCAGGGCATCACGTCGATCATCATCAGCCACAAGCTCAACGAGATCAAGAAGATCGCCGACTCCGTCACGGTCATCCGCGACGGCAAGACGATCGAGACCATCCAGCACAAGGACGTGTCGGAAGACCGCATCATCAAGGGCATGGTCGGCCGCGATCTCGAGCACCGCTACCCCGACCACACGCCGCACATCGGCGAGGAGGTGCTGCGGGTCGAGAAGTGGACCGCGCACCACCCGCAGGACTCATCGCGCGTCATGGTCGACAACGTCGATCTCACGGTGCACGCCGGCGAGATCGTCGGCATCGCGGGCCTCATGGGCGCAGGGCGCACCGAGTTCGCCATGAGCCTCTTCGGCCACAGCTACGGCAGCCGCATCTCGGGCAAGGTCTTCAAGCGCGGCAAGGAGATCAAGACGCGCACGGTCGACGAGGCGATCCAGAACGGCATCGCCTACGCGACGGAAGACCGCAAGATGTACGGCCTGAACCTCATCGAAGACATCAAGCGCAACATCTCGATGGCATCGCTGCGCAAGCTCGTGAGCTTCGGCCTCGTGAACGACAACGAGGAGTACAAGGTCGCGAACGAGTACCGCCAGAGCATGAACATCAAGAGCCCGACGGTGCTGCAGCGCACCGGGCAGCTGTCGGGCGGCAACCAGCAGAAGGTCGTGCTCTCAAAGTGGATCTACAGCGACCCGGAGGTGCTCATCCTCGATGAGCCCACCCGCGGTATCGATGTCGGTGCGAAGTACGAGATCTACACGATCATCAACCGTCTCGCGAGCGAGGGGAAGGCGATCATCGTCATCTCCTCCGAGCTGCCCGAACTGCTGGGCATCTGCGATCGCATCTACGCCCTCTCCGAGGGCCGGATCACGGGCCAGATGCCCGTGGCCGACGCCACCCCCGAAGCCCTCCTCAAGCTCATGACCCTGGAGAAGCAGCGCTAATGTCTGACACCGCAACCAAGGCCCCGGCACCGTCGTCGGGCATCAAGCTCCCCTCGACGCTCTCGCACATCGTGGGCGACCTCGGCAAGAACGGCATCTTCCTCGCGCTCATCGCGGTGGTCGTGCTGTTCTCGATCACGACCAACGGCATCCTGCTGCGGCCGCAGAACATCTCGAACCTGATCGTGCAGAACGGGTACATCCTGATCCTCGCGATCGGCATGGTGCTCGTGATCGTTGCCGGCCACATCGACCTCTCGGTCGGCTCGATCGCGGCCTTCATCGGCGCCTTCTCGGGCGTGCTGATCAGGGATGCGGGCTTCCCGTGGTGGCTCGCCATCATCGGCGCCCTCGTCATCGGGGCGGTGGTGGGAGCCTGGCAGGGCTTCTGGATCGCCTACGTGGGCATACCCGCGTTCATCGTGACCTTGGCGGGCATGCTCATCTTCCGCGGCCTCGCGCTGATCACGCTCGGCAACTCGAACATCGGCTCGTTCCCGGAGGAGTACCGAGCGCTCGGCAACGGCTTCATCTCGTTCGCGGGGCCCGATGCGGCGATCGACTTCTTCACCCTCGCCGTGGGCGGCCTCGCGATCATCGCCCTCATCGTGCAGCAGGTGCGCACCCGCAACGGGCGCAAGAAGTACGGTCAGGCGGTCGACCCGACCGTGTGGTTCGTCGCGAAGATGGCCTTCGTCACCGTCGGTGTCGGCGCCTTCACCTACGCGCTCGCCTCGTTCAAGGGCATCCCCGTGACCCTGATCGTGCTCGCGGTGCTCGTGATGATCTACGGCATCGTCGCCAACCGCACGGTGTTCGGCCGCCACATCTACGCGATCGGCGGCAACCGCCACGCGGCCGAGCTCTCGGGCGTCAAGACGCGCTCGGTCGACTTCTGGCTGTTCGTCAACATGGGCATCCTCGCCGCGCTTGCGGGCCTCGTCTTCACCGCGCGCCTCAACCTCGCCGGCCCGAAGGCCGGTGATGGCTTCGAGCTCGAGGCCATCTCGGCCGCCTTCATCGGCGGCGCGGCGGTGCAGGGCGGCATCGGCACGATCTCGGGCGCCATCATCGGCGGCCTCATCATCGGTGTGCTCAACAACGGCATGTCGATCATGGGCATCGGTATCGAGTGGCAGCAGGCCGTCAAGGGCCTCGTGCTGCTGCTCGCGGTGGCCTTCGACGTCTACAACAAGCGCCGTGCGGGTGGCGGCAGCGGACGCTGACCCGCTTCGCCTCGCTGACGCGCCCCGCGGCCCCGTGCCGCGGGGCGCGTCGCTGTCTCCGGATGCCCGCGCGATGCTCGAATCGATTCGACCTGCGCGCCCGCGCGTCCTAGACTGATGCGGGCCGATCGGCCCCCTCACCCCTGTTCGAGCCCCGGGAGGCTGCTGCGTGTCGACGGTCGTGCATCCCGGAGACTCGCTCACCCGCCGCCAGCGCGCCGTCTACGTCATCGTGCTCGGCGCCCTCACGGCGCTCGGTCCGTTCACGATCGACCTCTACCTGCCGGCCTTCCCGCAGGTCGAGGCCGACCTCGGGGTCTCGACCGCGGCCATCCAGCTCACCCTCACGGCCACGACGATCGGCTTCGCCTTCGGCCAGCTGCTCGTGGGGCCGTGGAGCGACACGGTGGGTCGTCGCCTGCCGCTCATCCTCGCGACGAGCGTGCACGTGCTCGCGAGCCTCGGTGTGGCGCTCGCGCCCGATATCGCCTGGCTCATGGCCTTCCGGGTGCTGCAGGGCTTCGGCGCCGCGGCCGGCGGCGTCGTGGCGATGGCGACCGTGCGCGACCTCTTCGGCGGCTACCCGCTCGTGCGCATGCTCTCGCGGCTCTCGCTCGTCAACGGCCTGGCGCCGATCCTCGCGCCCGTCATCGGCTCGCAGCTGCTGCTCGTCATGCCGTGGCGCGGCCTCTTCGTGGTGCTCGCGGCCTATGGCGTCATCATCGTCATCGCGGCGAGCCTGCTCATCGTCGAGACCCTGCCGCCCGCGCGCCGCGTCGACCCCGGGCACGCGACGATCGGCGACCGCTACCGCGTGCTCTTCGCCGACCGGGTGTTCATCGGCGTCGCGATCATCGGCGGCATGTCGTTCTCGGGGCTCTTCGCCTACCTCTCGGCCTCGCCGTTCCTCTTCCAAGACGTCTACGGGCTCGACCCGCAGGGCTACGGACTGCTCTTCGCGACGAACTCGATCGGTGTCGTCGCCGGCGTGCAGATTAGCTCGCGGCTCGCGAAGCGCATCGCCCCGCAGTGGATCCTGAGCGTCTCGACGCTCGTGCTGCTCGGCAGCGCCATCGCGATCATCGTGCTCGACCTCGCGGGGGCCGGGTTCTGGGGCACGGTCGTGCCGCTGTGGTTCTTCATCACGGCCTGCGGCTTCGGGTTCCCGATGGTGCAGGCGCTCGCGCTCGCGAACCACGGCAAGGAGGCGGGCACCGCGGCCTCGCTGCTCGGCGCCATGAACTTCGGCCTCGCCGGCCTGCTCTCGCCGATCGTCGGCCTCTTCGGCATCTCGAGCGCCGTGCCCATGGGTGTCGTGATGGCGGCGACCTCGGTCGTGTCGATCGCGAGCCTGTGGTTCATCGTGCGGCCCCGCACGGTTCCGCCGCTCGCGCGCTGACGCGGCCCGGTGGCGAGCCGGGCATCCGGTCGGCATCGGAGTCTGGCGCGATTGTTGTCCATGTGTATAACATGGGGATATGAGGATCCTCCTGGTCGGCGCCGGAGGCGTCGGAGACGCCATCGCCAAGATCGCCGCCCGCCGCTCGTTCTTCGACACGATCATCGTGAGCGACTACGACAAGAGCCGTGCCGAGCGCACGATCGCGTGGATCGAGGCGAAGCACGGCCCGCAGGGCGAGCGCTTCGTCGCCGCGCAGATCGACGCCTCGCAGGCCGAGAGCGTCACCGCGGTCGCGCGCGAGCATGGCGCGACGCACGTCATGAACGCCGTCGAGCCGAAGTTCGTGCCCACGATCTTCGCGGGGGCCCTCGCTGCGGGCGCCGACTACCTCGACATGGCCATGAGCCTCTCGCACCCGCACCCCGAGCAGCCGCACGCGCTCACGGGCGTCAAGCTCGGCGACGAGCAGTTCGCCGCCTCGCCCGAGTGGGAGGCCGCGGGGCGCCTCGCCCTCGTCGGCATGGGCGTCGAGCCCGGGCTCAGCAACGTCTTCGCGCGCTACGCGGTCGACCACCTCTTCCGCGAGGTCGACGAGCTCGGCACGCGAGACGGCGCCAACCTCGTCGTGCGCGACGACGAGGGCAACGAGATCTTCGCGCCGAGCTTCTCGATCTGGACCACGATCGAGGAGTGCCTGAACCCTCCCGTCATCTGGGAGAAGGAGCGCGGCTGGTTCACGACCCCGCCGTTCAGCGAGCCCGAGGTCTTCGACTTCCCCGAGGGCATCGGGCCGGTCGAGTGCGTCAACGTCGAGCACGAGGAGGTGCTCATGATGCCGCGCTGGCTCGATGCCAAGCGCGTGACCTTCAAGTACGGTCTCGGCGACGAGTTCATCGGAATCCTCAAGACGCTCAACCAGCTCGGCCTCGACAAGACCGAGCCGATCCGCGTGCGCTCGGCCGACGGTCCGGTCATGGTCAGCCCCCGCGACGTCGTCGCCGCTGGGCTTCCCGACCCCGCCACGCTGGGCCCCCGGATGACCGGCAAGACCTGCGCGGGCCTCTGGGTCACCGGCACGGGCGTCGACGGCTCGCCCCGCGCGGTGTACCTGTACCACGTGAGCGACAACGAGTGGACGATGGCCGAGTACGAGAGCCAGTGCGTCGTGTGGCAGACCGCGCTCAACCCCGTCATCGCCCTCGAGCTGCTCGCTTCGGGCGCGTGGAGCGGCACGGGCGTGCTCGGCCCCGAGGCCTTCGACGCCCAGCCCTTCCTCGACCTCATGGCCCGGCCCGAGAACGAGGGCGGCTACGGCCAGGCCTGGGGCATGGAGGAGCGCACGCCCGTCGCTTAGGCTGACGCCATGACGGATGCTGCGGACGCGGTCGAGGCCGCCCAGAAGGCCCTCGACGACGCGAAGGCGGCGCTCGCCGCCGCCGAGGCGGCAGCGGCGCAGGCCACCGCGGCACAGGCCGCCGAGTCGGCCGCGCCCGCGGCGGGCGCGGAGCATCCCGAGGGCCCGCTCGATGCGGAGCGCGTCGCGACGATCCGCGCCGGCTACCAGGTCGAGGGGGCGGCGCTCGAGATGGGGGCCCTCGTCAACGGCGAGGCGATGCCCGATGTGCCCGTGCGCATCCCGATCGCCATGACCAACCGCCACGGCCTCGTCGCCGGGGCGACCGGCACGGGCAAGACCAAGACCCTGCAGGTGCTCGCCGAGCAGCTGAGCGCCGCGGGCGTGCCCGTCTTCGCCGCCGACATCAAGGGCGACCTCAGCGGCATCGCCGTGGCCGGGCAGAGCAGCGAGAAGCTGCTCGCGCGCACCGCGGGCATCGGCCAGCAGTGGCAGGGCACGGCGCACCCGACCGAGTTCTACTGCCTCGGCGGCATCGGCCACGGCGTGCCCGTGCGGGCGACCGTCTCGAGCTTCGGGCCGCTCATGCTCAGCAAGGTGCTCGGCCTCAATGCGACGCAGGAGTCGAGCCTCGGCCTCGTCTTCCTCTACGCCGACCAGAACGGCCTGCCGCTCGTCGGGCTCGACGACCTGCGGGCCGTCATCCAGTTCCTCACGAGCGACGAGGGCAAGCCCGAGCTCGCCGAGCTCGGCGGGCTCAGCAAGGCGACCGCGGGCGTCATCCTGCGCGAGCTCATCACCTTCGCCGCCGAGGGCGCCGACGTCTTCTTCGGCGAGCCCGAGTTCGACACCGCGCACTTCCTGCGCACGACGGCCGACGGCCGCGGCATCGTGAGCCTGCTCGAGGTGCCGGGGGTCGCCGACAAGCCGGCGCTGTTCTCGACCTTCCTCATGTGGCTGCTCGCCGACCTGTTCAACGACCTGCCCGAGGTCGGCGACCTCGACAAGCCGAAGCTCGTGTTCTTCTTCGACGAGGCGCACCTGCTGTTCAAGGACGCGTCGAAAGACTTCCTCGCCGCGATCACGCAGACCGTGCGCCTCATCCGCTCGAAGGGTGTCGGCATCTTCTTCGTCACGCAGTCGCCGAAAGACGTGCCGGGCGACGTGCTCGCCCAGCTGGGCTCGCGCGTGCAGCACCAGTTGCGCGCCTTCACGCCCGACGACGCGAAGGCACTCAAGGCCGCCGTCTCGACCTACCCCAACAGCGGGTACGAGCTCGACGAGGTGCTCACGACGCTCGGCATCGGCGAGGCGATCGTGACGGTCATGAACGAGAAGGGCGCCCCCTCGCCCGTCGCCTGGACGCGCCTGCGGGCCCCGCAGGGATCGATGGATCCCGCGCCCGCCGACGTGGTCGCGGCGGCCATCGCGGCCTCGCCGCTCATGGCGCAGTACGGGCAGGCCGTCGACCGCGAGTCGGCCTACGAGCTGCTCACCGGCCGCATGAACGCCGCCGCCGAGGCCGTGGCGGCGCGCGAGGCCGCCGAGCAGGCCGCGGAACAGAAGGACGCCGCGCGCGAGGAGTACGAGAAGGCGCTGCGCGACCTCCAGAAGAAGGAGCGCACGACGACGCGCACGACGAACCGTCGCACGGCGAAGCCCGCACCCGGTGTCGGCGACGTGCTCGGCGGGGCAGGAAAAGTCGTGCGCCGAGCGCGAAGTTGTGCCAGCATTTTCGTACGCCGGTTACCCGACTGAGAACCGTGCGAACGAGAAGGGTTCTCTTGTGGAGCCATCTGTGCCGGACACCCCCTCCACTGGCGCAGCGGATGCCGGTCTCCACCTCGAAGCCACCCTCGACCAGCTCGCCGACGGGCTGGTGTTGATCGATCGAGAGTGGCGCTACACCTATCTCAACCGTGCGGCAGAGCAGTACATGAGGCTCACGAGCGAGCAGATCGTGGGCAGGACACTATGGGAACTCTTTCCCGACGCGGCCACGAACGACTTCGGCGAGCCTATGCGCCGCGCGATGAAAGAACGGACGGTCACGTACGTACGCGCCTACCATTCGGCACTCGAACTCTGGCTGGAGACACGCATCTACCCGACTGCCGACGGTATCGCGGTGCACTTGCGCGATGTCTCGGACATCGAGCGCCAGCAGCGTGAACTCGACGATGCGGTCGACCGCGCCTTGCGAATGACCGCGTTGCTCGACATCTCGAATGAGGCCTTCATCACCGAAGATCTGGACTACCACGTGACCTATTGGAACCGGGGAGCAGAGCAGATTTACGGCTGGACCAGGGAGGAGGCTGTCGGCCGCGACATCCGCACGCTCATCTACGACGAGGCGACGCACTTCGAGAAGGCAGCGGCAGAACTCGCCTCGACCGGGAGGTGGTCGGGAGAGCTCCACCAGCGGGCGAAGGACGGACGCCGAATCGTCGTGGCATGCCGGTGGCAGGCCGTCCTGGACGAGCAAGGCCGACCGTCGAGTTACTTCGCCGTCAACTCTGATATCACGAGCGTGCACGAACAGCGGGAGGTCGAGAGCCGCGCGCGTCGGCTCGAAAGCCTCGGCACGCTCGCCGGCGGCATCGCGCATGATCTGAACAACGTGCTCACCCCGGTGCTCATGTCTGTGCAACTGCTCAAGACCATGACGCCGTCCCCCGAGCAAGCGGAACTGCTCGAGGGGATGCAGTCGG
The DNA here is from genome assembly GCA_002280615.1 of Micrococcales bacterium 32-70-13. Lineage (GTDB taxonomy): Bacteria > Actinomycetota > Actinomycetes > Actinomycetales > Microbacteriaceae > Microcella. The sequence goes on along the minus strand of NCEJ01000020.1, from coordinate 7,387 downwards.
CGATCATCCGCGGGGCCGACATGATCAGCCAAGTGCTGTCATTCGCCCGGGGGGTTGAGGGGGCTCGTGATCTGGTGCAGGCTCGGGCGCTCATCGATGAGCTCCGCAAGCTCACCCTGGCTGTGCTCCCGAAGTCGATTGAGGTCGTCATCGTCGACGACGAGGTGCCACCGATGATCGGGGACGCGACTCAGATCCTGCAGGTGATCGTGAACCTCGTCACGAATGCGCGAGATGCGATGCCCGATGGCGGAACACTCACGATCTCTCTGCGCGAGCAGACAGTGCACGCCACGTCGACCTCGCGCCCGTCGCTCTCGACCGGGCGCCATGTCGCCATCGCTGTCGCTGACTCGGGTGGGGGAATGAGCGATGAAATCGTCGGTCGCATCTTCGATCCGTTCTTCACCACCAAGGGCGTGGGCGAAGGCACCGGACTCGGGCTGTCGAGCAGTCTCGCCATCGCCCGCAGCCATGGTGGTGACCTCACGGTCGCGAGCGAGCTCGGTTCCGGTTCCGTATTCACGCTGCTCATTCCCGCGGCAGATTCCTCGTCCCTCGACGACAAGTCCGCGGGAACGGCGGAGGACGCCCCGCTCGAGGGCCGAGGACGGCTCGTCCTCGTCATCGACGACGAAGAGAACATCCGCTCGATCGTCAGTCAGACCCTCGAACGGCATGGCTACCGGACTGTCCAGGCGCAGAACGGTCGCGATGCGATCTCGGTGATGGCGGCCCACGGCGACGACGTGGCGCTTGTCCTGACCGACATGATGATGCCGGTGATGGACGGTGCCGCAGTCGCGTCGTACCTGCGCGAGCACCATCCGGCGGTGGCGGTCGTCGCCTCGAGCGGCTTGAACGCCGCTGCCGCTGTCGAGCGGGCGCGAGGCGTGGGGGTACGGCACTTCATACCGAAGCCCTTCACCACCGAGACCCTGATGCGCGCGCTCCGGGACGCTCTGAACGAGTAGACGGGCACGATCGGTCGCAGGAGCGGAGAATGGGGGATTCGAACCCCCGAGGGCTTGCACCCAACACGCTTTCCAAGCGTGCGCCATAGGCCACTAGGCGAATTCTCCTGGGCGGCACCCGCCACGAGGGCGGGAGCGACGAGACTGAATCCTACCGGTAAACTGGTGGCGGCTCCTCGCGTGGCGCCATCCAGGCCAACTCCCCCAGGGCAGAAATGCAGCAAGGGTAACCGGGCTCTGGCGGGTGCGCGAGGGGTCCTTTTTCATGCCTCCGCCCTAGGCTGGGCGCAATGTCGCGCAGCATCTACATCACGTCAGCCGAGGGCAACTCGGGCAAGTCGACGGTGGCCGTGTCGAGCCCCACCGAGCTCTCGTTCAACGCGCGCATCGCGGCCAACCTGGGCGCGCCCGTGCTGCTCGTCATCGGCGGGCGCGAGAGCGGGGCATCCGGCGGGCGAGGGCTCGCCGAGTCGGGGGCGCGCTCCGCCGACGACATGCGCCGCGTCGCCGAGGTCGCCGTCGCCGAGCTCGACCACGAGCACGCGCAGCTGCTGGGCATCATCGCCAACCGCGCCGACGTCGAGGCGCTCGACGCCGTGGTCGCGGCCGTGCAGACGGTGGCGCCCGAGGCGCTCGTGGCGGCCATCCCGGAGGACCCGTACCTCATCGCGCCCACCGTTGCCGCCGTCATGGAGGCCTGCGGCGGTAGCTTCGAGCGCGGCGATGAGGCGCTGCTGCAGCGCGAGGTGCTCGGCGCCGTCGTGGCCGGCATGTCGATGGAGAACGTGCTGCCGCGTCTCACCGACGGCGCTGTCGTGCTCATTCCCGGCGACCGCAGCGAGGTGCTGCTCGCCGTACTCATGGCGCATGCGAGCGAGACCTTCCCGAGCCTCGCGGCCATCGTTCTCTATGGCGGCTTCGAGACACCGGATGCCGTGCAGAGCCTCGTCGAGGGCCTCGACCCGAGCCTGCCCATCATTCGCGCCGAGTCGGGCACCTACGACACCGTGCTCGCGATCATGGGCGCACGCGGCCGGCTCGCGGCCGACAGCCAGCGCAAGTACGACACGGCGCTCGCGCTGTGGGAGCGCCACATCGACGCCGAGGCGCTCATGAACCGGCTCGACGTGACGCGCTCCGACGTCGTGACACCGCTCATGTTCGAGTTCGATCTGCTCGAGCGCGCGCGGGGCGACCGCAAGCACATCGTGCTGCCCGAGGGCGATGACGACCGGGTGCTGCGCGCGGCCGGCACGCTGCTGCAGCGCGGCGTGTGCCAGCTGACCATCCTCGGTGACGAGCAGGCCGTGCGGGCCCGGGCCGCCGAGCTGGGGCTCGACCTGGCGCAGGCGAGCATCCTCTCGACGCACGACGAGGCCCTGCGGCACCGCTTCGCTGAGGAGTACGCGCGCCTGCGGGCCCACAAGGGCGTCAGCTACGAGACCGCGCGCGACGTCGTGACCGACGTCAGCTACTTCGGCACGATGATGGTGCACCTCGGCCTCGCCGACGGCATGGTCTCGGGCGCCGCGCACACCACCGCGCACACCATCCGGCCGAGCTTCGAGATCATCAAGACCGACCCCGGGGTCTCGGTCGTGTCGAGCGTCTTCCTCATGTGCCTCGCCGACCGCGTGCTCGTCTACGGCGACTGCGCGGTCATTCCCGACCCGACCGCCGAGCAGCTCGCCGACATCGCGATCTCGTCGGCGGCCACCGCGGCGCAGTTCGCGATCGAGCCGCGCGTCGCGATGCTCTCGTATTCGACGGGGGAGTCGGGCTCGGGCGACGACGTCGAGAAGGTGCGCTCGGCGACCCAGCTCGTGCGCGAGCGGGCCCCCGAGCTGCTCGTCGACGGGCCCATGCAGTACGACGCGGCGGCCGAGCCGAGCGTCGCCGCCTCGAAGATGCCGGGCTCGCCCGTCGCGGGGCGCGCGACCGTCTTCGTCTTCCCCGACCTCAACACCGGCAACAACACGTATAAAGCAGTGCAGCGCTCGGCGGGCGCCGTCGCGATCGGGCCCGTGCTGCAAGGGCTGCGCAAGCCCGTCAACGACCTCAGCCGCGGCGCGCTCGTGAGCGACATCGTCAACACCGTCGCCATCACGGCGATTCAGGCTCAACGCACCCCCCCGCCGCCGACGACGCCCATCTCGACCATCGGCGGAGTGGCCTGACCGTGCGCGTCTTCGTCGTCAACTCGGGCTCGAGCTCGATCAAGTACCAGCTTGTCGACGTCGTCAGTGAGCAGGTCGCGCTGTCGGGGCTGCTCGAGCGGCTCGGCCAGTCGGGCGGCGATGCAGCCGATCATGAATCGGGGATGCGCGTCGTTCTCGACCGCCTCGGCCCCGAGGCGGCGTCGATCGCCGCCGTCGGGCATCGCGTCGTGCACGGCGGCGACGTGTTCACGGCACCCGTCGTCATCGACGACGAGGTCGTGGCGGGCATCCGGGCCGTCAGCTCGCTTGCCCCCCTGCACAACCCGGCGAACCTCGCCGGCATCGACGCCGCGCGCCTCGCCCTGCCGGGCGTTCGGCACGTCGCCGTCTTCGACACGGCCTTCCACCAGTCGATGCCCGCGGCGGCCGCGACCTACGCGATCGACCGCACTGTGGCGGCCGAGCACGGGGTGCGCCGCTACGGCTTCCACGGCACGAGCCATCAGTTCGTCGCGGGCCGAGCGGCCGCGCTGCTCGGCCGGCACCTCGACGATCTGAAGCTCATCGTGCTGCACCTCGGCAACGGCTCGTCGGCCACGGCGGTCGACGGCGGCCGCTCGATCGACACCTCGATGGGGCTCACCCCGCTCGCCGGGCTCGTCATGGGCACCCGCTCGGGCGACCTCGACCCCGGGGCGCTGCTGCACCTGCTGCGCACGGGCCTCTCGATCGACGAGCTCGACGCGCTGCTCAACAGCCGCAGCGGGCTGCTGGGCCTCACGGGCTCGGCCGACATGCGCGACGTCATGGCGGCCGCCGACGCGGGCGATGCGGATGCCGCGCTCGCCCTCGACGTCTGGGCCCACCGCATCCGGCACTACGTCGGGGCGTACCTCGCCCAGCTGGGCGGCCTCGACGCCGTCGTCTTCACGGCCGGCATCGGCGAGAACGCGCCCGCGCTGCGGGCCCGCGCGCTCGACGGGCTCGGGCACCTCGGTCTCGCGATCGACGCCGACCGCAACGGCTCGCCGTCGCGCGAGGCGCGGGTCATCTCGCCGGATGGTGCGCCTGTCGCGGTGCTCGTCGTGCCCACCAACGAAGAGCTCGCGATCGCGCAGGCCGCCGCCGCCCTCGTCGGCTGAGCTCTGCCAAATGAAACGGATACGTTGTGGAGTTTGACAGAGTTTGACAACGCGTCACAGAACGCACGTCGATCAAACTATGATCAAACTATGGCGACAGTCACCGAAATCCTGGACCGGATCGAACAGGGTGCGCGACCTAACGACCTTGAGTCGACCGTGCTCGAGTTCAAGGAAGAGGCGCCCAGCATCAAGGAGACCCTGAGTCTTCTCGCTGATGCAGTTGTCTGTATGGCCAACTCAGAGGGCGGCACGATCGTTCTCGGTGTGAGTGACAAAAAGTCGGGGGCACCGGCCATCGTCGGGGTCACTGGCGTCGATCAGTTTGTGGTTCTGAAGGGCGTGTTCGATCGGACTCGGCCCTCGCTATCTGTCGCGGTATTGGCGCACCGTAGGCAGGGTCGTGACGTTCTGGAACTCGTTGTTCCGAAGGGTGCGACTCTCTACTCGAACCAGAACGGCACTGCAACTCGTCGGGTCAATGACGAGTGCCGACCGTTTACACCCGAGGAGCAGCGGCAGGTTCTTGCCGCCAGGGGTCAGCACGACTGGTCAGCGCTGCCAGCTGGTAACTTCCGCCCCGATGACCTGCAGATGGCGCGGCTTCGTTCCCTTCTGCGTGAAGCGGGCCAGCCAGATCTCGCGGACCGCGATGACAGGACGATCTTGTCTGACTTGCGGCTGATCGCCGCCGACGGGAGCCTCACGAACGCTGGCCTGCTACTAGTCGGCAAAGAGAGTGACCTCGGGCTGCACATGCCCCAGCACGAGATTTCTTATCAGTACCGCCCCAGTCAGGGCTCCGAGGCGACTAACCGAATCCGTACAAGGAAACCGCTCTTGGAGGCCATCGACGGATTGCTGTCGACGATCTCGAGTCGAGCCGATGTTCGTCCGCTCAACATTGCGGGTGGAGTCCAATTGCGCCGAGAGGACTACCCCGCCGAGGCCGTCCGCGAACTGGTCGTCAACGCCCTAGTCCACAGAGACTACGAGTTGACCGGCTCTGTTGATGTCGAACACTCTCCCGATGTCCTTGTCATTTCCAATCCGGGAGGTCTGGTCCACGGTGTGACGCCGGACAACATCCTGAGTCATCCGTCAACTCCCCGAAACCGTCTTCTCCTGGAGACTGTCACATTGCTCCAGGTCGCAGAGCGCACTGGGCAGGGGATTGATCGCGCCTACCGCGTCCTTCTCAGGTCTGGGAAGAAGCCTCCAACCTTCCTCGACTCCGGAACATCGGTTTCGGTGCGCGTCGTAGGTGGTGGAGGGAACGCGAGCTTCATGAAGTTCGTTCGTAATGGGATTGACGAAGCAATGGCATCCGATATCGAGGTGCTTCTGGCGCTTGACTACTTGTGCAATTCCCGTCGCATAACGGCCGCCGAACTTGCACCGATTATCCAGCGGTCAGAGGACGATGCCCGTCGGGTTCTCACCCGAATGGCCGAAGCACGTCTACTTGCGGTGACCCGCAGGTCAGCAACCACCGCGAGCCCTGCGTTCGAGCTCACGGATACGTCGCTTACCGGGCTCGGATCCGCAGTCGAGTACCACCGACGAACCGCGCCTGGGGGCGAGGACAAGGTCATCGACCATCTTCGTGAGTACGGGTACATCACGAACTCAACGATCAGGCGTCTTTTTGACGTAGAAGTCTTCGCAGCGCGAGACATCTTGAAGGACATGACCCGTCGTGGAGTCATCGAGAAAGCAGACGGGCCTTCGCGAGGTCCAAGCGTGAAGTACTTACCAGGCCCGAAGTTCCCCAATAGCTGACGGCACGGGATGCCCGGCTCGGGCATCCGAGGTGACGACTACGCTGGGCACGTGGTCACCGCCCTCTACCGCCGCTACCGGCCCGAGACCTTCGCCGAGCTCATCGGCCAGGCGCACGTGACCGACCCCCTGCGGGCCGCGCTGCGCGGTGACCGGGTCAACCACGCCTATCTCTTCAGCGGCCCGCGCGGCTGCGGCAAGACGACGAGCGCGCGCATCCTGGCCCGCTGCCTCAACTGCGCCGAGGGGCCGACCGACACCCCGTGCGGCGTGTGCCCGAGCTGCGTCGAGCTCAGTCGCGACGGCGGCGGATCGCTCGACGTCGTCGAGATCGACGCCGCGAGCCACAACGGCGTCGACGACGCCCGCGACCTGCGCGAGCGCGCCGTGTTCGCCCCCGCGCGCGACCGGTACAAGATCTTCATCCTCGACGAGGCGCACATGGTGACGCCGCAGGGCTTCAACGCGCTGCTCAAGATCGTCGAAGAGCCGCCCGAGCACGTGAAGTTCATCTTCGCCACGACCGAGCCCGAGAAGGTCATCGGCACGATCCGCTCGCGCACGCACCACTACCCCTTCCGGCTCGTGCCCCCCGCGCAGCTGCTCGAGTACGTGCAGCAGCTCTGCGAGAGCGAGAAGGTCACGATCGAGCCGGGCGTGCTGCCGCTCGTCGTGCGCGCCGGCGGCGGCTCGGTGCGCGACACCCTCTCGCTGCTCGACCAGCTCATGGCCGGCAGCGATGACGCGACCGTCACCTACGAGCGGGCCGTCGCGCTGCTCGGCTACACGCACGGCGCCCTGCTCGACGAGGTCGTCGTCGCGATCGCGGCGCGGGATGCCGGGGCCGCCTTCCACGCGGTCGATCGCGTCATCCAGACGGGGCAGGACCCGCGACGGTTCGTCGACGACCTGCTCGAGCGCCTCCGCGACCTCATCGTCGTGCAGGCGACGGCCGACAGCGCCGCCTCGGTGCTGCACGGCATCCCCGCCGACGATCTGCAGAGCATGCGCGACCAGGCCGCGATGTTCGCCCCCGCCGAGCTCTCGCGCGCCGCCGACGTCGTCAACCGCGCGCTCACCGAGATGTCGGGCGCTACCTCGCCCCGCCTGCACCTCGAGCTCATGACCGCGCGCGTGCTCGTCGCCCTCGGCGGCGAGGGGGTCGCGGTCGCACCCGTGGCCCGCGCGACACCCGCGCCCGCACCGATTGCGGCGCCGGCACCGGCGGCCTCGGCCTCGGCCGAATCGGCGCCCGCCGCCCCGGCACCGGCGGTCACGGATGCCCCCGCGGAAGCCCCCGCCCCCGCCGCAGTTCTTGCGGAGCCCGTGC
>NCEJ01000135.1 GCA_002280615.1 Micrococcales bacterium 32-70-13 | reverse complement strand
CATCTCGGCATACGAGGTCACGCCCCACTCGTCGCGCGACGCCGCGGTCGCTGCGAGCTCTTCGGCGACCTCGGCCTCGAGCACCTGGTCTTCGAGCGCCATGGCCTCGACCCCGGCCTCGGTCGTCGTCGCGGCGGGCATCGAAGACAGGGCGAGGGATGCCGGGGGCGCCTCGGGATCGAACAGTGCGTTCGCGGGCACCGAGGTGCCGACAAGCAGCGATGCGACGGCGAGCATGACGACGGGCGGGAAGGTCTTCTGAGCGATGCGGCGGCCGAGCGGTACGCGCGAGGCGGGGCGAGCGGGCGCCGCGGCGGCCGCCACCGCGGTCGTCGCGGGCGCCGAGGCGCGGCGCGCGCCGCGCGGTGACGTGCGACGGGCAGCCGTCTCGTCACGGCGGGAGCGGCGCGGGGCAGGGGTTGCGCGCTCGGCATCGCGGCGTGCCCGTCGGCTCGTGGCGACGAGCTCGGTCGAGGCGGCGGGCGGCAGCGCGACGAGGTCGGAGCCCGGCTGCGCGGTGGACGCGAAGGAAGTCGTCGCCATGATCGAGCTCTCGCTCGGGAGTGGTGCGACGGTCTCGAGGTCGGCGACCACCTCGGTGGGAGTGGCGATGATCGTCGGGGATTCCTCAGTGAATCCGAAGCCCAGAGACCGGAAGGGGTCTCTCTCGGCCTCGGTAGGCTCCGGGTCGGAACTTCCCGTCAGCCACGGGTTCTCAGTCGTCACAGTGTCAGTCAGCCTCAGAAATCAGTCGCATCGGCGAGCACGGGAGCGAGCATCCGCGCCAGCTCGGGATGCGCCGCGAGCAGGAACCGGTGGTCGGCGCGCGCTCCCGGAACACCCGTCACGGCGGCTCCGGCCTCGGCGGCGATGAGGGCGCCCGCGGCGTGATCCCAGGGGCTCAGGGTGCGCTCGAAGTAGGCGTCGATGTGCCCGGCGGCGACCGCGCACAGGTCGAGCGAGGCCGTGCCCATGCGCCGGATGTCGCGGACGAGCGGCAGCAGGCGCGCGACGGCCGCGCCCTGCTCGGCCCGCGTCGCGGCGAGGTAGGCGAAGCCCGTCGCGACGAGCGCCTGATCGAGCGCGACCGCTTCGCGCACGCGCAGAGCACGATCGCCGAGGTGCGCACCCCCGCCCGCCGCGGCGCTGTAGACCTCGCCCGTCGGCGGGTTGACGACGACGCCCGCGAGGGCGCGCCACGACTGCGGGTCGGCCTCGCCCTCGACGACGGCGATGCTCACGGCGTAGTGCGGGATGCCGTAGAGGAAGTTGACGGTGCCGTCGATCGGGTCGACGACCCAGGTGAGGCCGCTCGTGCCGCTTCCGCCCCCCGACTCCTCGCCGAAGAAGGCGTCACCGGGGCGCAGCTCGGCGAGGCGGCCGCGGATGAGCGACTCGGCGTCGCGATCGACTTGCGTCACCACGTCCACCGACGACGACTTCGCGGCCGCCACCTCGACGGCCCCGCGACGCGCCTCGAGCACGAGCGCACCCGCTTCGAGAGCGACCGCGCGCGCGACCGAGAGCAGCTCGGCGGAGGCGGCGGATGAGGGGGTCATGGTGGCGAGTGAGGGATTCCGAATGCTGAGCAGTCTGATTTACAGTCAGATCCCTTTGGCCGCTTGGGTAACTCGCCATGCGCGCGCCCGACCCGTGTGATCACCGACCGGAGGCGCCCGTCAAGAATACAAGAGCGGCAGGGTCGTCGCGACCACGATCATCCGCCGGTCGAGGGGGCGGCCGCCGCGTAGCGCAGGGAAGCCTCGGCGACCGCGTCGAGGTAGGCGCCGTCGGCGTTGTAGGCGGCGATGCCCGCGCGCCACGACGCCTCGTCGCCGAGCGTCGGAACCGCCCGGCACAGGTAGTTGGCGGCCGCGAGCGCGGCGTCGTCGATGTTGTGCGGGTCGGTGACGCCGTCGCCGCTCGCGTCGACGTACCAGTTCGCCCAGCTGCCCGGGATGAACTGCAGCGGCCCGACCGCGCGGTCGAACTCGGCGTCGCCGTCGATCGCGCCGGCGTCGGTATCGGTGATGAGCGCGGTCGTCGCGCCGTCGAGCGCGATGCCGATGATGGGCGGGCTCACAGTGCCGTCGTCGGCGATGGATGCTCCGCCAAAGCTGCCGTGCCGCGACTCGACCCAGCCGATGCCGGCGAGCGTGTTCCAGCCGAGCAGGCAGTCGGGGCGCTCGACGTTCTTCGCGATGGCGGCCCCGGCGTAGGCGGCGAGCGCCCGCTCGGGGATGCCCGACTCCGCGGCCACGGCGGCGACCCAGGCCGGATCGACCAGGCCCGCGACCCCCGCCCGGGTCGGAGCCGCCGCGGCGGGCGGGAGGGCGGCGGGGGCGGCCCACCGCGGAGCGGGAGGGGCCTCGCCGGGTGCGCCGGCATCCACGATGCCGATGCGGGGGCTCAGCACCGTCGCGATGAGCACGGCCGCGGCGAGCCCCGCGAGGGCGAGGCCCAGGGCGAGCAGGGCGAGCGTGCGGGGGCGCATGACCCCATCCCACCAGCAGCGGCTCGGTGCCCGCTGTGCCGCGCCTCGCTAGCATGGGGCCATGGCTGATTCCTCATTCGACATCGTGAGCAAGGTCGACAAGATGGAGGCGGAGAACGCCGTCAACCAGGCGCAGAAGGAAGTGGCGCAGCGCTACGACTTCAAGGGCGTCGGGGCGTCGATCGAGTGGAGCGGCGAGAAGCTGCTGCTCAAGGCGAGCGCCGAGGAGCGCGTCAAGGCCGTGCTCGAGGTGCTCGAGGCCAAGATGATCAAGCGCGGCATCGGCATCCGCAGCCTCGACTCGGGTGAGCCCTATGCGAGCGGCAAGGAGTTCCGCATCGAGGTGGGCCTGAAGAACGGCATCTCGAGCGACGACGCGAAGAAGATCGCGAAGATCATCCGCGACGAGGGGCCGAAGAGCGTCAAGAGCCAGATCCAGGGCGACGAGCTGCGCGTGCAGTCGAAGAGCCGCGACGACCTGCAGGCGACGATGGCGCTGCTCAAGGGCAAAGACCTCGACGTCGCACTGCAGTTCGTGAACTTCCGCTGAGCATGCGATGACCGACGACATCACGATCAGCGGCGCCGGCGCCTGGATCGTGCTGATCGCCTCGGTGCTCGTGCTCGTGCTCATCGTGAGCATCGCGCTCGTGTCGCTCGTCGTCGTGCCGCGCAACCGGCGCCCGCAGTCGGCGCTCGCCTGGCTGCTGCTCATCTACATCCTGCCGCTCATCGGCTTCGTGCTCTTCCTCATGCTCGGCTCGCGGCGGCTGCCGAAGCGGCGGCGCGAGCAGCAGGACGAGATCAACCGCTACATCATCGAGACGACCGAGGGCATGGACCGCGTCAGCAAAGACGTCCCGTGGCCGCCGTGGCTCGAGCCGATCGTCGAGCTCAACCGCAACCTCGGCGCCATGCCCCTGGTCGGCGGCAACACGGCGCGGCTGTTCACCGACTATTCGGGCTCGATCGCCGCGATGACGGCGGCGGTGCGCGCCGCCCGCCGCACGGTGCACGTCGAGTTCTACATCATGTCGGTCGACGAGGAGACGGAGGAGTTCTTCGTCGCCCTCGGCGAGGCCGTCGACCGGGGGGCGACCGTGCGGGTGCTCTACGACCACGTCGCCTCGCTCCGCGTGCCGGGGTACCGCCGGCTGCGACGGCGCCTCGACGCGATCGGCGCCGAGCACCACCCGATGCTGCCCGTGCGCCCGTTCCGCGGCCAGTGGCAGCGGCCCGACCTGCGCAACCACCGCAAGTTCCTCATCGTCGACGGCGCCGTCGGCTTCACCGGCTCGCAGAACCTCATCGAGCGCGGCTACAAGCGCGGGCGTCGTCGCGACGGCTCGCGCCTGGCGTGGAAGGAGGTCATGGTGCGATTCGAGGGGCCGATCGTGGCCGGCATCGAGGCGCTCTTCGCGACCGACTGGTACAGCGAGACCGACGAGCTGCGGCTGCGCGAGACGGTCATCCCGCCCGAGATCGACCCCGGCCAGGGGCTGGATGCGCAGGTCGTGCCGAGCGGGCCGGCCTTCGAGGGCGAGAACAACTTGCGGCTGTTCAACTCGCTCGTCTACGCCGCGCAAGAGCAGATTCAGATCTGCTCGCCGTACTTCGTGCCCGACGAGTCGATGCTCTACGCGATCACGACGGCCGCCCAGAGCGGGCTCGACGTTCAGTTGTTCGTCTCGGAGGTCGGCGACCAGACGCTCGTGTTCCACGCCCAGCGCTCGTACTACGAAGAGCTGCTGCGCGCGGGAGTACGTATCTGGCTCTACCGCTCGCCGACGGTGCTGCACGCCAAGCACTTCACGATCGACGACCAGGTGGCGATCATCGGCTCGAGCAACATGGATATGCGCTCGTTCAGCCTCAACCTCGAGGTCTCGGTCATGGTGCGCGGGGCGTCGATCATTCGCGAGCTGCGCGCGATCGAGCAGTCGTACCGCGAGAACTCGACCGAGCTGACCCTCGATGACTGGATGCGCCGGCCCGCCCACATGCGCATCTTCGACGACCTCGCGCGCGTGACCGCGACGGTGCAGTAGACCTCGACG
>NCEJ01000019.1 GCA_002280615.1 Micrococcales bacterium 32-70-13 | reverse complement strand
GTAACTTGGTCGTTCTCACTGACCATCGCACGGTGGCCCCTCACGTCAACGACACGACGCTCAGGACCGGAAAGTCCACCACCCCACGGGACTCAGGCCTCATCGAGTCGTTCTGGTCAACGATGCAACGCGAGCTGCTGGACCGCACCAGCTGGGACTCCAGAACACAGCTCGCGTCGGCCATGTTCGAGTGGATTGAGGGGTTCTACAACCCCCGGCGCAGACACAGCAGCCTCGGAAACCTCAGCCCCGCCGAGTGTGAAGCCCTTCACCCCGCCGCAGAAATCGCGGCATGATCAACACAAGAGAAGCGCCCGGGAAACCGGGTCAGGCTCTAGACGCTCGTGAGCGTGCACGCCCGTGAGGCGAGCGCGCGGGTACTCGCCGACAACCGGACGCGCGGGGCGAGCACGGCGGAAGACTCCGCGGTCTCCGCTCAATTTGCGACGAGTGGCAAAGACCTCGACGAGCACGCCTTCGCCGTGCAGAGCGTGCTCGACACGCTGCGGCCGCACGCGCGCGCCGTCTCGGCGAGCGATCTCCCGTTCACCATCAAGCTGCCGAACCTCTGGCACCTCGCGACCGACGTCGAGATGCAACTGGCGCCGTCGTCGAGCGCGCTCGACATCGTCGCCGCGTTGCATTCCACCGCGGCCGCTACGCCGGGCCGGTGGGATGGATCGACTAGGACGGCGAGGGCGAGTGGTTGATCGCGCTGCGCTGCGCGCGCATCGATGATGACGGCCTGGTCACGGCCTACGCCGGCGCGGGCATCGTGGCCGACAGCGACCCCGATTCCGAACTCGCTGAGACGCGCGTGAAGTTCTGCCCGGTTGCCGACTCACTCCGCTGATGAGCGCGTCGACCGCATCCGACGTGGCTCCCTCACCGTGAGGATGGCAACCCAGATGAGCGAGGCAGCTAGTCCGTACAGCGCAGCGCTCGCGCCAATGAATTCGAGGTCGTTAACGGGGGATACGGGTGGCTCGTAGAGCGGACGCACCTCGGTACGAGAGTCATTCGGTTCAACGATAATCCACGACTCCAGCGCGCCCATCGAGGATGAGAACTCGGCGTAGATGAACCACAAGTCTCCTTCGGTGAGTTCCAGAGTTCCTCGGACCACAAGGCCGCTGGTATCACCCTGCTCCAGTGTGGCCTGAATAATCTGACCAGCGCGCCTTGCGACGATGCGTTCAAAGCGAAGCGGCGTGCTCGATGACACGACCTCTACAGTGATGCTTACTGTTGACCCGACTCGCTCAACCGTCATTGCGACTTCACCTTGCTCGGTGCCTTGCCCTGGATCGTGGGCGCTCGCGGGTAGTGGATCGACGCTCACGAGCGTCGCAGCCAAGGCCAACGTCGCCAACGTTGCGACGACAACCTGCCGGCCACGAGAGATCAGCATCACACCGCCCGCGATGGCGATCACGATGATGGCGGCAGGGAGCACTGTCTCGGCCTGCACGCTACTCAGCCCTACGGCGGAGGCCACGAGCTGTATGGACGACATTGCGATGGCGGCAAGCGCAAACCGGTCGACTTTCCGCGCGCGCGGGAGATCGAGAACGGCGAGCCCAAGAAGAGCAATGGGTACGTCGACCGCCGGCCACCCCCACAACGTAAGAACGCCCCAGACGGCGGCCCGCAACGCCACAACGCAACCAACAATCACCGTCATGACGCGCGCCCCGCTCAAGGCAACGATGATCACCCACGCGGCGAAGAGCGCTGCCGCAAGCGCAACCGGAAGGTACAACACCTCAGAAAACTGCGGAACGCGCGAGTCGTACTCCATCACCGGCAGCATTGCCGTGCCTAGGAGCACGGCACCGAGCGCCACATCGGCGCTTCGCAGTGGACGGCCTCGGTCGCCACTCATGGTCACGCCGACGACTACCACCACACTGCCGATGATCCCGAGGAGGTGAGGAGGGGACCAGAGCACCGAGTCCCGACCGAAGTACTCGTGCCACAAAACATCGAGGGCGGCCGACAGCGCCACCATGGCAAGAGCCACACCCGTCAAGACCAGGGCCCGGTGTCGAAGGACCGACAGCACTGAACGTTCTCTGACCAGAGTCACAACAACCCATGCCGCGATGATTAGCGCGACAGCGGCGATGCTTGAGTACAGCAGTACGTGGGGGGGAGCGAACGTGCTATCTCGTCCGATCTCAGAGTGCCATGCTCCGTCCCAGTACGTCGCGATGATCGCGGCCGAGCCTGCGATCACAGCTAACCACCGCAGGGCGATAGGGGTCGACCGCTGCGGGTCCAGAACGGGCGGGGCAGTGGGGGCGACTGAGCTCCTCATGGGCCGAGAGTACCCCCCGGGGGTATGGGCATGCAAGCCTCAATCTGGTTATCCACTTCTTGCCATGAAGCCCCACCCTCGCTGTACTACTTCGCCGGGGCCTTCGGCTTCCGGCTCGCCACAACACCTCCGAGGATGAGCAAGAGAGCGGCCATGGGGTACCCGATGGCAAGATCGAGCAGGAGCGGCGGTTGCTCGGGGCCGAATGCCTCAAGGTGGGTAAGCCAATGCACGAGCCCCATGATCCCGCCCGCCACCATGATCGCCTGCCCGATACGGAGGAACAGTCGGCGGCGGGTGTAGTCGTCAAGTCGCTTTCGTGCCGGGCGTGGCTCTGAGACGGTCATGACTGGTCCTCTTTCGTGGGCGCAATGCGTTCGTATTCGCTCACGCCCGTGCTCGACAGCAATGCCGCGGGCAGTTCCAGCCGTCTCGCCAGAGCCATTACGACCAGCGCAACGCCCACGATTGCCGCCGCGATGGCGGTGAGCACATTGATCTTGATCCCGAGCACGTCGAACTCCGTGGGGTCGAGACGGAAAGTGTTGAACCACGCTCGACCAACCCCGTACCAGATGAGATACAGGCCAAGAGCGACACCCCGCGGTGCGTCGGAGTTACGGCGCCTACGCCAGAGACGCTCGACAACGAGAATGACCGCGACCCCGACGATGTTCCAGAGCAGTTCATAAAGGAACAGAGGGTGAAACAGCGTGCCCTCAGGGGTACCCGTGGGTATCGCGGGGTTTCCCGGGTCGATGTGAATGCCCCACGGCAGGGTCGTCGGCGTGCCAAACAATTCTTGATTGACGTAATTGCCTATGCGCCCGATCGCCTGCGCCAGGAGCAAACCTGGTGCGAGCGCATCCGCCGCGTCAAGAAAGCGGATCCCCTCCTGACGAGCGCCGATCCAGAGGCCGATGGCGCCTGCGAGGACGGCGCCAAAGATTGCGATGCCACCCTCCCAGATGGCAAATACTTTCCAGAGGTCGGCTCCCTCGAAAAAGTAGTCGGAAGGATGTGTGACCACGTGGTAAAACCGTGCACCGACGATGCCGATCGGTATGGCCCACAGCGCGAGCGCGAGCGCCGAACCGCGAGGAAGCCCGCGGCGATGCAACCGCCGGCCCATGACAATGACTGCGACGGCCATACCCGTCACGATGAATAGTGCGTAGAAGCGAATCTCGACGAATCCGAGATCGATCGAATTAACTGCCGGACTGTACAGTCCGGACTCAAACGGCTTGGTGATCGACAACACAGAGCTCTCCCTTTGGTCGATGATGGATGAAGACGGCTCGCGGCGAGCCGAAATTGGTACTGTGGAGCACGCCTCGGCAGGCACCATCCCTGGGCCATCCGCCGCACCGGCGCGGTCCGCACGCGACTGGCTTTGTTACCCTGGCGGCTCTCGCTGCGTTCAGGCCGCGATCAGCGAATGCAAACAGACATCGCCGTCAGGTCGGGCCTTGGGGCGGGCATAGCTGTCGGTGGCAGTGGAGCATGAGATGGTTGTTCGCGAGGCGAACTAGGAATGTGATTGAGGGTGGCGGGTCGGATTGACGCCAGCACGAACAGCGCGATCGTGAGGCATGCAGCGAATGCGTCTCGAGGTTCGAGACACGCGCTTGCGCACGATTCGGCTTGCGGGGAAGCGAACCCGGGGTTCTCGAGCTCGAACTGAAGCGACGGTCCGGAACGACCATCTAGCACGTCGATAGGAGAAGAGACGGAGCCCTCGACGCTCGCTGGGGCACTGGCGATTGCCCCACCAATGATCGCGCATGACATGACGAGCAGGGTGACGGCCACGATGACGAGACGCGCTAGCGCTGATCGCCGGGAAGTTGGCAACCCACCTTTGTCTACTCGGCGCGGCCACATGAGCGCTACGTTACCGGGCACCCGAACAACTTGCGAACCTCCACTCACTACGCCGACTGACCTGCCCTGGCTCTGACGGGCTCAACCACTGTTGCGCCCCGGGTCTGGTGGAGGCTCCTGACATCCCGAAAGGATGAGGAGCATGCCGAAGCTATCGAAGTATCCGCCCGAGTTGAAAGAGCGCGCGATCCGTCTTGTGTTGGCCGCTCGTGACGAGGAGGGAGGTCGTCGAGGAGCGTGCACGCGTGTCGGGCAGCAGCTCGGGATTCCTAGCGACACGTTGCGAGGGTGGGTGCAGCGTGCCGAGGTCGATGGTGGTCTGCGGCCGGGGCGCTCCACGGACGATGCGGAGCACATCGCGAACCTGGAGAGAGAGGTGCGGGAGTTGCGTCGTGCGAACGCGATCTTGCGCACCGCGTCGGCTTTTTTCGCGGCGGAGCTCGACCGCCCACACAGCTGATGGTCGACTACATCGATGCGCACAAGGTCGAGTTCGGGGTCGAGCCGATTTGCAAGGAGTTGCCGATCGCCCCGTCGACGTACTACGCGTCCAAGAGTGCTGAGCCATCGGCTCGAGCCGTGCAAGACGACAAAGCGTTGACCGAGATTCGTCGCGTGCACTCGGAGAACCTCGGGGTTTATGGGGTTCGGAAGGTGCATGCGCAGTTGCGGCGGGAGGGGCACGCGTTTGCTCGCTGCACGGTGGAGCGATTGATGCGCTGCGATGGGCTGCGGGGCGTGTCTCGGCGCCGAGGACCGCGCACCACCATTGCCGGGAACCCTGCCGAGTTGCCGATGGACTTGGTCGAGCGGGCTTTCATCGCCACCGCCCCCGACCAGCTCTGGGTGGCCGACATCACCTACATTCGCACTTTCGCCGGCTGGGTCTATGCCGCGTTCGTGATCGATGTGTTCTCTCGCCGCGTGGTCGGCTGGCAGCTCTCCACCAGTTTGCGCACCGATCTGGCGTTGGACGCGTTGGAGATGGGCCTGTGGAACAGGAGGCGGCATGGCCGCGAGATAACCGGGCTGAAGCATCACAGCGACAGGGGCGTTCAATATCGAGCGATTCGCTACACCGAACGACTCGCCGAGGCCGGCGCGGTCGCCTCGGTGGGGTCCCGAGGAGATTCCTATGACAACGCCCTGGCCGAGGCCTTCAACTCGCTGTTCAAGGCAGAGCTCGTGCGCCACCGCGGGCCGTGGAAATCGATCGACGATCTGGAGTTCGCCGTCGCGGAATACATCGACTGGTTCAACAACCGACGGCTGCACTCAGCGATCGGGATGATTCCCCCCGTTGAGTCCGAGCAGGGCTACTACGATTCACACCACACGCCCGTCGCGGACAGCGAACGGGTCACAACGAGCCTCCGATGAACCCGGGGCGCAACAGTTCGTACCGTCACGTACTACCTCGAGCGCACCTCGAACGGTTCCACCCTCAGCCAAGTCGTGAACGCATCCGTTCTCGCCGACCTCGATCAAGCCCGCTCATGGTCGCTGTTTCGAGAAGCGCTCATCGCCGACCTTGACGACACGCAAGGAGGAACGACCCGCGAAGGTATCCACCTCGGCGCGATGGCCGGCACCGTAGATCTCGTCGCCCGATCTTTCGCCGGCATGCAACTCCACGCAGAGGTGACCACCTTCGCGCCGAGGCTTCCGCCGCGATTGGCGAGAGTGCGTTTCCAGTTCGCCGTTCGCGGGCACCGGATCGACGTGGATCTCGACCACGAAGCTCTGCGACTTCACCTGTTGCCGAGCTCGGCACCCCCCATACGCTTCAGAACCGAGACGGCGGAGGTACTGCTCGCCGGCGGCGAATCCCACCGATTCCACCAGAACCCTGATTCCAGCGGCGCGACGCGCGATGAGAGAAAGGCACGTGCATGAACAAAGTTACCGTCGGCGTCAACGGATACGGAGTCATCGGCAAGCGCGTCGCCGATGCGATCCTCATGCAACCCGACATGGAACTCGTCGGCGTCGCAGACATCGCCACCGACTGGCGAATCAAATCTGTAGCCAACCGACTGCCGATCTTCGCGGCCACGGAAGACGCGAGGCTGGCGATGACCGTTGCGGGGCTGCGCCCACGGGGAACGCTCGATGAGTTGGTCGAACTGTCGGACATCATCATCGACACCACCCCCAAACATGTCGCCGCCGGCAACCTGGAACGGTATCGAACCGCCGGAGTGAAGGCCGTCTTCCAAGGGGGCGAGTCTCACGCGACCACCGGGCACTCTTTCGTCGCTCAAGCCAACTACGACAGCGCCCTCGGACGAGACACCACGCGGGTGGTGTCGTGTAACACCACAAGCATCGTGCGGGTGCTCGGAGCGCTCGACACCGCCGGGCTTTTGCTGCGCGCCCGCGGGGTCCTCATCCGGCGCGCGACCGACCCGTGGGAGTCGCACCTGGGCGGCATTATGAACACGATGGTGCCGGAGCCGAGCATCCCCTCGCATCAGGGCCCCGATGCCCAAACCGTTCTGCCCGGGCTTGACCTCGTCACCATCGCTGCCAAGGGAGCCCACACCCAGACGCACAATCACTACTGGACGATCCAACTCACCCGCCCCGCAACTCGCGACGAGGTGATTGCCGCGCTTCGGGCGGCACCGAGAATTGCGTTCATCCGCATTTCCGACGGGCTCGTGGCGCTGAACTCCACTATCGAACTCATGCGTGACCTCGGCCGTCCCCGAGGCGACATGTGGGAGGTCGCGGTATGGGAAGACCTCGTGACGGTTCAGGGCGACGAGGTCTTCTTGACGTACCAGGTCTACAACGAAGCGATCGTCATTCCCGAGACCATTGACGCGATCCGTGCGCTGACGAAGCTCGCTCCGGATGCCGCGTCATCGATGGCGATCACCGACTCGACGCTGGGTATGCGAAAGGATTTCCTCTCAGCGCAGCTTCCCTGAACGACGGTCTCGAGCATCCGAACCCCTGACGGATTCTGTAAGTGGCGACGAGACGGCGACCCTCACGCGACTAGGGCGTACCGCCCAGAGTTTCAACGCGTTCACGGTATTCGTCGGTGGTCAACTCGCCCCGGGCGAACCGCTCATCGAGAATCTGTCGCGGCGTCGGCGTCATCGCTACAGGCGGGTTGCCCCTGCTCGTTCCGGCCGTCGAATTGCGGACCAGAACCACCACGAGAACCACGACCCCGATGACGAAGAGACTGCCGACAACCCACATCCAAGCCCAGCCGTCGTATCCGTATCCCCACATCATGATCGTGCCCTTCTGAACTTTTGCGCCGGTGCGCCGCAGTGCCATCGCACTGGTACGCACTAGCGTCCTCTACGCCGAGCCCCGCCGCCACGGCCTTTAGTCCCCAATGTTCGACAGTTCGCCCGTATGGTCCCCACGCCGTCGTCCTCGGTAGGGGACGAACTCTTCGAAGAAGTCCTTGCGGCCCTCGTCAAGTACCGCTTCGACGATGTCGGCGCACCGTTAGCTGGCTGGACGGCAGTTGCTCCGGTTCTCGACGAACCACGGATGCTCACCGACAGGTGCGTCGAAACAGCCCCAGTATCAATCGACGAGTCTGCTGCGAATCTACTGGTCAGCCTCGTCGTCCGGGGCGCGGCAGAATGCCGGCAGAGTTCAGGGCGAGCCAGGCGGACACGTGTTGGAGGAGTGTAGGAACTCCCATCGTGGAAGACCTCGACCCCCACCCCCGACCGCCACGCCCGCGACCCTCACCCCCGCTTCATGACGAAGAGCCGATAAACGCCGCACAATGGCCCGCTCAGCCCAAGTTGCGAACAAGACCCACCAGACTGGGGGCATGGATGCTCTGCCCGAGCTCGACGACGTGCTCAGCCGCGCCCACGTGGTGAGCGTTCCGCTCGTGACGCCGTTCCGCGGCGTGGACCGCCGCGAGGCCGTGCTGCTCGACGGCCCGGCCGGATGGAGCGAGTTCAGCCCCTTCGTCGAGTACGACGACGCCGAGGCGAGCACGTGGCTCGCCGCGGCCCTCGACTTCGGGTGGCGCGACTCGGGCGCACCGGCGGTCAGGGAGAGCATCCCCGTCAATGCGACACTGCCGGCCGTGCCGCTCGACCGCATCGCGCACACGCTCAGCCTGTTCGGCGACTGCCGCACGGTGAAGATCAAAGTGGGCGAGCCGGGCGAGACACTCGCTGACGACGTCGCGCGCGTGGGCGAGACGCGGCGGCTGCTCGGGCCTGCCGGGCGCATCCGCCTCGACGCGAACGGCGCGTGGACGGTCGACGAGGCCGAGCACGCCGTGCGCGCGCTCGAGCAGTTCGACCTCGAGTACGTCGAGCAGCCGTGCGCGAGCGTGCCCGAGCTCGCCGAGCTGCGGCGGCGCATCCACCGCATCGACGTGCTCGTGGCGGCCGATGAGAGCGTGCGCAAGTCCGCCGACCCGCTCGCGGTCGCTCGCGCCGGGGCAGCCGACTTGCTCGTTATCAAGGCCGCGCCGCTCGGCGGCATTGACCGCGCGCTCGCGATCGTCGCGGAGGCCGGGCTGTCGGCCGTGGTCTCGAGTGCGCTCGACACGAGTATCGGCCTCGCGATGGGGGCCGAGCTCGCGGCCCGGCTGCCCACGCTCGACTATGACTGCGGGCTCGGCACGGCCGCGCTGCTCGCCGCCGATGTCGTCGCGGCACCGCTGCGACCCATCGACGGCGCGATCGCGGCGGGCCGCGTCAATGCCGATCGGGATGCCCTGGGCCGGCTCGCCGCCGACCCCGAGCGCACCGCCTGGTGGCGCGAGCGCCTCGCGCGCTGCCACGCCCTGCTCACCAACCAGTAACCAGCCCGTTGTCAGAAACTGCCCGCCCGGGCGCACGTACCTCGCCGTGCGCTCTCCTCATGCGCGCTCATCGCGCTCACGGATTTCACGCCGACCGCCACGAGCGATCACACCGTCAACCCTGGCACCTCTCGTGTGCCGACTGAACTCTCGGCGCCACGGTATTCCACGAGGTGGCGACGCGACGCCGGTTGACCACGTCATCAGTTAGGGTTCGTCACCAGCCCGGAATAGGCGTGCAACCCCGTGAACATGGTGTTGACGACAGTGTAGTTAAAGATGATCGCCGAAAAGCCTATGATCGCGAGCCACGCAGAGCGATCGCCGCGCCAGCCCCGCGTCGCGCGAGCGTGAATGTAGCCAGCGAAGAGAGTCCAGATGATGAACGTCCAGACTTCCTTTGTGTCCCAACCCCAGTATCGTCCCCACGACCGCTCAGCCCAGATGGCCCCTGCGATTAGCGTGAATGTCCAGAGGACAAACCCCACGATGTTGATGCGATATGCCATAGATTCCAGGGTTGCGGAACCTGGCAGGGTGTCGAGAAACCGAAGACCAGCGACGGCACGTGCCTCGCGCCGAACGCGGAGCAACTGCACGACAGACAGTCCGGCTCCGAGGGCGAAGAGAGCCGTCGCGAGAGAAGCTACGAGCACGTGAATGACCAACCACACAGACTGCAACGCGGGCGCTAGCGGCACGACGTCGACGTAGTAGTTGACAGTGACAATGCCGAGCGACAAGACCGTGAATCCCGTGATGTAGGCGCCCAGGAAGCGGAGGTCTTTCCAGAGCTGGGCGAGAAGGAAAACCCCCACTCCCATCGCCGTTGCGACGAGGCCAAACTCGAACAGGTTGACCCACGGCACCCGCTGTGCCGCGATTCCGCGAAACAAGACGGCTGCGAGATGCAACGCCCAGCCGAGAGCGGTCAGGGCAAAAGCCGCACGCTGAAAACGAGTCGCACCTCCGACGCCCTCAGCGTCGGGGCGTGGAAGCTCAGGGCGCTCAGGCGGCTCTGCCTGTTCGGACGCACCTGCACCCACGCTCACGGCCATCGGCACGTGAGTGCGTTCGACTACTCCACCAGCACGCTTCGCCAGGTCGAGCGTGAACATCAGGAACGCAACGGTGTACACGCCGATCGCTGAGTACACCGCGACTATCGACAGTGAAACGAGATTCTCCATGATTCTCCTACCTTAGGGGGCGCTCGCTGGAAGCGCGGTCCGAAATCGCTTTGTCGAGTCGCTCGGCGAACTGTTGAACGGCCGCTTCGAGCCCTGGGTCGTCTCCACGGGAGAGTCCGGCGTATTGAAGGTCAACGATGCCTTCGCGAGAAGACGCTGCTACCCAGAGGCGGCGTCGCGGCACAAAGAGGCTGGTCAAGAGTCCTGCGAGAGCCAGCAACGCAGCGACCAGCACGACGGCTTGGGTGGGGTCATGATGGATCTCAACGCTCACAAAGCGCGGCAGGCTGGTGAATTCCACCGAGCCGAGGCCTGCAGGAAGTTGAGCGGAATCTCCCATTCCAAGAATGATCGACTCCTCTCCCGAGTCACCACCCGTGAGTTGCGTGAGTGACTCCGTGTCGAGCGCGTACACGTTGCGCGGTACTCCGTCGTTGATGCCGAGGTCGCCGACGAAAGCGTTCAGCGTGACAACAGGTTGGTCCGGTTCCGGAAACAGCGATGTCAGAGCCCCTGACTCGAGTTGAGCCGCTGAGGGGTAGAAGAACCCGATCAACCCGACCTGTTGGTCGAGTCCGTCGGGAACTTTGATGATACCGAGGCTCGTGAGATTCGAGTCCTGGGGCAAAAACGGAACAGGTTGACTGAACACAGCGGTTCCGTCTGCATCACGAACCGTGATCCACGGCGCGAATCCGTTGCCCAACAGGTACGTTGTCGTGCCCCCAATATCAACCGGCTGGTTCACCTTGATTTGCTCTTGCCGCTCCGTTCCTTTCTCCGTGATCGTGACCTCAGCAGTGAAGTCGAGGGGGATGGGGAAACCCATCGAGGTGTTCAGCTCGTAAACCGGAACGAACTTGTCGAGCCGAACAGAGAACGGATCGAGTCGAGACTCGACGAAAAACCTGCCGGGACTGAAGGAGTCGTAGCTCGTCAACTGATTCGTAAAGGTTTGACCCTCGATGATGACCCGCTGA
The DNA here is from genome assembly GCA_002280615.1 of Micrococcales bacterium 32-70-13. Classification (GTDB taxonomy): domain Bacteria; phylum Actinomycetota; class Actinomycetes; order Actinomycetales; family Microbacteriaceae; genus Microcella. The sequence goes on along the minus strand of NCEJ01000019.1, from coordinate 13,651 downwards.
CCGTAGTAGCGAAATCCACCGAGAAAGCCGACGGCAATGAGAATAAGAATGAGCGAGAAGTGAAAAACCAAGTTGCCGGTCTCGCGAACGTACCCACGCTCAGCCGAGAGGGAGTTTCCGTACCGCACCACCCGATAGCCCTGACGACGGAGCACCCGCTCGCCCTGATCGAGAACATCGTCAAGCTCTCCCTGTGCCTGCCGTTCAGTGAAACCCACCAGCCGATTCAGGCGCGCCGGAGTCGCGGGTGGTGCGGCCCGCAATGCTCTCCAGTGGTGAAGTGTGCGCGGGATGACGCAGCCGATCAGGGATACGAAGAGGAGAAGGTAGATGGCCGAAAACCAGGCAGAACTATAGGTGTCGAAGAGCTGGAGACCATCGAGGATCGGAAATAGATCGGGATTGTTGCGTTTGAATCTGATGACTCCGTTGGGGTCGGCCAACCGCTGCGGTACGAGCGAGCCGGGAATCGCAGCGACCGCGAGTAGCAGCAAGAGCACAAGCGCCGTGCGCATACTCGTGAGCTGGCGCCAACCGAATCGCACCCACCCCACGACGGTGAGTTTGGGTTGCGTGATCGACTCTCTCTTGCTGTCGTGGTGATCAGAGGGGCGTAACGGTTCCACCGATCACCGCCCCCAGGCTCGAGATGAACTGTTGCCACAGGCCCGTCACCATCGCAAGACCGATGATCATGAGGAGGGCGCCTCCCGTGATGTTGATAACGCGAATGTTGCGCTTGAGCCAGTCGGTTGCTCCCGCCACCCAACGGAAACCAAAAGCGACGAGCAAGAAGGGAATGCCAAGCCCGAGGCAGTACGTCAGAGCGATGATGGCCGCCCGACCGATGTCACCCTCGTTGATGACGAGCGCGTTCACGGCAACCAGCGTTGGCCCGATGCACGGCACCCACCCGAGCCCGAAGACCACGCCAAGCAGCGGTGCACCGCCCAGCCCCGTGGCAACCTGGATGCGCGGCGCGAGTTTCCGCTGCAAGAACGACACCTGCCCGATGAAGACAAATCCCATGAGCATCACGACCACTCCAGCGATGCGGGTGATGAGATCAATCCATGGCAGAAGGAGCAGACCCGCGGTGGCGAAAACGATCGAAAAGCTTACGAAAACCACGCTGAAGCCCAGCACGAACAATGCCACGCCCAGCAGGAGCCTGCCACGGTGCCGACCGAGCTCGTCACTGCTGGTCACGCCGCCAATGTAAGCGAGGTAACCCGGTACCAGTGGCAACACGCACGGCGAAGCGAACGCGAGAAATCCGGCGGCAAGAGCGATGGGAAGGGCGAGAACCAGGTTGCCGCTCACGACTATTGCGCCGATTGGGTTCACCGCGCTCACGAGCACGCCGGCGAGAGTGGTCACGGTGATTCAGCAAGCGCGTCGGTGATCATCGACCGCAAGACGCTCGGTTCGCTCAGCAACCCGGAGACGCGGGCGGCCACGCGCCCTTGCCGATCGAGAACCAGCGTTGTCGGCACAGAGTTTGGCGCTACCTCACCCGCGAAGGCCAGACGAACGGACCCGGCGTTGACATCGAGGATGGAGGGATAGGTGACTTCGAACTCGTTAGCAAACGCGAGAGCGGTGGGGGCCTGATCGTAGATGTTCACTCCCAAGAAGCTCACGCCGTCAGCGGCGAACTGCTGGGCGATCTGCTCCAGGTCGGGTGCCTCGACGCGACAGGGTGGGCATGCTGCAAACCAGAAGTTCACGACAAGCACGTCACCGCGATAGTCATCGCTCGAGACCGTGTCGCCATTCTCAACCTCGCCGACAAATTCGATCGGCTCGCCACGGTCGGCCTCGGCGATAACGGTGAACGCGCCATCGCCGGAGATGTACCCCTGACCGGTGCCAGCGCGGTACTGCTGAGCAAGAGGATCGCTCGCGGCACACCCGGCGAGAAGGATTAGCGCCGTGGCGAGGACAGTGACGCTCCCGAACCACGCGGACGTGTGACGCTTCATACTGCTCCTAGGTCGGTCGACTCTGTGACTAAGTCTGCACTCGGTTCCTGATAGTCGGTCTCAGCGAAGCGGCCGTCAACCCACGCGAAGCTCGTGACGCTCGAGAGCGAGCAGCGGCGCCTGCGCGGGTCGTGGTGCAGCGGCTCGCCGGCCATGGCGCGATGCACCATCCAGATGGGCAGCTGGTGGCTGACCATGACGACCTCGCCCGCGTCGACGGTCTCGCGCGCCTCGTGCATCGCGGCGAGCATCCGGGCCGCGATATCGGCGAAGGGCTCGCCCCAGCTGGGCAGGCGGGGATTGCGCAGCAAGTGCCAGTTGCGCGGGTCGGCGATCGTGCGGCCGTTCATGCGCTTGCCCTCGAAGCGGTTGGTCGGCTCGATGAGGCGCTCGTCGGTGCGGATGTCGAGGCCGAAGGCTTCGGCCCACGGCGCCGCCGACTCCTGCGCGCGCTGCAGCGGGCTGGCATAGAGGGCGGTCACCGGATGCCCGGCCAGACCCGTGACCGCCGCGGCGGCCATGCGGTGCCCGAGGTCGCTGAGCCCGAACCCCTCGAGCCGCCCGTAGAGCACGTGCCCGGGGTTGTGCACCTCGCCGTGGCGCACGAGATGGACGAGGTCGGCGGGCACGACTCAAGTCTAAGAGAACGGAGAAGCCTGGGTCGCAGCCCCGGCATGGCCAGCACCGCGCACCCGTCGGAGCCGAAGCGGCGGGAACGCTCGCCAGAACTGGCGGCCGGATAGTGTGCCGTGACACTGACAGGAGTGGCGTCAGCGAGACGCGGCGCCGTAGTTCTTGCAGAGGGCCACAGATTCGCCGGTGGCGTCGAGCAGCCGCTCAGCTGAACGGAGTAGGTCAAAGAGCTCAGGGTGGGTGAGCGAATACAGCGAGGAACGCCCCACCGGGCGCACTGCCACCAGTTCACATTCGCGGAGACAAGCAAGGTGCTGGGAGACGGTGGACTGAGCCAAGCCGAGTTGCTCGGTGATCTCGGCAACCCTCTTCTCTCCGCTCATAAGAATCTGTAGCACTCCGAGGCGAGCGGGATCGGCGAGGCTGTGAAACAGAGCGGCCGCCGGTTTGAGAACCGACCGAGCGGAATCGGACGTCGACACCGTCATGATTCGATCGCAAGGGTCAGCCGAGGACATCGATCAACCGAGGAACAACGCCCGACTCGACAAGGATGAAGAGGCCGAGCCCGATGAAGACCACGGGCACGAGCCAATGCTCTATTCGTTCGAGCGCCTCGGTCACTCTCCGGTTCGTGCCGATCGCCCGCCCGAGCGCGCACCATGCGGCCACGAGGACGAGGAACACCACGATCGTAATCGCCGTGTCTGTCGGCGAAAAGGTGCGGAACACCGGCGTGTAGAGCGAGATATTGTCCGCTCCATTCGCAATGGTGATCCCCGCGACACCGAGAAGCCCGACCGCCTTCAGCGCCGACTCTGCTTCGTCATCGTCATCGTCTTTGCTCTTGCGGAGCCCGCGAAAGAGCCCGATGACGCCGATAGCAAGTGGTATGACGCCGAGGAAGCCAACCCACTGATCCGGAACAACGGTGAGACCCAGCGCGGCGACCACGCTGATGGCGACCAAGGTACTGAAACCGAGGTACTGGCCCAGCACGATCTGCCAAGGTCGGGGTCCGCCCCGCGTCGAGGCCAGGAACAGGACCGTCAGCACCACGATGTCATCGATATTGGTCGCCGCGAACATGCCTGCAGCGACAACGATCGTTGAAATCACGCTGGCTCCTCTTCGTTCTGTAAACATTAAGTATCAGCGATGTTATCGTCCTTTAGCGATGATGAATACCTTGCAGAAGGTTTCAGGCTGTTGCCGAACCCTCGATGTGCGGCCTACAACGTCACTGATGTGAGCATTGCCCCGACGAGCGGCAGGGAAGCCGTAGGGTCAGCCTCGCCGGACACGCCAAAGATGCCAGCGGGCGGATACGCGGACCTCTCACGAGAGAGCCCCGAGCCGCGCATCCGGGCGACGGTAGGCTCTTCTCTCGTGACTCGCACCCCCATCAAAAACCTCGCCCCCTTCCCCGACGGCTTCGTGACAGTGGCGGGGTGGGTCGAGACGGTGCGCGATCAGAAGAAGGTGCAGTTCGTCATCCTGCGCGACGAGTCGGGGGCCGTGCAGCTGGTCAACCCGGCGACGAGAGACCTCGAGGACGGCGCCTCGGCAGAAGAGCACGCCGCCGCTGCGCTCACCGAGACTATCGGCGGGCTCGCGCACGGCACGATGGTGCGCGTCTCGGGCGAGCTCAAGCACGACGAGCGCGTGAAGCTCGGCGGTATCGAAGTCAAGATCGCGACCCTCGAGGTGGTGAGCGAGGCGCTTCCCGAGACGCCCATCGCCGACGACTCGAGCCTCGACAAGCGCCTCGACTGGCGCTTCCTCGACCTGCGCCGCCCCGAGGCCTCCCTGATCTTCAAGATCCAGACCACCTTCGAGCACGCGCTGCGCAGCTGGTGGGTCGAGCGCGACTTCATCGAGATCCACACGCCCAAGCTCATGGCGAGCGCCTCCGAGAGCCGCGCCGAGCTCTTCGAGATGGAGTACTTCGAGACGAAGGCCTACCTCGCCCAGAGCCCCCAGTTCTTCAAGCAGATGGCGCAACCCGCCGGCTTCGGCAAGGTGTTCGAGATCGCGCCCGCCTTCCGCGCCGACCCCTCGTTCACCTCGCGCCACGCGACCGAGTTCACGTCGATCGACGCCGAGGTCAGCTGGATCGACTCGCATGAGGACGTCATGGCGATGCACGAGCAGCTCTTGGTGGCGGGGTTCACCGCGGTCGTCAAGAAGCACGGTGCCGCGATCGAGGCCGCGTTCGGCGTCGAGCTGAGTGTTCCGACGACGCCGTTCCCGCGCATCCCGCTCGCCGAGGCGCGCCAGATCGTCGCCGACGGCGGCTATGAGATCCCCCGTGCCGACGGCGACCTCGACCCCGAGGGCGAGCGCCGGCTGAGCGCCTGGGTGAAGGCCAACCGCGGCAGCGACTTCGTGTTCGTGACCGACTACGCCACGGGAATCCGGCCGTTCTACCACATGCGCCGCGAGGGCGACCCGAGCATCACGAACAGCTACGACCTGCTCTACAACGGCACCGAGATCTCGACCGGCGCGCAGCGCGAGCACCGCGTCGAGGTGCTCATCGCGCAGGCGAAGGAGAAGGGCCTCGAGCCGGAGGAGCTCGAGTTCTACCTCGACTTCTTCCGCTACGGCGTGCCGCCGCACGGCGGCTTCGGCATGGGCCTCGCGCGCGTGCTCATGCTCATGCTCGGCCTCGGCTCGATCCGCGAGACGACCTACCTGTTCCGCGGCCCGACGCGCCTGCTGCCCTAGCGGGCGGCTAGGTCAGGTCGACGACGCTCGCCGAGCCGGCGTTCTTCATGACCGACTCGACGGCGCTCTTGGCCGAAGCCTTGGCGACGTAGTTCTCGCTCACGGCAAGCGTCTGGCCGTTGCTCGACACGATGCGCCAGAAGTACGGCTGCGTGGTGCTCTTGCCCTTGACGATCTCGAACCTCATGGCATGCTCCCTCTCGCGGAGGCCGCCGCGTTGCGGCCCGCTCTCGGATGCTAAGCCGGTCGCGTCGCGACGCGCCAGACGCGAACCGCGATCAGACGGTGAAGTCGGGGCGGATGCGCCAGCCGGTGTACTGCTCGAGCTGGGCCAGCAGCGACAGGGCGTGCAGCCGCGCGTGGTCGTCGCTGATCGTCGAGTAGACGTCGATCGCGAGGGGCGGCGGCTCGCCGAACTTGGGGATCTCGATCTCGACCCAGGCGCCGTCGCGGTCGGCGCCGTCGAGCACGACGAGGGGGCGCATGGTGCGCTGCCGCTCGACGGGGCGGTCGACGGCGAGGGCGACGATGGCGAGAGCATCCAGCTTCGTCACGGCGCTCATGACCACGATCGTGGCGCAGTACTCCGTGATCGGAGCGGGGCGGCGCAGCAGCTGCCGCAACGGTTCGAGCATGGAGCAACGCTAAGCCGCGAGGCTGAACGGCCGCCGATGGGGAATACCCCTCGCGCTCTATGCGTTTGCATCGATATCATCGAGCGACCACACGAAGGAGCATCGGTCATGACCGCAACAACCGAGGGCCTGCACCACGTCACCGCGATCGCGGGCGACCCCCAGAAGAACATCGACTTCTACATCACCGGGCTCGGGCTTCGGCTCGTGAAGAAGACCGTCAACTTCGACGACCCCGGCACGTACCACCTCTACTACGGCGACGAGTCGGGCCGGCCCGGTAGCCTCATGACCTTCTTCCCGTGGCGCGGCATCCAGCAGGGTCGCATCGGCGCGGGCCAGTCGACCTCGACGGCCTTCTCGGTGCCCGCGGGCTCGCTCGGCTGGTGGGTCGACCACTTCGCCTCGGTCGGGGCCGAGGCACGCATCACCTCGACCTCCTCGAGCGAGGAGCGCCTGCTCGTGCACGACCCCGACGGCCTGCAGATCGAGCTCGTCGCGACGCACGAGCACGACCCGCGCGACCCCTGGGACTCGGCGAGCGTACCCGCCGAGCACGCCATCCGCGGGCAGCACTCGAGCGTGCTCACGGTGCGCGACGCCGAGCGCACCATCGCGCTCATGGTGAACGACCTCGGCATGCGCATCGTCGAGGAGGAGGGCAACCGCACGCGCCTCGCCGCGGGTGAGGGAATGCCCGGCGCCCTCGTCGACGTGCACTCCTCGAACCTCGTGCAGCCGGGCGTGACGGCCGGCGGCACCGTGCACCACATCGCCTTCCGCGTGCCCGACCAGGCGACGCAGCAGCAGTGGCGCGATGAGCTCGCCAGCAAGGGCCACCGCGTCACCGAGATCCTCGACCGGCAGTACTTCACGAGCATCTACTTCCGCGAGCCGGGCGGAGTGCTCTTCGAGATCGCGACCGACACCCCCGGCTTCGCCATCGACGAGCCGCTACTCGAACTGGGGCGCTCGCTCAAGCTGCCGCCGTGGCTCGAGCCCTCGCGCGAGCAGATCGAGCACGCCGTCATCCCGGTGACCCTGCCCGCCGAGAACAATCCCGAGGTCGCCGCGTGAGCGAATTGCCCGACGGAGGCCTGGCCGCCTGGCCGCACGTGTTCGTGCCCGGCGAGCCGGGCGCGCCCGTGCTGCTGACGCTGCACGGCACGGGCGGCACCGAGACCGAGATCACCGCCCTCGCCACCCCCCTCGACCCCCGCGCGTCGGTGCTCTCGCCGCGCGGGCGGGTGCGCGAGGGCGGTGCCGCTCGCTGGTTCCGCCGCATGGGCGAGGGCGTCTTCGACGTCGACGACGTCATCGTGCGGGCGGAGGAGCTCGCTGCGTTCATCACCGCGGCGCGCGAGGAGTACGCGCTGGCGGATGCCCCGCTCACCGCCGTCGGATTCAGCAACGGCGCCAACATCGCCCTCGCCACCGCCCTGCTGCACCCGGTCGTGCTCACCCGGGTCGTCGCGTTCTCGGGCATGTACCCCTTCGGCGACCGCGACCCGATCGACGACTTGACGGGGGTCGAGCTGCTGCTGCTCAACGGCGTCGGCGACCCGATGGCTCCCGCGGCGAGCGTCGACGTGCTCGAGCGCACGGCGACCGAGCACGGGGCGACCGTCACCCGCATCGGCCGCCCCGGCGGCCACGGCATCGACGGCAGCGAAGTGCAGGCCGCGCAGGAGTGGGTGGCCCGCTGACAGCGCGCGGGCGGTGTGCGAGTCTGGCACCGCCCGCCCCGTCAGAGGAGCCCCATGACGTTCGACCCGCTTCCCACCGCCGCCCTCGCCGACGCCTGCGTGCGGCTCGGAGTGCCGCTGCGTCTCGGCCCGACCTCGCTGCGGCCGATCGCGCCGCACGCGCCGATCGTCGGTCCGGCGATGCCCGTGACGCACGCGGGCAGTGTCGACGTCTTCCTCGAGGCTATCGACCAGGCCCCGCCGGGCGCGGTGCTCGTGGTCGACAACGGCGGTCGCGATGACGAGGCCTGCGTGGGCGACCTCGTCGCGCTCGAGGCGCGCGAGGCCGGGCTCGCCGGGCTCATCGTGTGGGGCCGGCACCGCGATACGGCGCAGATCGTCGAACTGGGCATCCCGCTGCACAGCCGCGGGGCGCTGCCGCCGGGGCCGCGCCGCGTCCCTCCCGCGGGGCGGTCGATGCGCACCGCCTGGCTCGACGGGGTCGAGGTGACGGCCGACGACGTGATCGCGGCCGACGACGACGGTGTGCTCGTGATCGCGGCCTCCGCGTGGCCGCAGGTGGCCGAGGCGGCCCGCCAGATCCAGGCCGTCGAGCTCGCGCAGGCCGAGCGCATGCGCGGGGGCGAGAGCCTGCGCGCGCAGCTCGACTTCAGCGCCTACCGGGCGCGGCAGGCGGCCGAGCCCGACCTCAGCCTGCGGCGCTACCTCGCCGAGCGCGGCGGCGCGATCGAGGTCTGACGACGCCGATCAGGCGGGCAGGTTCGCCTCGATGAGGGCCACGATCTCCGGCGCATCGGGCTTCACGTTCGGGCGGAAGCGGTGCACCTCGCCGCTCGGCAGCACGAGGAACTTCTCGAAGTTCCAGGTGACGGGGCCGGCGAGCCCCGCGCCGTCGGGCGCCTGCACGAGCTCGGCGTAGAGCGGGTGCCGCTTCTTGCCGTTGACCTTAACCTTCTCGGTCATCGGGAAGGTGACGCCCCAGGTGGTGCTGCAGTACTCGGCGATCTTCTTCTCGCTCGACAGCTCTTGCAAGAACTGGTTCGAGGGCAGGCCGATCACGGTGAAGCCGCGGTCGCCGTAGGCCTTCTGCAGCTGCTCGAGCCCCGCGTACTGCGGAGCGAGCCCGCAGCGCGAGGCCACGTTCACGACGAGCACGACCTTGCCGGCGAACTCGCCGAAGGTGGTCACCCGGCCGTCGAGCAGGGTGAGCGGCGTGGAGGCGAGGGCAGCCATCGTGGTCATGCGATGACGGTAGCCACTCGGCCCCCACGCCGCCTGGGCGTCAACGGTGCGCGGGCTGAACGTGCTCGGCCGGCGTGGTGCGCTCGGTCGGCGTGATGCGCTCGGGCCGCAGGTCGAGCCGGCGCAGCAGCTGCGCGTTGAGCGCGACGACGACGGTCGAGGCCGACATGAGCAGCGCCCCGATCGACATCGGCATGATGAACCCGATGGGCGCGAGCACGCCCGCCGCGAGCGGCACCGAGATGAGGTTGTAGCCCGCCGCCCACCACAGGTTCTGCTGCATCTTTCGGTAGCTGGCCCGCGAGAGCTCGATGACCGAGAGCACCGAGCGCGGGTCGTCGCTCGCAAGGATCACCCCGGCCGAGCCGATCGCCACATCGGTGCCCGCGCCGATCGCGATGCCGACATCGGCCGCGGCGAGCGCCGGGGCGTCGTTGACGCCGTCGCCGACCATCGCGACGCTCAAGCCCTCGGCCTGCAGCTCGGCGACCTTCGCCGCCTTGTCCTGCGGGCGCACCCCGGCGAAGACGCGGTCGATGCCGAGCTCGGCGGCGACCGAGTGCGCCACGGCCTCCGCGTCGCCGGTGATCATGACGACGGTGATGCCGAGCTCGTGCAGGGCATCCACCGCCAGGCGCGACTCGGCACGGATCTCGTCGGCGAGTGCGAGCGCGCCGACCACCTCCTCGTCGACGAGCACGTGCAGGATGATCGCGCCCTGCTCGCGCCACGTGTCGGCGACGGCGAGCTCGCCGGCGCCGTGCCGCTCGAGCATGCCGGGGCCGCCAACGCTCACGGTGCGGCCGTTCACCTGCGCCGTGACGCCGAGCGCGGGGCTCGAGGTGAACTCCGTGGCGGTCGGGATGCTGATCCCGCGCTCCGTCGCGGCCCGCACGATCGCCTTCGCGAGCGGGTGCTCGCTGTCGTTCTCGGCGGCGGCGGCGAGGGCAAGCAGCTCGTCCTCGGTGTGGGTGCCCGCGGTCTCGACCGCGGTCACGGTCGGGGCGCCCTTCGTGAGCGTGCCGGTCTTGTCGAAGAGCACGGCGCTCACGGTGCGCATGCGCTCGAGCGCGAGGCGGTCTTTCACGAGCACGCCGCCGCGGGCCGCGCGCTCGGTGGCGATCGACACCACGAGGGGGATTGCGAGGCCGAGCGCGTGGGGGCACGCGATGACGAGAACCGTGATGGTGCGGATGATCGCATCCCCGGGCATCCCGAGCGAGAACCACACGATCGCGGTGATCGCGGCCGCGCCGAGCGCGAACCAGAACAGCCAGGCTGCGGCGATGTCGGCCAGGCGTTGCGCGCGCGATGTCGATGCTTGCGCCTCGGCAACCAGGCGGCGGATGCCCGCGAGGGCCGTGTCGTCACCCACAGCCGTGACGCTCACGCGCACGCCCGAGTCGGTCGCGACGGTGCCGGCCACGACGGTGTCACCGGGCTCGCGACGCACGGTGCGCGACTCGCCCGTGATCATCGACTCGTCGAAAGCGGCCGAGCCCTCGGCGATCGTTCCGTCGGCGGGCACGCGCGCACCCGGGCGAACGATGACGAGATCGCCCACGCCCAGGTCGGCGGGGCTCACCGTCTCGACGCCGTCGGCCGTGACGCGCTCGGCCTCGTCGGGCAGCAGCGCAGCGAGCGAGTCGAGCGCGCTCGTGGTCTGCGCGAGCGACCGCATCTCGATCCAGTGGCCGAGCAGCATGATCACGACGAGCAGCGCGAGCTCCCACCAGAAGTCGAGCTCGTGCGAGAGCAGGCCGAGGCTCGCGCCCATGCTCGAGAGGAATGCCGTCGTGATGGCGAGGCCGATGAGCAGCATCATGCCGGGGCGGCGCGCCTTCAGTTCGTCGACGGCGCCCGTGAGGAACGGGCGGCCGCCCCACACAAAGATGACAGTGCCGAGCACGGGCGAGACCCATTCGATGCCCGGGATGCCCGGCAGCTCGTAGCCCAGGACCCTCGCGAACATCGCGCTGAACCCGACGACGGGGATGGCGAGGAGGAGGTTCCACCAGAAGAGGCGGCGGAAGATGGCGACGTGGTCGCCATGGCCCGCGTGACCACCGTGCCCGCCGTGGCCGCCGTGGCCGCCGTGCCCCGCGTGAGCGGAATGGTCGGCGTGCGCGGCGTGATCGACGGCGGCCGCGGGGGCGGCGTGGTCGTGGTGTGCGTGCGTCTCGTTCATGGGCGATACGGTATACCCCCCCTGGGTATTTTGCAACCCCCTTTGCGCAAGTGATCAGGCTGCTGCTACGGTCGAACCACCATGCACCTCTCGTCGTGTTGTTGCTGTTGTCGCTAGTTCCCCTCGCGAACTAGCTCCCCGGTGCGCCCTCTTCGCGCCCGCCCCCGACAACCCTCTCGACACACGCCACGGCATCGGCCCCGAGCTCACCGACCGCATGATGGCCACGGCACGGGCCTTCTTCGCCCTGCCCGAAGCCGAGAAGCTCGCGATCGAGAACACGCTCAGCCCGCACTTCCGCGGCTACACACGCATGGGCGGCGAGCTCACGCGCGGCGCGACCGACTGGCGCGAGCAGATCGACATCGGCGCCGAACGGGATGCTGTGCCCCTCGGCCCCGGAGTGCCCGACTTCTGGGCGCTCGAGGGCCCCAACCTCTGGCCCGCCGGGCTGACCGCCCTGCGCGAGGTCGCGACCGAGTGGATGGACCGCCTCGGCGCCGTCAGCGTCACCCTGCTGCGGTCGTGGGCCGAGGCGCTCGGCGCCCCGGCCGACACCTTCGACGCCGCCTTCGCCGGCGATGCCTCCCCGCACCTCAAGATCGCGCGCTACCCGGGGCGCGAGCAGGCCGAGGGCACGCAGGGCGTCGGTGCGCATAAAGACCTCGGCGTGCTGACGCTGCTGTACGTCGAAGAGGGCAAGGGCGGGCTGCAGGTCGAGAAGGACGGCGAGTGGATCGACGCCCCCGCCGTACCCGGCGCCTTCGTCGTCAACATCGGCGAGCTGCTCGAGATCGCGACGAACGGCTACCTCAAGGCCACCCTGCACCGCGTGCAGTCGCCCGCTCCGGGCGACACCCGCATCTCGGTGCCGTTCTTCTTCGGGCCGGCGCTCGACGCCGAGATCCCGACGATCGCCCTGCCTCCCGAGCTGGCCGCCGAGGCCGAGGGTGTCACCCTCGACCCCGACAACCCGCTGCATCCGGTGTTCGGAGTGAACTGGCTCAAGAGCCGCGTGCGCTCGCACCCCAATGTCGTCGAGGCGCACTACCCGCACTGGCTCTGACGAGCGCGGGCGCTAGCTCGCGACCTCGCGCTCGGCCGCGGCATCCTCCGGGGCCGCCTCGCGCTTGGCGTCCTTCCGCGTCTTCAGCAGGCTCAGCACGGTCGCGACGACGATCGTCGTGGCGATGAATCCCAGCGAGAACCAGATCGGGATCTCGGGCACCCACTTCACGGGCTCGCCGCCGTTGATGAACGGCAGCTCGTTGACCTTGAGGGCGTGCGAGATGAGTTTGATGCCGATGAACGACAGGATGACCGCGCCGCCGATGAGGAAGTACAACTGCCGAAGCCCCATGAGGGCGAAGGCGTTCGCGGTGAAGACGATGTACGCCTCCTCGGTCAGACCGTAGATGGCGGGGATCGAGTCGACGGCGAAGATGAGGTCGACGAAGCCGATGACGATGATCACGAGCAGCATCGGCGTGAAGAAGCGCTTGCTGTCGATCCTCACGGAGAGCTTGTCCTCGTGGTACTGATCGACGAACGGCAGGTGTCGGCGGGCGAATTTCACGAGGCGCAAGTTCTGCGGGTCGCTGTCGTGCGAGGCGAAGGCCTGCCGGTAGGCGAGCACGAGCAGCAGCGCGCCGAAGATGTAGAAGATCCACGAGAAGTTCGCGATGAGCGTGGCTCCCACGGCGATGAAGATGCCGCGCATGATCAGGGCGATTGCGATCCCGATCAATAGCACCTTCTGCTGGTACATCTTGGGCACCGCGAAGGCGCTCATGACGAGCAGGAAGACGAAGAGATTGTCGACCGAGAGCGCCTTTTCGGTCAGGTACCCGGCGAAGTACTCGCCCCCGAACTGCCACCCCGAGACCATGCCGATACCGACGCCGAACAGCAGGGCGAGGGCGATGTAGAACACCGACCACTTTGCCGACTCGGCGATCGTCGGTTCGTGAGGCTTGCGAACGTGGGCGTAGAACTCCCATATGAAGAACGCGACCGTGACCGCAATGGTGATGATCCAGATGAGGGGCGTCACGCCCATAGGGGTACTCCTTGGTCAGTCGATGAATGACCAAGGTCTCTTCCGCCCCGGCGAACCGGGACAAGCCGCCCGGGGCACGATCGCGTGCCCGTAATGACGAGTCGGCTTCGAGGGAGTACTCCCCTTGACCCGCTGAGTGTACCTGCTGGTGGCGAGCGAAACCTGAATCGTGAGCGGCCGCGCTGAACAACGAGAAACCCCCGAACCGGAGGATCGGGGGTTATCGCTGAGCGCAGCGCGCTCGGCCCTTCAGAAGGGCGGTGGCGGTGACGGTGGTGTCTAGTTTCAGGACATAGGAAACCCCTGTCTCACGACATAGGAAACTTCCCGGCACGCTCAGACAGGTGTCCAAAGCGCGCTTGATCATCACCGCCATCACCATCCAGGGCCTCTCTCAAGCAGAGGCCGCCCGCACCTACGGCGTCTCCAAGGGATGGGTCTCGAAACTCATGACGCGGTGGCGCCGAGAAGGC
>NCEJ01000134.1 GCA_002280615.1 Micrococcales bacterium 32-70-13 | reverse complement strand
CAACGCTCTCGGGAGCCACTGTGCTCGTCGTCATGCCAGGACTCGTCGACGGCGAAACAGTGGGAGCTTCCGCGGACGGAGCGGGCACAGCCTCGAAAGCGGTCGGAACGGGCTCGGGTGTTGACGAAACCGAAAGTCCGTCGAGTGGCGCGGAAACGTCGGCGGATGACGATTCAACCGTCGACCCCGCTGCTGTCGCAGTCGAGCCCTGCTCGCCCGCCGCCGGGCCACTGACGACCGGGACGGCGAGGCCGACAACGAGCGCAAGCGCACCAACGGCGGTGGCCGTGCGGTAATCGATCCCCCCGAATCGCATTGTCTGCCCCGGCTAGCAGTTGACCCAGCGCGCGGCCGCGCGGGTGAACGAGTACGGCTCGTTCGGCACACCGCCGTGCGTCATCGCGAACAGAATGCAGACGCCGCCGGTTCCGCCGGTGTACGACGGCTGGTAGAGGGATGCCCGGTGACTGTTCGAGTCCCACCACTTCTGCGCGACCGTGGCGCCGGTGTTGCCCGAGCCGCCGGCGAGGTTACCGTCGCAGCCCACGCTCGGCACGCCGTCGCTCCGCTGCGAGCCGATGTGGCCCCACGCGCTCATCGGGTCGGTCGAGGGGTCCTCCGCCATCCAGAACAGGCGGTCCTCCATGCAGCTGTCGTAGCGGATGTTCCCGAACGGAACGGGCGGCAAGCAGTTCGCCACACGGATCGCGTTGAACTGCTGAGCGAACGACTGCAGGTCGGCCGAGGTCGTCCCAGCCACGCCCAAAGCAGAGGTGCGGCTCGGCGCACCCGGAGTCGAGCCCCCGATTGCTCCGGGGCACACGGGCGCCGGCGGCGGCGGCGGCGCGGGAGCCGGAGCGGCGGGAGCGCTGGGAGCAGGGGCGGTGCCGCCCGTAGCCGAGCCACTCGATGACGAGCCTCCAGCAGCGCTGCCGCCCGAGGATGAACCGCCCACCGAGGAGCCGGTCGATGACGCGCCGGTCGAGCCGCCCGCGGTGGCACCCGTGGTCGTCGCGGTGGAACCCGGCGCCTGAGCAGTGTGCTCGCCGTCGCTCTCGGTGTCGTCGTCGACCTCGGCGTCGGCTGCCGTGCGGCGCTCGACGTACTCGAGCAGCGGAACGGTCGAGTCGTCGTCGCCGCGCACACCCGCGGCCGTGATCACGGGAGCGCTGCTGCTCGAACTGCCAGACAACAGGACCGAAAGGTCAGTGCCCGTGCTGCCAAGAAAAGGCATTGCGACAAGCATCACTGCTGTTAGTGCTGAACCGGCGTAAACGGTACGCAACATGATTCGCTCCCCCCGAACGAGCTGTGACGACAGCCCCCCGGCTGTCGTTAGTCACGGTATGCCCCGACCGTCAAGCGGCCAAGTGCGCATAGTCGGAAAACGAACGAATGACCCGCGAACTGGGGGCGTGTCGCGCATTTTCCGCCCCCGGTCGGGGGTATTGACGATTCGGAGTCCGGCATCCTGTGGTTTGCCGAGAGTTCGCTGGATGCGCGAAGGCGAGTGATCGCGTCGCGTCACAGAGCCGACTGGGGGACTCGAACCCCCAACCGCCCGATTACAAGTCGGGTGCGCTACCAGTTGCGCCAAGCCGGCGATGGGTGGGGCGCGAGGCCCCCCTCGAGCCTACCGGCGCTAGGGCGTCGGCGTGGGGGTCGGCGTCGGCGTCGGGTTGGTCGAGAACTCGTCGCCGGCCGCCTGCAGCACGAACTGCGCGAACTCGCCCTGGTCGAAGGGGAAGCTGTACTCGTACACCTGACCGTTGACGAAGATCGTCGGCGTTCCGATGATGCCCTCGACCTCGACGCCGCGGATGGCGAGCGGCCCGGTCTGCGCGCGCGTCGTCGCGGCCTTCACCCAGGAGGAGAAGGTGCGCTCGGTGATGCACTCCTCGAGCGCGCTCGAGGCGCTCGCCGCTCCGCCGGCGAGCTCGATGAGGCGCGCGTCGTCGAGACCGGGCGTGCCCTCCTCGGGCTGCTCCTCGAAGAGGCGCGCGTTGAAGGCGAAGAACGAGTTGGGGGTGAAGTTCGCGACGCACGCGGCGGCGTTCGCAGCCCGCAGCGAGTACTCGGTACCGGCCGACCGGCTGGTCAGGATGGCGATGGGCCGGTACTCGACCGTCGCCGCGCCCGACTCGACGAGCGTGCGGATGAAGTCGGCGTTCGTGGCCTCGAACTCGCCGCAGATCGGGCAGAGGTAGTCGAGCACGATCTGGATGTCGACGACACCCTCGGGGTTGGCCTCCGAGACGACGGGCCGATCGCCCGCATCCAGGGCCGGAGTCGCGACAGCGGTGAAGCCCTCGCCGATGCGGATGCCGTCGCTCGCCATGTTGCGCGGCCCCGGACCCTCGGGGCGCACCGAGTTCACGAGCACGAGAGCGATCACCGCGATGATGGCGACGGCCGCGAGGGCGACGCCGCCCTGCAGCAGGAGCCGCGTGCGACGCTCCTTCTTCTCCTGCTCCTGACGAAGCGCACGCGCCTTCTCGCGGGCCTCGGCGCGGCGCTCGTTCTTCGAGGGCCGCGGGTGCGCGGATCGCTGGTCGTTCATGAGACCTCAGTTCGACGGGAGGACTGTTCTCCCCGGGACACGGTGAAGGGCGCACGCGGCGCCCCGGGGTCGATAGTACGACGCGGGGCTGTGACGGTGCCAGGCGAGGGCCGGGAATGGGCCTCGGGCGATCGAGGTGGCATACTGGGCCACGGCGGCCGACGATGCCCGCCACGCCACACGGCACATCCATTCACTACGGATCGTCCGGCACGTACCTGCCGGTGAAGGAGAAGATCAGCATGGCAACAGTCACGTTCGACAAGGCCACCCGTCTCTACCCGGGTTCCACGGTTCCCGCGGTCGACGCTCTCGACCTGCACATCGCCGACGGCGAGTTCCTCGTTCTCGTCGGCCCCTCGGGCTGCGGCAAGTCCACCTCGCTCCGCATGCTCGCGGGCCTCGAAGAGGTCAACGACGGCAACATCTTCATCGGTGAGCGCAACGTCACCGACGTGCCGCCGAAAGACCGCGACATCGCGATG
>NCEJ01000133.1 GCA_002280615.1 Micrococcales bacterium 32-70-13 | reverse complement strand
GATCTGGGCCGGAGGGAGCAGGGTGGCGGGGTAGCGTGGGCGCGTGACCCGCCCGCTCGCCGTCGTCGACACCGCTGACCCGCTCGCCTGCCTCGCCGCCCTGCGCGACGCGCTCGATGGCGAGGGGCCCGCCGTGCTGTTCCGCGGCGGGGGAGTGAACCCCGTGCACACGGCGCCGCTCTCGGTCGAGCAGCGCATCGCCCTCGTCGTCGAGACGAGCGGAACCACCGGCCGCCCCAAGCGCGTGGCCCTGAGCGCCGACGCCGTGCTCGCGAGTGCGGCCGCGAGCGAGAGCGCGCTCGGCGGCCCCGGGCAGTGGCTGCTCGCCCTGCCCGTGCAGTACATCGCGGGCAGCAACGTGCTCGCCCGCTCGCTCGCCGGCGGCACGACGCCGATGCCCGTGCCGCCCGGGCGGCTGAGCGCCGATCGCGTGCTCGAGGCCGTCGCTGCGATGGACGACCCGGTTCGCTACACCGCCCTCGTTCCCGCCCAGTTAAACCGGCTCGTCGACGAGGCGGAGTCCGACGACGCCCTGCGGCGCGCGCTCGCCGGGTTCTCGGGCATCCTCGTCGGCGGGCAGGCCACGCCCGCGCCGCTCGTCGAGCGCGCGACCGCGCTCGGCTGGCGCCTCACGCGCACCTACGGCTCGAGCGAGACGTGCGGCGGCGTCGTCTACGACGGGCGCGCGATCGGGCAGACCGAGGTGCGTCTCTCCACCGACGGCCGCGTCGAGCTCGGCGGGCCGACCCTCGCCGAGTACTACCTCGACGACCCCGAGCGCACCGCGGCGACCTTCGTCGAGCACGACGGAGCCCGCTGGTACCGCACCGACGACGCGGGCGAGCTGGTCGACGGCGTGCTGCGCGTGACCGGCCGCATCGACGACACGATCGTGACGGGCGGGCTCAAGGTTCGCCTCGGCGACGTCGAGCGCATCGTGCGCGAGCAGCCCGGGCTCGACGACGCCGTCGTCGTCGCGGGCCACCACCCCGAGTGGGGTGAGGTGCCCGTCGTCGTCACGACCGCGCGCCCCGAGCTCGACGCGCTGCGGCGCGCGGTGGGCGCCGTGCTGCCTCCTGAGGCGCGCCCCGACCGCATCGTGACGCTGGATGCCCTGCCGCTGCTGCCCAGCGGCAAGCCCGACCGGCTCGCCCTGGCGCGCCGCGCGAACCCGGGTCACTAAACTCGCCGTCGTGGCCACGACGAAGAAGGCGCGCGCGAAGAAGCCCGCCGCGAAGAGCACGACCAAGCGCACGAACCCCGCGAAGGCGAGCGCGGCATCCGGCAACCCCGCGAAGGTGCGCCGCGCGACCGCGCGCGACTGGATCGCGGGCGCGCGCCTGCGCACCCTGAGCCTCGCGATCGTGCCCGTCGCCCTCGGAACGGCGATCGCGTACGTCACGCTGGGCTACAACCTCGCGCTCGCCCTGCTGTGCCTCGGCGTCGCGGTGTTCCTGCAGATCGGCGTCAACTACGCCAACGACTACTCCGACGGCGTGCGCGGCACCGACGCCCTGCGCGTCGGCCCCAGCCGCCTGACGGGATCGGGCGCCGCCCGCCCGCGCACGGTGCTCACCGTCGCTCTGGTCTTCTTCGGCCTCGGCGCTGCCGCCGGCCTCGCGATCGTCGTGCTCACGGGCCTGTGGTGGCTGCTCGCCGTCGGCGCCGTCGCGATCGTGGCCGCCTGGTTCTACACCGGGGGTCGCGTGCCCTACGGCTACCTCGGGCTCGGCGAGCTCGTGGCCTTCCTGTTCTTCGGCATCGTCGCGACGGCCGGCACGGCATACGTGCAGATCGAGCAGGTGCCCTTCGAGGCGTGGATCGCGGGCTCGCTCGCGGGGCTCTTCGCGGCGGCGATCATGCTCGTCAACAACATCCGCGACCGCGAGCAGGATGCCCGGGTCGGCAAGAAGACCCTCGCCGTCCGTATCGGCGATCTGCCCGCCCGCATCCTCTTCGTCGTGCTGCTCGCGGGCGCCTACGGCCTGCTGGTGCCGTTCGCCCTGCTCTACACGTGGGCGCCGATGGTGTTCTTCAGCCTGCTGATCTCGGCCCCCGTCGCGCTCATCGTGCTGCTCGCGAAGACCCCGGGCGAGCTCGTGCTCGCGCTCAAGCTCACCTCGCTCGCCGCGCTCGTGACCGGCCTGGGGCTCGCGGCGGCGATCGCCTTCTAGGCCCGCGGCACGCGCAGGCGCACCTCGGCGCCGCCGCCTGTGTCCTTGGCGCTCGCCGAGCCGCCGTGCGCCTCGACGATGGCGCGCGTGATCGCGAGGCCGAGCCCCGCGCCGCCCGCGATGCCGACCCGTGGCGCCGAGCGCGCGCTCGTGCCGCGCCAGCCCGCCTCGAAGACCATCGCGAGCTCTCCGGGGTCGAAGCCCGGCCCTTGATCGCGCACCGAGATGACGGCGTCGTCGCCCTCGGCCCCGATCGCGACCATGACCGTGCCGCCCGCGGGCGAGTGCTCGATGGCATTGATGAGCACGTTGACGAGCGCACGGCTGAACTGCCGGGCGTCGAGCGCGGCCGTGACCCCCGTGCCCGCTGAGAGGGCGAGCGACACGTCGTGCGTGCGGGCGAGCTCGCCGTGCTCGGCCACGAGGTCGCTCGCGAGGTCGGTGAGCGAGACCGTCTCGACGGCCAGCGCGAGCGTACCGGCGTCGATGCGCGAGAGCTCGAAGAGGTCGCCCACGAGCGACTGCAGGCGCGAGACGTGCGCGCCGAGCTGCCGGGCGTGCCGGTCGGGCTCGGTGGAGAGGCCGTCCTCGAGCATCTCCGAGATGGCCTGGATGCTCGCCACGGGCGCGAGCAGATCGTGCGCGATGCGCGTCACGAGCTCGTGCCGCGCCTGCTCGGCACGCGCGGCGTCGTCGCGTGCGCGCAGCAGGCGCTCGCTCGAGGTCACGAGCTCGCCCTGCACGTCGTCGAGCTCGGCGGTGCTGCGGTCGGCGGGCGCGACGGCCTCGCCCGCTCCCAGCCGGCGGGCATCGCGGCCGAGGGCCCGGGCATCCCGCGAGAGCGCGCTCGAGAGCAGGATGGCGACCCCGACGGCCACGATGCCGCTCACGGCCGTGACGGTG
>NCEJ01000132.1 GCA_002280615.1 Micrococcales bacterium 32-70-13 | reverse complement strand
TTCCGCGCCGCCTACGAGCTGGGCGCGAAGACCGTGGCGGTGTTCCCCTTCGAGGACCGCAACTCGATGCATCGGCTGAAGGCCGACGAGGCGTACCAGATCGGCGAGCCCGGACATCCGGTGCGCGCGTACCTCGACGTCGACGAGATCATCCGTGTCGCGAAGCTCGCGGGCGCCGACGCCATCTACCCCGGCTACGGGTTTCTCAGCGAGAACCCCGACCTCGCGCAGGCCGCCGCCGATGCGGGCATCGCCTTCATCGGCCCGCCGCGCTCGGTGCTCGAGATGGCCGGCAACAAGGTCACGGCGAAAGAGAAGGCCATCGCCGCGGGCGTGCCCGTGCTGAAGTCGAGCCCCGCCACGACCGACATGCAGGTGCTCATCGACGCCGCCGACGAGATCGGGTTCCCAATCTTCGCGAAGGCCGTCGCGGGCGGCGGCGGTCGCGGGATGCGCCGCGTCGAGAAGCGGGAGGATCTGCCCGCGGCCCTCGAAGCCGCCATGCGCGAGGCCGACAGCGCCTTCGGCGACCCGACCATGTTCGTCGAGCAGGCCGTCGTGCACCCCCGGCACATCGAAGTGCAGATCCTCGCCGACGCCACGGGCGAGACCGTGCACCTCTTCGAGCGCGACTGCTCGGTGCAGCGGCGCCACCAGAAGGTCGTCGAGATCGCCCCCGCGCCGAACCTCGACGAGGGCACGCGCCAGGCGATGTACCGCGACGCCGTCGCCTTCGCGCGGTCGATCGGCTACGTGAACGCGGGCACCGTCGAGTTCCTGCTCGACACCGCGGGCGAGCGCGCCGGCGAGCACGTCTTCATCGAGATGAACCCGCGCATCCAGGTCGAGCACACCGTGACCGAGGAGGTCACCGACGTCGACCTCGTGCAGTCGCAGATGCGCATCGCCTACGGGCAGACGCTCGCCGAGCTGGGCCTGAAGCAGGAGCAGATCCACCTTCGCGGCGCCGCGCTGCAGTGCCGCATCACGACGGAGGATCCGGCGAGCGGGTTCCGCCCCGACACCGGCAAGATCACGACCTACCGCTCGCCGGGCGGCGCGGGCGTGCGCCTCGACGGCGGCACGATCGCCTCGGGCGCCCAGATCTCGCCGCACTTCGACTCGATGCTCGCGAAGATGACGTGCCGTGGGCGCGACTTCGCCTCGGCCGTCTCTCGTGCGCGTCGCGGGCTGGCCGAGTTCCGCATCCGCGGCGTCACGACGAACATCCCGTTCCTCCAGGCGGTGCTCGACGACCCGGCGTTCCAGGCCGGCGACCTCAGCACGGCGTTCATCGACGAGCGCCCGCAGCTCGTGCGCACCAACCCCTCGAAAGACCGCGGCACGAAGGTGCTCAACTGGCTCGCCGACGTCACCGTCAACCAGCCCAATGGGGCGGGGGAGGGCGTCATCGATCCGGCGCTCAAGTTGCCGGTGGTCGACCTCGAGGCTGCGGCTCCCGAGGGCTCGCGACAGCGCCTGCTCGCGCTCGGCCCCGCCGGCTTCGCGAGCGCGCTGCGCCAGCAGACGGCGCTGGCCGTCACCGATACGACGTTCCGGGATGCCCACCAGTCGCTCCTCGCCACGCGCGTGCGCACGGCCGACCTCGTGCAGGTCATGCCGCACGTCGCCCGCATGACGCCCGGGCTGCTGAGCGTCGAGGCCTGGGGCGGAGCGACCTACGACGTCGCCCTGCGCTTCCTGGGAGAGGACCCGTGGCAGCGGCTCGCCGCGATGCGCGAGGCCCTGCCGAACGTCGCGATCCAGATGCTGCTGCGCGGGCGCAACACCGTCGGCTACACGCCCTACCCGACCGAGGTGACCGACGCCTTCGTGGCCGAGGCCGCCGCGACGGGCATCGACATCTTCCGCATCTTCGACGCCCTCAACGACGTCGACCAGATGCGCCCCGCGATCGACGCCGTGCTCGGCACGGGCTCGACGGTCGCCGAGGTGGCCATGTGCTACTCGGGCGACCTGCTCGACCCGGCGGAAGACCTGTACACGCTCGACTACTACCTGCGGCTCGCCGAGAAGATCGTCGACTCGGGCGCGCACATCCTCGCGGTCAAGGACATGGCGGGACTGCTGCGGGCCGGAGCCGCTGAGACGCTCGTCGCGGCGCTGCGCGAGCGCTTCGACGTGCCCGTGCACGTGCACACGCACGACACGGCGGGCGGGCAGCTCGCGACCCTGCTGGCCGCCGCGCGGGCGGGGGCGGACGCCGTGGACGCCGCGAGCGCCCCCATGGCGGGCACGACCTCGCAGCCCTCGCTCTCGGCCCTCGTCGCGGCGCTCGAGCACACCGAGCGCGACACGGGCCTCGGCCTACGGGCAGTGGCCGACCTCGAGCCCTACTGGGAGGCCGTGCGCCGCGCCTACGCGCCCTTCGAGTCGGGCCTGCCCGGCCCCACGGGCCGCGTGTACACGCACGAGATCCCCGGCGGGCAGCTGTCGAACCTGCGCCAGCAGGCGATCGCGCTCGGGCTCGGCGACCGCTTCGAGCTGATCGAGGACTGGTACGCGGCCGCGAACCGCATCCTCGGCCGGCCGACGAAGGTCACCCCCTCCTCGAAGGTCGTGGGCGACCTGGCGCTGCAGATGGCGGCCGCAGGGGCCGACCCGGCCGACTTCGAGGCCAACCCGCAGAACTACGACATCCCCGACTCGGTCATCGGCTTCATGGCCGGCGAGCTCGGCGACCTGCCGGGCGGTTGGCCCGAGCCCTTCCGCAGCAAGGTGCTCGAGGGCCGCACGGTCAAGATCGGAACGACCCCGCTCACCGACGAGCAGCGCGCGAAGCTCGCGGGCAGCACCGACGAGCGCCGGCTCATGCTCAACCAGCTGCTGTTCCCGCAGCCGACCCAGCAGTTCCTGCAGGTACGCGAGCAGTTCGGCGACCTCTCCGTGCTCGCGACACCCGACTACCTGTACGGCCTGCGCGCGGGCGTGGAGCACACGATCGAGATCGAGCAGGGCGTGAGCCTGCTCGTGAGCCTCGAGGCGATCGGCGAGCCCGACGAGAAGGGCATGCGCAGCGTCATGGCCACCCTCAACGGCCAGCTGCGCCCCATCACGGTGCGCGACCGCGGCATCGCGGTCGACGCCGTGAGCGCCGAGAAGGCCGA
>NCEJ01000018.1 GCA_002280615.1 Micrococcales bacterium 32-70-13 | reverse complement strand
GCGACGCTGCCGGGCACGGTGCCCGAGGCGTGGGAGGTGCTCGACCAGCTCGCCGAGCACCCGCTCGCGGGAGGGCTGCTGATCGCCGACGATCTCGAGCCGCTGCTCGCCGATGCCGCCGATCTCGCCCCCGAGCTGCTCGCGCGCTGGGACGCCGCCGTGCGGGCCCAGCGACGCGCGGGGGGATCCGCTGCGGCCGCCCTGGGCCCGGCGACCGCGGCCCGCGCGCTCCTGGGCGCTCGGTTCCCCTCGCGCCTCGTGCTGCGCTGCCTCGACGCCGACGACCACCTGCTGGCCGGAGCCCCGCGGGGATTATTCGACCGGTCGGCTACCGCGGGGCGGGGCTGGTGGGCAGACCGCCAGGTTCAGGTGGTCGCGGCCGCTCCCGCCGAGCTCGAGCCCGTGAGCTGCCCGGCCGTTCCGTGGGTGCCGCCCGGAGGTCGCGACGTCGTGGTCGTCACCCGACGCGTGGCGGCCGTGGTCGCCGCCCTCCGGGCGAACGATCCGGGATGCTCGATCGAGACCGAGCTCACGGCCCACGTCCCTCCCGCCGGGTCGGGGGCCGCGGTCGACCTCGAGCCGCGCATCCTGGTCGCTGATCCGGAGGGTTGGCACGCTGCGTGGCCCCTGTTCACCGCGCTGCGACGCAGCTCGCCGATCGTCATCGTGGACGCCGAGGCAGCCGATCTGCGCGCCTTGCTCGGTCACCGCACCCCGCCGCCTCCCCTCGGCGCGGGGGAGGCGTGGCTGGTCGAGCCCGGCGAGCCGGTTCGGCGGCGTCGATGGGAAGGGATCGCCGCGGGCTGACGGTCGAGGTGCCAGCCCGCGACGACGTCAGGCGATCGCGCTCGCGAGCGGCACCGAGTCGAGGCCGTGCGCGGTCGCGACGGCGTCGTTGGTGACCGCGCCGGCGTGCGTGTTGAGACCGAGGGCGAGCGAGCCGTCTGCCTGCAGCGCGGTCTTCCAGCCGTGGTTCGCGATCGCGCGAACGTAGGGCATGGTTGCGTTGGTGAGCGCGTACGTCGAGGTCGTCGGCACCGCGCCGGGCATGTTGGCGACGCAGTAGAAGATGCTCTCGTGAACGCGGAAGGTCGGGTCGGCGTGCGTCGTCGGTCGGGTGTCGGCGAAGCAGCCGCCCTGGTCGACGGCGATGTCGACGAGCACGCTGCCCGGCTTCATGCGCGAGACGAGGTCGTTGCTCACAAGCTTGGGCGCCTTCGCGCCGGGGATGAGCACCGAGCCGATGAGCATGTCGGCCTGCACGGCCACCTTCTCGATCTCGTATCCGTTCGAGGCGATCGTGCGGATTCGCCCGCTGTAGAGGGCGTCGAGCTCGCGCAGGCGCTGGATGTTCGTGTCGAGGACGGTCACCTCGGCACCGAGCCCCACGGCCATCGCGACTGCGTTCGTGCCCGCCACGCCGCCACCGAGCACGACGATGTTCGCGGGGTCGGTGCCGGGGACGCCGGGGACGAGCAGGCCGGGCCCGCCGTTCGGCCGCATCATCGCGTTCGCGCCCACGATGGGCGCGAGCCGCCCGGCGACCTCGCTCATGGGGGCCAGCAAGGGCAGCGCACGAGAGGGCAGCTGCACGGTCTCATACGCGATCGCCGTGACGTGCTTGTCGATCAGGGCGTGCGTGAGCTCCTTCTCCGCCGCGAGGTGCAGGTAGGTGAAGAGCAGCATTCCCTCGCGGAAGTGGGCGTACTCCGAGGCGATCGGCTCTTTGACCTTGAGAAGGAGATCGGCCTCGGCCCACGTCGTGGCCGCGTCGGGCACGATCCGGGCACCTTGGGCCGCGTACTCGTCGTCCGCGATCGACGATCCGAGTCCGGCACCCGCCTGCACGAGCACTTCGTGGCCGTTGGCCACCAGGTCGTGCACGCCCGCGGGCGTGATGGCGACGCGGTACTCGTTGTTCTTGACCTCAGCCGGGACGGCGATTCTCATCAGTTCTCCTCGCGATGGATGCGCGACGGGGAAACCGCACCGCCGCGCTGCGTTGCGGCACCAGCGTAGCGGCTCTTCGCAATGGATTCCGCACTCATTTTTGCCTGGAAGTGCTGATTTCGTGACATTTGTGTTTCAGGATGGATGAATCGAGCGCTCAGGGGTGCGATGCGCCTAGGGCGTGTGACAGTATCGACCCACCGCCTCGCGCGGTGAATCGGACACCGACGTACCGGCAATCGTCTAAGGAGCACGCCATGACCCGTCCCCTTCCCGAAGACCCGATGATCCGCAGCCTCATCGCGCAGGCGAAGCGTGCTCAGCTGACGCGGCGCACGATGCTCGCCGGAACCGGCGCTGGCGCCACGGCCCTCGCGCTCGCGGCCTGCACCACCGGTGGGTCGACCGAACTGAACCCGGCGGAGGACAACTCGGCCAACGACCCGACGCTGAACTGGGCGAACTGGCCCTTCTACATCGACGAGGACGACGAGGGCAACTACCCCACCCTCCTCGCGTTCCAGGAGCGCACCGGCATCGAGGTCAACTACTTGATCGACGTCGACGACAACAACTCCTACTTCGCGAAGGTGAGAGACCAACTCGCTCTCGGGCAGGACATCGGGGCAGACACCGTCTGCCTGACCGATTGGATGGTCAACCGCTGGATTCAGCTCGGGTACACCCAGGAGCTCAACAAGGCCAATCTCCCCAACGCCGAGGCGAACCTCGTCGAGGGCCTGCGCAACCCGCAGTTCGACCCGGGGCGTGTGCACTCGCTCCCGTGGCAGGGCGGCTTCGCCGGCATCTGCTACAACACCGAGGAGACCACCGAGGTGCGCTCGATCAGCGACCTGTGGCGCCCCGACCTTGCCGGCCGCGTCGGTGTGCTCTCGGAGATGCGCGACACCATCGGCGTGATCATGCTCGAGAACGGCGTCGACATCTCGGGTGACTTCACCGCCGACGAGTTCAATGCCGCCCTCGACATCTTCCGCGAGCAGGTGGAGTCGGGCCAGGTGCGCAACGTGCGGGGTAACGCGTACACCGAAGACCTGGTCAACGGAGACACGCTCGCCGCGATCTGCTGGTCGGGGGACATCACCCTGCTGAACCTCGAGGCCGGCTACGAGAAGTGGAAGTTCCTGCTGCCGGAGGGGGGCGCCACCCTGTGGAACGACAACTTCCTCATCCCGATCGGATCGACTCGCAAGGCGAACGCCGAGAAGCTCATCGACTACTACTACGAGCCGGAGGTCGCTGCCGAGGTGGCCCTGTGGGTGAACTACATCACGCCGGTCAATGGTGCCAAAGAGGCGGCGCTGGCCCTCGACCCCGAGGTCGCCGAGAACCAGCTCATCTTCCCCAACGAGGAGACCTTGGCGAACGCCCGCATCTTCCGCGGTCTGACCGCTCAAGAGGAGAACGAGTACCAGGCCGCCTTCCAGGCGATCCTGCTCGGCGCCTAGTCCGCCCCACGCGAAGGAGTACCACCGAGGTGACGAACAACGAGGTTCCGAAGAGCGGATTCGCCGAGGCGGGTGCTGACCTGGAACTGGTCGGCATCACCAAGCGCTTCCCTGGTTTCACGGCGATCGAGGAGCTCGATCTGACGATCCCCGCGGGGTCGTTCTTCGCGCTGCTCGGCCCGTCGGGCTGCGGCAAGACGACCACTCTGCGGCTCATTGCCGGCCTGGAGGAGCCCACGGCGGGCCGCATCCTCATCGGCGGCAAAGACGTCACGGCGACGAAGGCGTACCAGCGCCCCGTCAACACGGTGTTTCAGAGCTACGCACTCTTTCCGCACATGACGATCCTCCAGAACGTCGCGTTCGGCCTGAAGAGGCGCGGCATTACGAATGCGGATGCTCTCGCACATGAGGCCCTGCAGCTGGTCGAGCTCGACCACGTTGCGGGCCGCAAGCCGACGCAACTCTCCGGCGGGCAGCAGCAGCGCGTGGCCCTCGCTCGGGCCGTGGTGAACCGGCCCGCGCTGCTGCTGCTCGACGAACCGCTCGGTGCGCTCGACCTCAAGTTGCGTCGGCAGATGCAGGTCGAGCTCAAAGACATCCAGAGCGAGGTCGGCCTGACCTTCCTGCACGTGACCCACGACCAGGAGGAGGCCATGACCATGGCCGATACCGTCGCCGTCATGAACAAGGGGCGCATCGAGCAGATGGGGCCGCCGCAAGAGCTCTACGAACTGCCCCACACGGCTTTCGTCGCGAAGTTCCTCGGTCAGTCGAACCTGTTCACGGGTGACGTTGTGTCGACTTCGAGCCGAACGCTCGTCATCGACGCTGCCGGGTCGAAGATCGAGGTGCCCACGGCCCGGGCGCAACGCCACAACGGTCGTATCACCGTCGGAGTGCGACCCGAGAAGGTGACACTGCACGACGCGGCCCCGGTAGCCGATTCGGGACGCAACGTGATCGGTCCCGGTCGCATCACCGATGTGTCGTTCAGCGGAGTGAGCACTCAGTACGAGGTGACGGTTCCCCACGTGGGCGCGATTACGGTCTTCGCACAGAACACGTCGATCTCGACGCTGCACCACGACGGTGACACGGTCTGGCTCAGTTGGGCGATCGACCACGCCTTCGGTCTCGCGGACGAGGCGGATGCCGAGCCGGTGTCGCGCTTCCATGCCGACCTCGACACGTCGATGATCGCCGTGCAGTCGCGGAAAGACCTCGAAGCGGAACTCGAGGAGGCCTAGGCCATGGCCTTCACCGCATTCGCGGGCACGGCAACGGCGGTTGCGGAACCCGCCCCCCGCCGGCGAAGCCCCATCGCACTGTTGCTGCTCCTGCCCGGCATCTTCTACCTGATCCTGTTCTTCGTCACCCCCCTGATCTCGCTCGTGATCACGAGTCTGCAGGCTCCCGACCCGCTGATCTTCGGGCAGTACGTGAACGCCTTCAACTGGCAGAACTACGTGGCGGTGCTCGAGCAGTACTGGCCGCAGGCCATTCGGTCGGCCGGCTACGCCGCTTTGGCGACACTCTTCGCCCTGCTCATCGGCTTTCCGCTGGCGTATTTCATCGGCATCACGCTCCGGCCGTTCCCGTTGCTGCAATCGCTGGCGCTCGTGCTGGTGATCGCCCCGTTCTTCATCTCCTTCCTGCTGCGCACCCTGGCCTGGAAGCAGATCTTCTCGGTCGAGGGGCCGGTGGCGGGAATCCTGTCATCGCTCGGTGCCCTCCCACCGGGCGTGTCGATCACTGGGACCACCTTCTCGGTCGTGTTCGGCCTGACCTACAACTTCATCCCGTTCATGGTTCTGCCGATCTACGCGACGCTCGTGTCGCTCGATCTGCGGCTGCTCGAAGCGGGGAACGATCTGTACGGCAGCCCCGCGACGACCTTCCGCACGGTGACCTTGCCGCTCTCAGCGGCAGGGGTGATGTCCGGCACGCTCCTGACCTTCATCCCCGCTGCCGGCGACTACATCAACGCGTCGCGCGAGTTCTTGGGCGCCACCGACACCACGATGATCGGCAACGTGATCGAAGCGAACTTCCTGGTGTTGCAGAACTTCCCGGCAGCCGCGGCGCTCTCGCTCATCCTGATGGCCTTCATCCTGGTGCTGGTCGCTGCCTATGTGAAGCGCAGCGGAACGGAGGATCTGCTGTGAAGGGCTTCGGCAAGTACGCCATCTGGGCGTACTCGATCATGGCGTTCGTGTTCCTGCTCATTCCGATCGCGTACACCGTCGCGTTCTCGTTCAACGATTCGCGCCGCACGAACATCATCTGGAGCGGCTTCACACTCGAGAACTGGCTCACGGTCTGCGAGGCGCAGGGGGTCTGCGAGGCCTTCGGCAACAGCCTCCTCATCGGTGTTGCCGCGACGATTCTTGCGACGACACTCGGCACGATGATCGCGATCGCCCTCGTCCGCTATCGGTTCCGGTTCCGCAACGCGACGACCTTGCTGATCTTCTTGCCGATGGCGACGCCCGAGGTCGTTCTCGGTGCCGGCCTCGCGGCGCAGTTCTTGCAGGCGGGGGTCCCCAAGGGCATCGGAACGGTGATCCTGGCGCACACCCTGTTCTGCCTGAGCTTTGTGGTCGTCACGGTCCGCTCGCGCGTCGTCAGCCTTAACCCGGCGCTCGAGGAAGCCGGTCGAGACCTGTACGCGAGCCCGGTGCAGGTGTTCTGGCGGATCACTTTTCCCATGCTCCTGCCGGGCATCGTCGCGGCAGCGCTGCTCTCGTTCGCTCTGAGTTTCGACGACTTCATCATCACCAACTTCAACCGCGGGGCTGATGTGACGTTCCCGAGCTATATCTACACCGCGGCCGCGCGTGGCATCCCTGCGGAGGCGAATGTCATCGCGTCAGCGGTGTTCTTCCTTGCGATCGCTCTCGTGCTGATTGCCCAGCTGTCGGCGGCCGCGCGGCGTCGTCAGCTCGCGAAAGCGGCGTAGCGCTCCCGCTCCGTGTGGGCGCACTCCGCGTCAGCCGATGCTGGCGCGGAGTGCGCCCACCTCGTCATCGCCGGCGAGCACCCGCTCGCTCGTGAGCGCGACGAGCTCGTCGGCGACAGCGTGGTCGATGGCGCCGACGGAGGCGAGCAGGGTCAGGGCGACAGGGGTGGTCGCGCGCATCGAGCCGTCGAGCACCTTGACGGCGACGGCGACCCCCGAGGGCATGCCGATGACGACGAGGCCCTCGGCGCCGAGCTTGGCGATGCCGCCGAGGCGCTCGATGACGACGGTGTTGGCGCGGCCGCGGCCGTCGATCGCCCAGGGCTCGGCGCCGACGGCGCTCATGAGGCGCTGTGCCTCGGTGCTCTGCCCCGCCGCGATGCCGGCGATGGCCCGGGCGAGCCCGGCGAGCGAGGTCGCGTGCAGCGGCGCGGCGCAGCCGTCGTGGGCGGTGCGGTGCACGGGCTCGCCGGTCAACCGCTCGACCACGTCGACCACCTGCCGCTGCACCGGATGCGCGAGGTCGAGGTAGCGGGCCGGGTCGCCGCCGGCGGCATCGGTCGCGCGCAGGAATCCCGCGTGCTTGCCCGAGCAGTTCATCGTGAGCCGGCTCGGCGGCAGACCCGCGGCCTGGCGCGCCGCTCGCTCGGCCGCGCCGAGCGGCCACTGCGCCGGGCACTGCAGGGCGAGCTCGTCGCGCCCGTCGTCGCGCAGCATCCTGTCGACGACCTCGAGGTGCTCGGGGCTGCCGCAGTGGCTCGCCATCGCGAGCACGAGCTCGTCGCCGGCGAAGCGGGCACCGAGCTCGAGCATCGCGATCGCCTGCAGCGGCTTGAGCGTCGAGCGTGGGTAGACGCTCGCGCGCACGTCGCCGACGGCGCGCAGCACGGCGCCCGATGCGTCGACGACCGCGGCCGCGCCGAGGTGCCGCGACTCGACGAGCCCCTCGCGGTCGAGGCGGGCGAGCTCGACGGAGCCGGCGGCGTCGAGCGGGTGCCGCTCGGCCGAGAGCGCGGCGTCGAGCACGTCGACGGCCTCGCGCAGCAGCGACTCGCTGATCGTGAGCGGCGGCAGGAAGCGGATGACGTTGCCGTAGCTGCCGGCGCTCAGCAGCAGCACGCCCTGCTGGGCGGCTGCGGCGATCGCGCGCGCGACGATCGCGGCGTCGGGCTCGTGCGTCTCGGGGTCGACGAACTCGACCGCGATCATGGCGCCGATGCCGCGCACCTCACCGATGCTGGGGTGCTTCTCGCGCAGGCCCTCGAGGAGCGGCTTCAGCACCGACTCGATGCGCCGGGCGGCCCCGAGCAGGTCGCGCTGCTCGATCTGCTCGAAGACGGCGATCGCCGCGGCGCACGCGACGGGGTTGCCGCCGTAGGTGCCGCCGAGGCCGCCCGTGTGCGAGGCATCCATGATCTCGGCCCGGCCGACGACGCCCGCGAGCACCATGCCGCCCGCGATGCCCTTGGCCGTCGTGATCAGGTCGGGCACGAGGCCGAAGTGCTCGCTCGCGTAGTAGGCGCCCGTGCGGCCCGCGCCCGACTGCACCTCGTCGGCGATGAAGACGACGCCGTTGTCGGTGCACCACTGCTGCAGGGCGAGCAGGTAGCCCTCGGCGGGAACGATGAAGCCGCCCTCGCCCTGGATGGGCTCGGCGACGAGGCAGGCGAGGTCGGCCGCGCCGACCCGCTTCTCGAGGTACGTGATCGTGCGCTTCGCGGCCTCGGCGCCCGAGAGCCCGTCGTGGAAGGGGTAGGAGTTGGGGGCGTGGTAGACGCTGCCCGCGAAGGGGCCGAAGCCCAGGTTGTAGGGCATGGCCTTGAAGTTCATGGCCATCGTGAGGTTCGTGCGGCCGTGGTAGCCGTGATCGAGCACGGCGACGCCCGTGCGCCCCGTGTACTTGCGCGCGATCTTGACGGCATTCTCGACGGCTTCGGCACCCGAGTTGACGAGCACGACCTTCTTCGCGTGGTCGCCCGGCGTGTGCTGCACGAGCAGCTCGGCGACGCGCACGTACTGCTCGTACGGGGTCACGGCGAAGAGCGTGTGGGTGACGCGCGCGACCTGCTCCTGCACCGCCGCGACGACCGCGTCGTTGGTGTGGCCAGCGCCCATGACGCCGATGCCGCCGCCGAGGTCGATGAACTGGTTGCCGTCGACGTCGACGACGATCGCGTCGTGCGCGCGCTCGATGTAGACGGGCAGGGTCGTGCTGACACCCGCGCTGACGACCGCGAGCCGGCGCTCGTGCAGGGCCTGCGACCGAGGCCCGGGGATGGCGGTGACGATGCGACGCTCCTGGGCCACGGGCGCGGCTGCAGAGGGCACGGAGGCCGGCGACGCGGGCGCCGCTGCGGGCGCGGAGAGGGTGTCTGTCATGGTGGGATGAGTGTACTCCCGGCCTCTGCGCCGGGCCCTGGAGCGATGGGAGCCCCCGCATGCACGACCAGCACCGCTACGCGGTCGGAATCGAGTGGACGGGCGACCGGGGCGAGGGCACGGCGACGTACCGCTCCTACGGGCGCGACCACCGCATCCACGCCGAGGGCAAGCGGCACGAGATCGCGGGGTCGAGCGATCGCGTCTTCCGCGGCGACGCCGACCGCTGGAACCCGGAGGAGCTCGTGATCGCGGCCCTCGCGCAGTGCCACATGCTCAGCTACCTGCACGTCGCCGCCGTGAACGGCATCGTCGTCGTCGGCTACGTCGATTCGGCGACAGGGACGCTGCAGCAGGAAGGCGATGGCGGGCGACTGATCGAGGCGACGCTGCGGCCCGTCGTGACGCTCGCCGAGCATCATGACGAGGCGGATGCGCACCGGGCCGAGGCGCTGCACCATCGGGCGAGCGAACTGTGCTTCATCGCGAACTCGGTCAGCTTCCCCGTGCGCCATGAGCCGACGACGCTGCGCGCGGGTGCCGCGACGTAGAGCCGAGTCCAAGACAGGGCGTGCGAGGATGGGGACTTCGTGCCCGTTCCATCGTGAGGATCCTCCCGTGCGCCGCCGTTCCGCTCTGCTCTCCTCCGGCCTCAGCGCCGCCCTCCTCGTCTCGCTCGCCGTACACGGTGCTCAACGGCGAGACGGGCGCCGAGCTCGCGACCACGGGCTTCACGGGCGAGAACGCCGAGCGCTTCCCGATCGACACCGAGAGCCAGCAGCTCGTCGGCTTCTCGCTGCTGCTCGACTGCGCCACGCCCGGCACGCGCCTCGCGGGCGTCATCCCGCCGGCCGACGGCTTCGGCGACCAGGGCGTGCCCGAGCTCGGCCTGACGGGCAGCGAGTCGCTCGTCTTCGTCATCGACGTCGTGAGCATCGTGCCGCCGCCCCTCGAGCGCGCTGAGGGCGAGCAGCA
The DNA here is from genome assembly GCA_002280615.1 of Micrococcales bacterium 32-70-13. Classification (GTDB taxonomy): domain Bacteria; phylum Actinomycetota; class Actinomycetes; order Actinomycetales; family Microbacteriaceae; genus Microcella. The sequence goes on along the minus strand of NCEJ01000018.1, from coordinate 20,246 downwards.
GGAGGCGCCCGAGGGCTTCCCGACCGTCGAGCTCGCCGAGAACGGCGCGCCGACCATCACGCTGCCGGAGGGCGAGCCGTTCACCGAGTTCGACCTCGCCGTGCTGATCCTCGGCGACGGCCCCGTCGTGGAGGACGGCCAGACGGTGACCGTGCAGTACACGGGCCTCAACTGGAACACCGGCGAGATCTTCGACTCGAGCTGGGAGCGCGGCGTGCCCGCCGACTTCCCGACGAGCGGTGTCATCCAGGGCTTCCGCGACGCGCTCGTGGGGCAGACGGTCGGCTCGCAGGTCATCGCGATCATCCCGCCCGACCTCGGCTACGGCCCGTCGGGCGGAACGCCCGACGGCTCGATCGGCCCGGACGACGTCATCGTCTTCGTCGTCGACATCCTCGCCGCCTCCTAACGCACGGGATGCTCGACGCACGTCGGGCATGATGAACACCATGCGCGACATCATCGTTCTGGGGTCAACGGGCTCGATCGGCGTTCAGGCGCTCGAGGTCATCGCCGCGAACCCCGAGCGGTTCCGCGTGGTGGGCCTCGCTGCCGGCCGCAACCGCGAGCTCGTCGAGGCCCAGGCGCGGGCTCACTCCGTGGAGCATGTCGCCCTCGGCGCCGAGGCCGCGGCCCACCTCGTGCGGGATGTCGCCTGCGATGTCGTGCTCAACGGCATCACCGGGTCGGTCGGGCTCGCGCCGACGCTCGCGGCGTTGCAGGCGGGGCGCATCCTGGCCCTCGCGAACAAGGAGAGCCTCATCGTCGGCGGCTCGCTCGTGACGGGCCTCGCCGCCCCCGGGCAGATCGTGCCCGTCGACAGCGAGCATTCGGCGATCGCGCAGGCGCTGCTCGCTGGCGAGCACCACGAGGTGCGCCGGCTCGTGCTGACGGCGAGCGGCGGGCCGTTCCGGGGCCGCACGCGCGACTCGCTCGCTGGCGTGACGCCGGCCGAAGCGCTCGCGCACCCCACGTGGGACATGGGCACGGTCATCACGACCAACTCGTCGACCCTCGTCAACAAGGGGCTCGAGGTCATCGAAGCCCACTTGCTCTTCGACGTGCCGTACGACCGCATCGAGGTCACGGTGCACCCGCAGTCGATCGTGCACTCGATGGTCGAGTTCGTCGACGGCTCGACGATCGCCCAGTGCTCGCCGCCCGACATGCGCCTGCCGATCTCGCTCGGGCTCGACTGGCCGCACCGCGTCGCCGGCGCGGGGGCGCCGCTCGACTGGAGCACGGCATCCACCTGGACGTTCGCGCCGCTCGACGAGGAGGCCTTCCCCGCGGTCGCCCTCGCGAAGCGCGTGGGGGAGGCGGGCGCGACGTTCCCGGCCGTGTTCAACGCCGCCAACGAGCAGGCCGTGCACGCCTTCCACGACGGCGCACTGGGCTACCTCGAGATCGTCGACACCGTGCGCGCGGTCGTCGACCGGCACGAGCCGCACCCCATGACGCTCGAGGGCGTGCTCGAGGCCGAGGCCTGGGCGCGCCGCGAGGCCGACGCGCTCATCGCGGCGCGGTAGACCCCAAGGGATCGGCACCGCGCGCTCACCGCTCGCGCCGAGGCCCCGGCGCTAGAGTGACCGCTCGTGGAGACCGTGCTGCTGTACATCGTCGGCATTCTCGTCGTCGTCGTGGGGCTCATCGTCTCGATCGCGCTGCACGAGCTGGGCCACTTCGTGCCCGCCAAGCTCTTCGGCGTGCGCGTCGGGCAGTTCATGATCGGCTTCGGCCGCACGATCGTGTCATGGCGCCGGGGCGAGACCGAGTACGGCTTCAAGTGGATTCCGCTCGGCGGCTACATCTCGATGGCCGGCATGTACCCGCCCGTGGCCGGGCAGGCCGCCCGCACCGCCTCGACGGGCTTCTTCGAGACGCTCGTGCAAGACGCCCGCACGGCCTCGGCCGACACGATCGTCGACGGTGAAGAGCACCGCACGTTCTACCAGCTCACCGTCTGGAAGCGCATCATCATCATGCTCGGCGGGCCGTTCATGAATCTGCTCATCGCGATCGTGCTCTATGCCGTCGTGCTCGTCGGCTTCGGTCGAGCCCGGCGATCCGCTCGCTCCCGGCGCCGAGGCGGGGCTGCTGCCGGGCGACCGCATCGTCGCCATCGAGGGCGAGCAGATCGAATCGTGGGATGCGGTGCTCGCGACGGTGCGCGCCGCCGCCGACCAGCCGCTCGAGTTCACGGTCGAGCGCGCCGGCCGCACGATCTCGACGACCCTCACCCCCTTGCTCACCGAGCGCTACGTGACCGATGACCGGGGGCAGATCGCCGAAGGCCCCGACGGCGAGCCGCTCACGCAGCAGGTCGGCTTCGTCGGCATCGCCTCGTCGTACGAGACCGTGCAGCAGCCCGTCACAGCAGTCTTGCCCGCCGTCGGCGACAACGTGTCGGCCGTCGTCGGCATCATTCTCAACCTGCCCCAGCGCATGATCGACGTCGCCAACGCGGCGTTCGGGCCCGAGGAGCGCGACCCCAACGGGCCGATCAGTGTCGTCGGCGTCGGGCGCATCGCGGGCGAGATCGCGAGCATCGACACGATTCCGGTCATCGAGCGCATCTCGTTCTTGACCGGTCTCATGGCGTCGCTCAACGTCGCGCTCTTCGTCTTCAACCTCATTCCGCTGCTGCCGCTTGACGGCGGCCACGTCGCGGGGGCGCTCTACGAGGGCCTGCGCCGGTGGTTCGCGAAGCTGCGGGGCAAGCCCGACCCGGGCCCGATCGACACCGCGAGGCTCGTGCCCATCACGCTCGCCGTCGTGCTCGTGCTCGGGGTCATGAGCGCGCTGTTGATCTACGCCGACATCGTCAAGCCGGTCACGCTGTTCTGATCAGGCCTGCAGGCCCTGTGACCGTGCTGCATGATGGGCAGTCGGTCTACGAGACCGAGCTGCGTTGTGGAGCGACAGTCCCCTAGACCGTCTCCAGCAGCAGTGCCTGACCCTGACCGCCGCCACCGCACAGCGAGATCGCCGCGCGTCGCGCGTGGCCCGCGTGCAGCATGTGCGCGGCGTGCACCGTGAGGCGAGCGCCGGATGCGCCCACGGGGTGACCGAGGGCGATCGCGCCGCCGTGCGGGTTCACGATGGCGGGGTCGACGCCGAGGTCGCGCGTCGACTGGATCGAGACGGCGGCGAAGGCCTCGTTGATCTCGATGAGGTCGAGGTCGTGCGCCGACCAGTCGACCCGGGCGAGGGCTGCCTGAATCGCACGCGCGGGCTGCCCGTGCAGTGAGTTGTCGGGTCCGGCGACCTCGCCCCAGCCCGTGATGCGCGCCAGGATCGTCGCGCCCTGCTCGCGCGCCCAGTCTTCGCGGGCGACGACGACGGCGGAAGCGCCGTCGCTCAACGGCGACGCGTTGCCGGCCGTGATGGTGCCGTCGGCGGTGAAGGCGGGCCGCAGGCGGCCGAGCGACTCGACCGTGCTGTCGGGGCGCACGCCTTCGTCGGCGTCGACGATCGTGCTCGCGCCCCGCGCGGCGACCTCGACCCCGACGATCTCGGCGCCGAAGAGCCCGTTGACCTGCGCCTCGTGAGCGCGCACGTGCGAGGCTGCGGCCACAGCATCCTGCTCATCGCGGGTGATGCCGAGTCTGCCGACGTGACGTTCGGTGCTCTCGCCCATCGAGATGCCGTCGACGGCGTCGCGCAGCCCGTCGTGAGCGAGGTGATCGAGCGCCTCGACCGAGCCGTAGGCCCAGCCGAGTCGTGCACCGGGAAGCAGGTGGGGCGCATTGGTCATCGACTCCATGCCGCCGGCGAGCACCGCGTCGGCCTCGCCGAGACGGATGAGCCGGGCGGCGTCGGCAATCGCGCGGGCGCCCGAGAGGCACACCGAGTTGACGCTCGAGGTCGCGACGGCGGGGGCGATGCCTGCCCCGAGGGCGACCTGCCTGGCCGGGTTCTGGCCGCACCCGGCCGGCAGCACCTGGCCGATGATGGCCGCGGTGATCGCGTCGGGGGCGAGCCCGCTGGCATCGAGGGCGCCCTGCGCTGCGGCGATGCCGAGTTGCACGGCCGTGAGGCGGGCGAGTGCTCCGCGTGCGCGGCCCTGCGGAGTGCGGGCCGCGGAGATGATGACGACGTCGTGGGTCATGATGGCTCCTTTGCCAGTGCGGGTCAGTGAGACGGTGGGCTCGGTTGACAGTCTCGAGTATGGCCCAGTACGGTTTGCTGAAACCTGAATCGTCTGTCAGGTTAGCAGTCACATCTCCTTCTACGGCAGCAGGAAAGGCACTCCCATGCGAACGACGAAGTTCATGGCCCCGGCGCTCATTGCGATCGTCGGCCTCACGGTGGCGGGCTGCGCGCCCACGGCCACAGCGCCCGAGAACGGCGGCGAAGAGCTCGCGCCCGTCTCGGTCGGCATCATCACCTCTGAGACCGGTCCGCTCGGTGCCTACGGCGCCGCCTACCTGGCCGGGTTCGACGCCGGTCTCGACTACGCCACCGATGGCACCGGAACGGTCGACGGCCGTGAGATCGACCTCACGATCTCCGACGACGCCGGCGACACCGACACCGCCGTCAACATCGCTCGCGACCTCATCGGTCAGGGCGTGAAGATCATCGCGGGCACCGCATCGTCGGGCATCGCACTCGCACTCGCCGAGCAGGCAGCGCAGAACCAGGTGCTCTACATCTCGGGCCCGGCAGCTGCCGACGCGATCACCGGCATCAACGACTACACCTTCCGCTCGGGTCGGCAGACCTACCAAGACGTTGCGACCGCCGGAACCTTCATCGGCGACCCCGCCGGCCAGAAGGTCGTCGTCTTCGCGCAAGACACCGCCTTCGGCCAGGGAAACCTCGCCGGTGTGGATGCTGTGCTCGGCGGAGCGGGCGCAACGGTCGAGGGAATCCTCGTTCCGGAAGACGCCACGGAGTTCACTCCCTTCGCGCAGCAGATCCTCGCGGCCGAGCCCGACCTCGTGTTCGTGGCGTGGGCCGGTGCGACGAGCGGCGCCATGTGGCAGTCGCTCGACCAGCAGGGCATCTTCGACGCTGTTCCTGTCGTGACCGGCCTCGGTGATGTCGCGACCTTCGGCGCCTACGCCGAAGCGAGCGACAAGATCAGCTTCCTCAACCACTACTTCGCAGGCGCGTCGGGCACCGATGTCGAAGCAGCGATGCTCGAGGCTCTCGAGGCCGCCGGCGCGCAGGGCGACCTGTTCTCGCCCGATGGCTTCGTCGCCGCGCAGATGATCGTGCAGGCCATCCGCGAAGGCGGCGGAGACGACGTCGACAGCATGGTGGCCGCGCTCGAGGGCTGGACCTTCGAGGGCCCCAAGGGCACCATGACCATCCGCGCAGAAGACCACGCGATGATCCAGCCCATGTTCCAGGCGCGCCTCGTCGAGCAAGACGGCGCCTGGGTGCCCGAGCTCATCGAGGTCGTCGACGCCGAGACGGTCGCCCCGCCGGTCGCTGGCTGAGCATCCGAAGGCTGAGACGATGACCGACCGACCCGTGCTCGCTGTCGAGCAGCTCGTTCTGCAGATCGGGGGCGCACGCATCATCGATGACGTGTCGCTCGCGGTGGCTGACGGCGAGATGCTCGGTGTGATCGGCCCCAACGGGGCAGGCAAGACGACGCTGTTCAACCTCATCTCCGGAGTGCTCCCGCCCACCAGCGGCCGCGTTCTCGTGAGGGGCGACGACGTCTCTTCGCTCTCGATTCAACGGCGAGCACGGGTCGGCCTCGGTCGCACCTTCCAGACCTCGAGCCTCTTCGCGGGGCTCAGCGCTCGAGAGAACGTGCGCCTCGCGGCACAGGTCGCGATCGGGGGCGAGCTCTCGCTGCTGAGGGCGCCGCGACGCGCCGATGCCGCGACCTCGGCGGCCGAGGAGAAGCTCGACGAGGTGGGGCTCGCTCACCACGCCGAGACCGTCGCCGGGTCGCTCTCGCACGGCGACAAGCGCAAGCTCGAGATCGCGATGCTGCTGGCGACCGACCCGGGCGTGATTCTTCTCGACGAGCCCATGGCGGGTGTCGCCTCGGGCGATGTGCCGGGTCTTGTCGACGTCATCCGCCGCGTGCACAAGAGCGGCCGCACCGTGCTCATGGTCGAGCACCACATGGATGTGGTGCTCGGTCTCGTCGACTCGGTGGCGGTCATGCACCACGGCAGACTGCTCGCGCACGATAAGCCCGAGGTCGTCATGGCCGACGCCACCGTGCAGGCCGCCTACCTGGGAGAGTCACTATGAACGCCCCCGACCCCATTCTTCGCGTCGCCGGTCTCTCGGCGAGCATCGACGGCCAGCAGGTCGTCGAGCAGGTCGACTTCGAGGTGCCCGCCACAGGCGTCACCGCGGTACTGGGGCGCAACGGCGTCGGCAAGACGAGCACCCTCAAAGCCGTGCTCGGCCTCATCTCGCGGTCGGGCGTCGTCGAGTTCGACGGTGCGCGCATCGACGGCGAGCCGACCCACCGCATCGTGCAGCGAGGCATCGGCTACGTGCCCGAAGACCGCGAGGTCTTCGCCTCGCTCACGGTCGCCGAGAACCTGCGGCTCGCCGAGCGCGGCACGACCCCGAACCGCGGCATGGTCGACGAACTCTTCCCCGACCTGATCGCACGCTCGGCGCAGCGAGCGGGCTCGCTCTCGGGCGGGCAGCAGCAGATGCTCTCGCTCGCGCGAGTGCTCATGAACGACAACCGGCTGCTCATGGTCGACGAACCCACCAAGGGTCTCGCGCCGCGCATCGTGACCGAAGTCGCCGCGGCCCTCGAACGCGCAGCGGCCGTGACCCCCGTTCTGCTCGTCGAGCAGAACCTGCCCGTCGTGCGGCGCCTGGCGCACACCGTCGTCGTCATCGAAGGCGGCCGAGTGATCCACGCCGGCCCCGCGGCCGAGCTGCTCGATGACGATGAGCGCACCCAGCAGTTGCTCGGGGTGCACTCCACTGACCACGGCGCCCCGAGGGGCGGCACTGACCACGGCGCCCCGAAGGGCGACACCGACCGCAGCGCCCCGACGGGCGCCGACGAATCACGCGAGGAGACGCCATGAGCACTGTGCTGCTGCTGCTCATCACCGGCCTCGGCCTGGGCGCCCTGTACTTTCTGGTCGCGAGCGGCCTCTCACTCATCTACGGGCTCATGGGCGTGCTCAACTTCGCGCACGGCTCGTTCTTGACGCTTGGCGCCTTCTTGGGGTGGGAGGTGGCGCGCCGCATGCCCGACGGCTCATGGCTCACCTTCGGCGTCTCGATCCTGGTCGGAGCGGTCGTCGGGGCCACGGTCGCGACTCTCACCGAGCTGCTGCTCATCAGACCGCTCTATCTGCGCCACATCGAGCAAGTGCTCGTCACGGTGGGCCTCTCGCTCGCGACGGTAGCGCTCTTCGAGGGCATCTGGGGGGTCGACCCGATCTACGTCGTCGGCCCTGAGTGGCTGAACGACACGACCGACATCGCCGGCGCCCTCATACCGAACGATCGCTTCGTGCTCATCGCGGCAGCCGTCATCGTGCTGCTCGGGCTCGTGGTCTTCTTGAAGCGCACGCGCTACGGCCTCATCATTCGTGCGGGCGTCGAGAACCGCGCCATGGTCACGGCGCTCGGCGTCGACGTGCGTCGCGCCTTCACGCTCGTCTTCGCGATCGGCGGTGCCGCAGCGGGCATCGGCGGTGTGCTCGCCTCGCACTACTTCGGCTACGTCTCGCCGCTCATCGGCGGCTCGCTGCTGATCTTCGCCTTCATCGTGACGGTCATTGGCGGCCTCGGCTCGCTCACCGGTGCGGCGATCGCGTCGGTCGTGGTCGCGGTGCTGCAGCAGTTCGCCAACTTCTATCTCGGAGGCACGGGTGACTTCATGGTCGTCGCGCTTCTCGCCGTGGTGCTGCTCGTCAAGCCCACCGGACTCCTCGGGAGCAAGGCATGACCATGATCCGCCGTCTGCGCACCTCTCCGTTCACGCCCTGGGTCATCGGCGGGCTGCTCGTCGGCCTCGTCGCCGTGCTGCCGCTGCTCGACCTCAGCCTGCCGGGCGTGCTGCCGGGCTCGACCTACACGCCTGGCACTCTGCAGCTGCTCGCCTTCGCCATGGTGTTCGCCGCGCTCGCGCTCAGCTACCACCTGCTGTTCGGTGTCGCAGGCCTGCTCTCGTTCGGCCACGCGCTCTACTTCGCGCTCGGCGCCTACGGTCTCGGCATCGTGCTGCGCGACACCGAGCTGGCACTCGTGCCGGCGATGGCGGTCGTGCTGCTGGCCGCGATCGCCGTGGCAGCGGCTCTCGGCGCGCTGAGCCTGAGGGTGTCGGGCATCGCCTTCGCCATGGTGACCCTCGCGTTCGCGCAGGCGGGCTCGGTGCTCGTGCGCCGCAACGCCTCGGTCACCAACGGCGAAGAAGGTCTGCCGCTGCGCGTCGACAACATTCCTGCCGAGCTCGTCGGGGTGCTCAACACGCGCAACGTCTACTGGCTCGCCCTGGCCCTGCTCGTCGTGGTGTTCCTCATCGTGGCGTGGTTCGAGCGGTCGCGTGCGGGGCACGTCGTCGCCGCGACGCGCGAGAACGAGCTGCGGGTGCGAGTGCTCGGCATGACGCCGTTCCGCGTCAAGCTCATCACCGTGGTGCTCGCGGGCGGGCTCGCCGCCCTCGTCGGCATGGTCTACCTGCTGCTGCAGAGCGGAGTGACCCCCGCCGTGACAACGCCCGACTTCACGCTCACGCTGCTCGTCATCGTGGTGCTCGGCGGCGTCGGATCCCGCTGGGGTGCCGTGGTCGGAGGGCTCATCTACACGCTGCTCGATCAGCGTCTGACGGCCCTCGCACGGTCGGAGGCCATCCAAGACCTGCCCGAGTTCTTGCGCATTCCTCTCAGCGAGCCGCTCTTCATTCTCGGAACCCTCTTTATCCTGGTCGTGGTGCTGCTGCCGGGTGGTCTGGCGGGCGTTGCCCGCCGAACCCTCGCGCGCGCCGACTCAGCCCGCGCACGCGCCGGGCGCAGTCTCGATGAGGAGGCGACGCGATGATCCAGACCCCGAGCACGAGTGAGCGGACGCACGGCCTGCACACGCTCGGGCGCTGGACGGCCGACCGCGCGATGGCCACACCCGACCGCGTCGCGATCGACGACCGCGGCGTCGTGCTCAACTACCGCGACCTGCACGACCGCAGCACGAAGCTCGCCGCCCGGCTCGAGCAGGCCGGCTACGGGGTCGGCGATCGCATCGCGACTCTCACCGGCAACAGTGCCGACCACGTGGTGCTCTTCTTCGCGTGCGCGCAGGCGGGCCTCGTGCTCGTGCCGATCTCGTGGCGGCTGTCTCCTCGCGAGATCGCCCAGCAGCTCGAACTCGCCGAGCCCATGGCGCTCATCGTCGAAGACGAGTTCGCGTCGCTCGGTGCCGCCGCGGCCGAGAGACTGCTCGACCCGCCGCCGCAAGCCGCGCCGGGGATGCGCGGCATCGAGCGCACTCCGCCCGCACCACGCCGGTCGAGCCGCGAGGGCGCACCCGAGCAACGGGCCGTGCGCGATGACGACCCGCTGCTGATCATGTTCACGTCGGGCACGCAGGGTGCACCGCGCGGCGCGATCCTCACTCACGCCAACTGCTTCTGGACCAACCTGGCCCTCTCGCGCACGATCGAGATCACCAGCAGCGACACGGTGCTCGCCGTCATGCCGCAGTATCACGTCGGCGGCTGGAACGTGCAGCCCCTGCTCGCCTGGTGGACGGGCGCCACGGTCGTGCTCGAGCGCACCTTCGACGCCGGGCGGGTGCTGCACCTCATCGAAGACCGCGGCATCACGACCATGATGGGCGTGCCGGCCAACTACCTGCTGCTGGCCGAGCACCCCGCGTTCGCCCGCACCGACCTGGCGACGCTGCGGCACGCCGTCGTCGGGGGAGCCCCGATGCCCGAACCCCTGCTGCGCACCTGGCACGCCCGCGGCGTCGCGCTCGTGCAGGGCTTTGGGCTCACTGAGGCATCGCCCAACGTGCTGTGCCTTCCTGATGAGGATGCTCGCTCGAGGGTCGGCTCGGCCGGCCGACCGTATCCGCACGTCGAAGTGCAGCTCGTCGATCCGGTGTCGGACGAGGTCATCGAGGGCGCCGGCTCGGGTGAGCTGGTCGTGCGGGGGCCGAGTGTCTTTCCCGGCTACTTCCGCGACGAGCAGCGCACGACGGAGGCCCTGCGCGGCGGCTGGTTGCGCACGGGCGATCTCATGCAGCGCGACGCCGATGGCTACTACCGCGTGGTCGACCGCTTGAGCGACATCTTCATCACCGGGGGAGAGTCGGTGGCTCCTGCCGAGATCGAGCGCGTGCTGTTCGAGCACGCGGCCGTCGCCGATGCCGCGGTCGCGGGCGTGCCCGACGACCGGTGGGGCGAAGTGCCCGAAGCGTGGATCGTCGTGCGCCCGGGCGTGCCCGTCGACGAGACGGCCCTCATCGAGCACTGCGCCGCGCGCCTGGCGAAGTTCAAGGTTCCGCGCCGCGTGCGCCTCGTCGAGCGCATCCCGCGTTCGGGCACCGACAAGGTGCGCCGACGCGAGCTGCTCGAGCTCTGGCACCGCGAGCAGCTCGATGCCGTGCACCTCGCGAGCGACGCGGTGACCTCGTGAGCGCCGCGCCACGCACCGCGAAGGGCGAGCGCACGCGTCGAGCGCTGCTCGACGCCGCTGAGGCGATCTTCGCCACGCACGGCTACTCCGACGCCTCGATCGTGCGCATCACCGAGCGCGCGGGCGTCGGTCAGGGAACCTTCTACCTCTACTTCGACAGCAAGCTGCAGATTTTCGAAGAACTCGTCGACGACCTCAACCGTCGCGTTCGCCACGCGATGACCGAGCGCGCGACCGAGAGCATGACGCGCATCGAGCGCGAGCGCGAGGGCTTTCGCGGCTTCTTCCGCTTCACGGCCGAGCATCCTGCGCTCTACCGCATCGTGCGCGAGGCCGAGTTCGTGTCGCCGCGGTCGTTGCGCCTGCACTACACCCGCATCGTCGAGGGCTACATCGACGGTCTCGAGGGAGCTCGCGAGCGCGGTGAGATCGGCGACATCGACCCGACGGTGGCCGCGTGGGCTCTCATGGGCGTCGGCGAGATGATCGGCATGCGCTGGGTGCTGTGGGGCGACGGCGGCGAGGCTGGCGATGCCGCCGACCCGCTCGCGAGCGGCACCGCCGAGATTCCCGACGAGGTCTTCGACCAGATGATGCAGTTCATCGAGAACGCCCTGCGGGCGCAGCGGCCCTCGGTCGCTACCGACGCGCCCGCATCGATGTCAGAGCAGAAGGGCTCATGATGAGCAGTTCGATACTCACCGGCCGACGCGCTGTCGTCACGGGTGCCGCGAGCGGCATCGGCGAGGCGTGCGCGCGCGCTCTGGCTGATCGGGGAGCGACGGTCGTGGTCGCCGACCGCGACGAAGAGGGCGCTCGCCGCATCGCGGCCGAGATCGGCGGCGAGGCGTGGACGATCGATCTGGCCGATCTGGATGCTCTCGCCGAGGTCGATCTCACCGCCGACATCCTCGTCAACAACGCGGGCATTCAGACGGTGAGCCCCATTGTCGACTTCGACCCGGCGCGCTTCCGACTCATCATCGACCTCATGCTCGTCTCGCCGTTCTTGCTCACGCGCGCCGTCATGCCCGGCATGATCGAGCGCGGCTGGGGCCGGGTCGTCAACATCAGCTCGGTGCACGGTCTGCGGGCGAGCGCCTTCAAGTCGGCCTACGTCTCGGCGAAGCACGGCCTCGAGGGGCTCTCGAAGGTGACGGCTCTCGAGGGCGGCCCGCACGGCATCACGAGCAACTGCATCAACCCGGGCTATGTGCGCACTCCGCTCGTCGAGAAGCAGATCGCCGATCAGGCGCGGGTGCACGGCATCGCCGAAGACGAGGTGGTCGAGCGCGTCATGCTCACCGAGAGCGCGATCAAGCGCCTCGTCGAGCCGACCGAGGTCGCCTCGCTCGCCGCCTGGCTCTGCAGCGACGAGGCCGGCATGGTCACGGGCGCGTCGTACACGATGGACGGCGGGTGGAGCGCCCGATGATCGAGCTCGATCCTGCTCGCGTGAGCGTGGCTGTGCCGGGCGGCGACCTCGCCGTGGGCATCTTCAACGCCTCGGCCGTCGACGGCGTGCCCGTGCTCGCGGTGCACGGCATCACAGCCAATCACCGGTGCTGGCCTCTTGTCGCCGAGGCTCTGCCCGACGTGCGCATCATCGCCCCCGACCTGCGCGGCCGCGGCCGCAGCAGCGCGGTCGAGGGTCCGGCCGGCCTGCGTCGGCACGCCGACGACCTCGTCGCCGTGCTCGACGCGCTCGACGAACCCGCGGTGCACGTCGTCGCGCACTCGATGGGAGCCTTCGTCGCTGTGCTGCTCGCCGCTCGCCACCCCGAGCGCGTGCTCAGCCTCACTCTCGTCGACGGCGGACTGCCGCTCGATGCCCCCGCACCGGGCACCTCGGTGCTCGGTCCGGCCGGCGACCGGCTGAGCATGACCTTCGCGAGCGTCGACGACTACCGCGACTTCTGGCGTCGGCACCCCGCCTTCTCTGCCCACTGGTCGCCGACGATCGAGGGCTACGTCGACTACGACCTGATCGGCACCGCACCGCACCTGCGGCCTTCGGGCGTGCTGGCCTCGGTCGAGACCGATGCGGCCGAGCTCTTCGGGCCCGACTGGTATCTCGAGGCGATGCAGGCGGTGCACGCTCCCGCCGTGTTCCTGCGCGCCCCCCGAGGCCTGCTCGACGAGCCTCGGGCGCTCTACGCCCCGGGTCGTGCCGACGCCGAGCCTCGGCTGCGCGGCATGCGGGTCGTCGAGGTCGACGACGTCAATCACTACACGATCGTTCTGGCGCGCGAGGGCGCACGAGCGGTCGCCGCCGAAGTGCGGCGCACGATGCAGAGTGCACACACGATCACGGAGGGAATCGCATGACGATCGACAAGACAGTGCCCGACGTCGAGACCGCCGTCGCCGGCATCAGCTCGGGGTCGAGCATCGCCGTCGGAGGGTTCGGTCTCTGCGGCACGCCCATGGAGCTCATCCGCGCGGTGCTCGCGACCGGTGCCGACGGCCTCAAGGTCGTCAGCAACAACTGCGGCGTCGACGACTGGGGGCTCGGCGTGCTGCTCGCGGCTGGCCGCATCGCCAAGATGACCTCGTCGTACGTCGGCGAGAACAAGGAGTTCGAGAGGCAGTACCTCTCGGGCGAGCTCGAGGTCGAGCTCACCCCCCAGGGCACGCTCGCCGAGAAGCTGCGCGCCGGGGGCGCGGGCATCGCGGCCTTCTTCACGCAGACCGGGGTCGGCACCCAGGTCGCCGAGGGCGGGCTGCCCCGGCGCTACGCGGCCGACGGCTCGATCGCTGAAGCCTCGCCGGCCAAGCCGGTGCAGACATTCTCGATGCACGGGGTCGAGCGGCAGTTCGTGCTCGAAGAGTCGATCACGACCGACTTCGCCCTCGTGCATGCTGCGGTGGCGGATCGGCACGGCAATCTGGTGTTCTCGCGCTCGGCCCGCAACTTCTCGCCGCTCGCGGCGATGGCCGGCCGTGTCTGCATCGCGCAGGTCGAGCGCCTCGTCGAGCCCGGCGAGCTCGACCCCGACGCCGTGCACCTGCCCGGCGTCTTCGTCGACCGCGTGGTCGTCGTGGGCGAGAACGTCGAGAAGCGCATCGAGCGGCGCACCGTGCGGTCGAGCGAGGGGAGCTGAGCATGGCGCTCACGAGAGATGAGATGGCTGCTCGTGCGGCCCGAGAACTGAGCGACGGCAGCTATGTCAACCTCGGCATCGGTCTGCCCACCCTCGTGCCCAACCACGTGCCAGCCGGCATGACCGTGGTGCTGCAGTCAGAGAACGGCATTCTTGGCGTAGGGCCGTACCCGGTCGAGGCCGACGTCGACCCCGACCTCATCAACGCGGGCAAAGAGACGGTCACGGTGCTGCCGGGTGCGGCGTACTTCGACTCGGCCCTGAGCTTCGGCATGATCCGCGGCGGCAAGATCGACGCGGCCATCCTGGGTGCAATGCAGGTCTCGGCCTCGGGCGACCTCGCGAACTGGATGATTCCGGGAAAGATGGTCAAAGGCCCCGGCGGAGCGATGGATCTCGTGCACGGCGCCGCGCGCGTCATCGTGCTCATGGAGCACGTCGCGAAAGACGGCACTCCGAAGATCGTGAATGAGTGCTCGCTGCCGCTGACCGGCAAGGGCGTCGTGGACCGCATCATCACCGACCTCGCGGTGATCGACGTGACGGCCAGCGGGCTGCACCTCGTCGAGGTCGCTGACGGCGTCACGGTCGACGAGGTCGTCGCGGCGACCGAACCGCCTCTCAGCATCCCGTCGTCCTTGCGCGAGCCGTAGGCCGCCTCTCACGCCCGATCACCCTGTGTCGTCCCCCGAGAAACGAAGGAGTCTCTTGCTATGACCGATCACCTGCTGCCGGGCATTCAGGCCCACGATGTGTCGACGCCGCGACTGCGTGCACGCGTGCTCGAACGGCCCGCCGCGTCGGAAGCGGCATCGACCGTTCTCTTCGTGCACGGCAACGTGTCGAGCTCGCTGTTCTACCAGCCGACGATGCTCGCCCTGGCGCCCGACGTGCGCGCGCTCGCGGTCGACCTGCGCGGTTTCGGCGAGAGCGAGACGCTGCCCGTCGACGCGACGAGGGGCCTGAGCGACTTCGCTGACGACGTGACCTCGGTGCTCGACGCGCTCGGTGTCGACGCGGTGCACCTGGTCGGGTGGAGCATGGGAGGCGGGGTCGTCATGCAGCTCATGCTCGCTGCTCCCGAGCGCATTCTGAGCGTCACTCTCGAGTCGCCTGTCTCGCCCTACGGGTTCGGCGGCACAGCGCGCGACGGCTCGCTGCTGACCCCCGACGCGGCCGGCACGGGCGGCGGGGGAGCGAACCCCGACTTCGTCGCCCGACTCGACGCGAACGACACCTCGGCCGACGAGGCGACGTCACCGCGCTCGGTGTACCGCTCGGCCTACGTCGCCGCGCCCGACGCGCTCGAGCACGAAGACCTCTGGGTCGCGTCGATGCTCACCACCGCGACCGGCCCCGACAACTACCCGGGCGACAGCACGCCCTCAGAGAGCTGGCCTGGCTTCGCTCCGGGTGGGCGCGGCGTGCTCAACACCATGGCTCCGACGCACTTCAACGCGAGCGGCATCGTCGACCTCGCGCACAAGCCGCCCGTGCTCTGGGTGCGCGGATCGGCCGACGCGATCGTGTCTGACACGTCGTTCTTCGACCTCAACATGCTCGGCCAGGTCGGTGCGATTCCCGGCTGGCCGGGGGCCGAGGTCGCGCCGCCGCAGCCGATGGTGAGCCAGACGCGCGACGTGCTCGACCGGTATGCGGCTCAGGGTGGCAGCTATCGCGAGGTCGTCTTCGAGGGGTGCGGTCACTCGCCCCACCTCGAGCAGCACGACGCCTTCGTCGAGGCGCTCAGCGCTCACCTCGCGACCCCGCAGTGAGCGATCTCAGGGGCGGGTGCGGCGGCCCGGTGCCGCGCCCGCCCCTGCGGCGTGCGTTCAGAGCGATTGCGTAGACTGACGCCCGTGCCAGCAGTCAATCTGGGAATGCCCAAGGTCCCTGAGACCCTCGCCCCCCGCCGCAAGACCCGCCAGATCAAGGTCGGCAAGGTCATGGTGGGCAGCGAGCACCAGGTCAGCGTGCAGTCGATGACGACGACGCCGACGACCGACATCAACGGCACCCTGCAGCAGATCGCCGAACTGACGGCCACCGGCTGCGACATCGTGCGCGTGGCCGTGCCGAGTCAAGACGACGCCGACGTGCTGCACATCATCGCGAAGAAGAGCCAGATTCCGGTCATCGCCGATATTCACTTCCAGCCCAAGTACGTCTACCAGGCCATCGACGCGGGCTGCGCGGCCGTGCGCGTCAACCCCGGCAATATCCGCAAGTTCGACGACCAGGTGGCCGCGATCGCCAAGCGGGCGAAAGAGGCCGGAGTGAGCATCCGCATCGGCGTGAACGCCGGCTCGCTCGACCCGCGCCTGCTGCAGAAGTACGGCAAGCCGACGGCCGAGGCCCTCGTCGAGAGCGCGGTGTGGGAGGCGAGCCTGTTCGAGGAACACGACTTCCACGACTTCAAGATCTCGGTCAAGCACAACGACCCGATCGTCATGGTGAAGGCCTACCGCCAGCTCGCCGAGCGCGGCGACTGGCCGCTGCACCTCGGCGTCACCGAGGCGGGCCCCGCCTTCCAGGGCACGATCAAGAGCGCGACGGCCTTCGGCATCCTGCTCGGTGAGGGCATCGGCGACACCATCCGCGTCTCGCTCTCGGCCCCGCCGGCGGAAGAGGTCAAGGTCGGCCTGAAGATCCTCGAGAGCCTCAACCTTCGCGAGCGCAAGCTCGAGATCGTGTCGTGCCCCTCGTGCGGCCGTGCCCAGGTCGACGTGTACACCCTCGCGGAGGACGTCACGAAGGGCCTCGAGGGCATGACCGTGCCGCTGCGCGTCGCCGTCATGGGCTGCGTCGTGAACGGCCCGGGCGAGGCCCGCGAGGCCGACCTCGGCGTCGCCTCTGGCAACGGCAAGGGCCAGATCTTCGTCAAGGGCGAGGTCATCAAGACCGTGCCCGAGAGCGAGATCGTCGCGACCCTCATCGAGGAGGCCAATCGCCTCGCCGCATCGATGCCGGATGCCCCGGTCGGGTCGCCCGAGGTCGTCACCGCGCGATAAGTGAGCGGCCATGTCCCCCTATCGGGGGACTGACCCCTGATCGACGCCCGTCAGTACGCTGGCACCAACGGCCGGGGGAGCCGACTGGCACGCACCGGGGGGCGGTGCACGACCCGAGAGGGTCGATCAGGGGGGTCTTCCGCTGTGCGGGTTTCCCGTCACGCGACTGCTCGCGAGACGGGAAGGGCCTGCGAGCGATCCAAGCCCCCCTTGCCATCGCTCGCAGGCCTGTTTCCATTCTGCCGCAGTCGAGGGCGAGCCTTCCGAAGAATTTTCATCCGAATGCGCCCCGGTAGTCTGACCGGGTGACCACGCGCCTCTCGCAGCTCTTCCTCCGCACCCTCCGCGACGACCCGGCCGACGCCGAGGTCGCCAGCCACCGGCTGCTCGTGCGGGCCGGCTACATCCGTCGCCAGGCTCCCGGCGTCTTCGCGTGGCTGCCCCTGGGGCTCAAGGTGCGGCGCCGCATCGAGGCGGTCATCCGCGAGGAGATGGCGAACGCCGGGGCGCAAGAGGTGCACTTCCCGGCGCTGCTGCCGCGCGAGCCCTACGAGGCCACCGGGCGCTGGGTGCCGGGCTCGACGCCGCCTACCAGGCGCAGCGCGACGCCTACGAGCGCATCTTCACGCGGCTCGGGCTCGAGTACGTGATCGTGCAGGCCGACGCGGGTGCCATGGGCGGCTCGCGCAGCGAGGAGTTCCTGCACCCGATCGCGATCGGGGAAGACACGTTCGTGCGCTCGGCGGGCGGCTATGCGGCCAATGTCGAGGCGTACCGCACGCCCGTGGCCGAGCCCGTCGATGCCACGGGGGAGCCCGCGGCGGTCATCCACGACTCGCCCGAGACCCCGACGATCGCCACCCTCGTCGCGCTCTCGAACGAGCGCTACCCGCGCGCCGACCGCCCCTGGGCCGCGGGCGACACGCTCAAGAACGTCGTGCTGCGACTGACCCACCTCGACGGTGCGAAAGAGCTCGTCATCGTCGGCGTGCCGGGCGACCGCGAGGTCGACATGAAGCGGGCAGAGGTGGCCTTTGCGCCCGCGGCGGTGGAGGCGGCGACCGATGAGGACTTCGCCGCCGCGAAGGGCCTCGTGAAGGGGTACATCGGGCCCTGGAGCCCGAGCGGCCCCGTGCTCGGCGAGGCCTCCTCCACGGGCATCCGGTACCTGCTCGACCCCCGCGTCGGCGACGGCACCGCCTGGATCACGGGCGCCAACGAACCCGAGAAGCACGTGTACCACCTCGTCGCCGGGCGCGACTTCGTCGGCGACGGCCGCGTCGACATCGCCGAGGTGCGCGCGGGCGACCCCGCGCCCGACGGCAGCGGCCCGGTCGAGCTGGCGCGCGGCATGGAGATCGGCCACGTCTTCCAGCTCGGCCGCAAGTACGCCGAGGCGCTCGGGCTGCAGGTGCTCGACGAGAACGGCAAGCTCGTGACGGTGACGATGGGCTCCTACGGAATCGGGGTCACGCGCATCCTCGCCGTCATCGCCGAGAACGCCCACGACGAGAAGGGCCTGATCTGGCCGCGCGAGGTCGCTCCCTTCGACGTGCACGTCGTCGCCGCGGGGCGCGACGAGCTCGCGTACACGGTCGCCGAGTCGTTCGTGAGCGAGCTCGACGGCCTCGGCTTCGACACCCTCTACGACGACCGGGCGAAGGTCTCGCCGGGCGTGAAGTTCGGCGACGCCGAGCTCATCGGCGTGCCGCTCGTCGTCGTGGTCGGCCGCGGAGCCGCCGACGGCATCGTCGAGTTCTGGAACCGCGCCACGGGCGAGCGCTCGGAGATCGCGCTGCACGAGGTCGTCGACCACCTGCGCGCCCCCCGCTGAGCCGGGCCCGCGGCCCTCGGGGGTCGGGTATCGTGGGGGCTCGCATCGCGTGCGCCACGGTCGGCCGCGCGGTCTCAACCGAATAGCGGAGGTACCCCACGTGGACATCGACCTGAGCATCCTGCGGATGATGGAGCGCGAGCGGGAGATCCCGTTCGACGAGCTCGTGCAGATCATCGAGCAGGCCATCCTCACGGCCTACCTCAAGCACACCGACCACGACGAGCCGCGCGATGCCGACCAGCCGCAGCCGCGCGTCGAGCTCGATCGCAAGACCGGTCACGTCACCGTGTACGTTCCCGAGTTCGATGACGAGGGGATGCTCATCGGGGAGGCCCCCGACAGCCCCGACGACTTCGGCCGCATCGCCGCCTTCGCGGCGAAGCAGGTCATCAACCAGCGCCTGCGCGACATCGGCGACGACCGCGTGCTCGGCGAGTTCAAGGGACGCGAGGGCGACATCGTCGCGGGCGTCATCCAGCAGGGCCCGAACCCGCGCATGATCCACATCGACCTGGGCGCGGTCGAGGCGATCCTGCCCCCGGAGGAGCAGGTGCCGGGCGAGGAGTACACGCACGGCAGCCGCATCCGCGTCTACGTCACGAGCGTCTCGAAGGGGCTCAAGGGCCCGCAGATCACCGTCAGCCGCACACACCCCTCGCTCGTGCGCAAGCTCTTCGCGCTCGAGGTGCCCGAGATTGCCAACGGCATCGTCGAGATCACGGCGCTCGCGCGCGAGGCCGGGCACCGCACGAAGATCGCCGTGCGCTCGCTCGAGCCCGGTGTCAATGCGAAGGGCGCCTGCATCGGCGAGCTCGGGCAGCGCGTGCGCGCCGTGACGGCCGAGCTCGGCGCCGAGAAGATCGACATCGTCGACCACAGCGACGACCTGGCGACCTTCGTGGCCAACGCGCTGTCGCCCGCGAAGGTGTCGAGCGCGTTCGTCATCGACCCCGCGACGAAGGCCGTGCGGGCCCTCGTGCCCGACTATCAGCTCTCGCTCGCGATCGGCAAGGAGGGCCAGAACGCCCGCTTGGCGGCCAAACTCACCGGCGCCAAGATCGACATCCAGCCCGACTCCGTCATGGAGGAGTAGGGCAGGGGGTAACATGGAACCCGTCAGAACCTGCCTCGGCTGTCGCCAGCGCGCACCTCGATCCTCCCTCGTGAGGGTGGTGGCGCGCGACGGAGCGGTCGTGGTGGATGCCCTGGCCCGGTTTCCGGGGCGGGGCGCGTGGGTGCACGGCACTCGCGACTGCGTCGAGACCGCCACCGTGCGGCGGGCCTGGGCCCGCGCGCTGCGGGTGGCGGGCCCTCTCGACGCGGCATCCGTCCTGATGACCATTTCATCGTCCGAAGAAAAGGCTGATCGGCACATGGACAACTAATGAGCGGCTCGAAATGAGTTCCGTCCAGCACTAATGGTCTGCCCCTGTCCGGGTGCAGGCCCAGACAGGAGAATTGTGGCTGCGAAACCACGCGTGCACGAGATCGCGAGCGAGCTCGGCATCGAAAGCAAGGTCGCCCTCGAGAAGCTCAAAGAGCTCGGCGAATTCGTCAAGGGTCCGTCCTCGACGATCGAACCCCCCGTCGCGCGCAAGCTGCGCGCGGCTCTGGAGGCCGAGGGCATCACCGCGCCCAAGGCCCCCGCCGCCCCGGCGGCGAAGGCCCCGGCCAAGCCCGCCCCGGCGCCGGCTCCCGCGCC
>NCEJ01000017.1 GCA_002280615.1 Micrococcales bacterium 32-70-13 | reverse complement strand
GTGCGCGAGCGCGACACCATGGCGCAGGAGCGCATCCCGCTCGCGAAGCTCGAGGCGTACCTCGCCGGCGAGCTGCTCGGCTCCTAGCCGCGCGGCCCCGGCCGCCCAGCCCCTCGACCCGCGCCGGTCTCCACAATTCAGGAGTCGCGGCGCGGGGCAGGGCATCCACGGGCCTCTCTCGGCGTGTCGGCGCCCGCCGGCGTCGTCGACTCCTGAATTGTGGAGGCGCGCCGGGGGCGAGGGGTCCCTCACACGGCGCGAACACGCGCGGTCGGGCTCCCAGAGTCGGGACGGGCGGTCGGGCCGCGCGCGGCCGAGGCATCCTGCGACGATGGATGCTGCGCACCTCGTCGCCCGTCACGGCGGCGCTCTCGACCGACGTCGGCTGCACGAGCTCGGCGCCACCGACCACGACCTGCGCCGCGCGCTTCGGGCCGGATCGCTCAACCGCCCGCGTCGCGGCTGGTACTCGACCTGGGACGAGCGAGATCCCCGGTTCCGAGCGATGCGCGTCGGCGGGCGGCTTACCGGCATCAGTGCGGTGGCCGCACTCGGCGGATGGGTGCTGGGGCGCCACGCCCTGCACGTCGCGGTGCCCGTCAACGCCGCCCGCCTGCGCAGCCAGTGGCGCCGCGACATACGGCGATCGGATGCTCGCGACGACGCCGTCGTCGTGCGCTGGGTCGCACCCGCGCACGATCGGGGTTCCACGACCGGCATCGTCGACCTCCCCGAGGCGATCGAGCTCGTCTGCCGCACCGAGATCGCCGAGCAGGCGATCGCCGTGCTCGATTGGGTGCGCCGCACCGGTCGGCTCGATCGCATCGAGCTCGCCGAACTGCGCGAGAAGCTGGGTCCGCTGCGCTGGCTCATCGATGCAAGCGTCGAGAACTGCGACTCGCTGCCCGAGAGCCTCGCGCGCACGCGCCTCCGCGCCGCGGGTGTTCAGGTGAGCTCGCAGGTCGGGTTCACCGACGGGCTGGCCCGCGGTACAGGCGGCCCTCGTGCGCGCGCTGCGCGAGCGCGGCATCCTCGTCGTTCTCCACAATTCAGGAGTCGAGCAGGTCGGAAGGCCCGCGACACGCCGTGAGAGCGCGCCCCCGGGCCTGCACCAGCGCGGAACTCCTGAATTGTGGCGACGCGCCCGCGCCGGGTGAGGCGGGAATACCCCCCGGCCGGGCCGCGTTGACCTCAGCATGAGCATCCCCATCGATGTGCAGATCTGGTCCGACGTGCAGTGCCCCTGGTGCTACATCGGCAAGCGCAAGTTCGAGGCTGCCGTCGCGCAGTTCGACGGTGAGGTGCAGGTCACCTACCGCAGCTTCGAGCTCGCGCCCGACACCCCGGTCGACTTCGAGGGCACGCCGATCGACTACCTCAGCCAGCGCAAGGGCATCAGCCCCGAGCAGGCGCAGCAGATGGTCGACCGCGTGAGCGGCATCGCCGAGTCGGTGGGTCTCGAGTACCACTACGACCGCA
Organism: Micrococcales bacterium 32-70-13; assembly: GCA_002280615.1. Taxonomy (GTDB): domain Bacteria; phylum Actinomycetota; class Actinomycetes; order Actinomycetales; family Microbacteriaceae; genus Microcella. Next base: position 23,615 of record NCEJ01000017.1, on the reverse strand, counting down.
TCCACCAGACGAACACGGTGCTCGCGCATGAGCTGCTGCACTTCGCCAAGGCGCACGGCAAGCAGGCCGAGCTGAAGGAGCGTCTGCTGCGCGCCTACTTCACCGAGGGCGGCCACATCGGTCGCGCCGACGAGCTCGCCGAGTTGGCCGGTGAGGTCGGCCTCGACGCGAGCGCCGCGGCCACCGCCCTCGCCGAGCACACCTACCTGCCCGACGTGAAGGCCGACATGGCGCAAGCGGTGGCGTACGGCATCCAGGGCGTGCCGTTCTTCGTCATCGACGAGAAGTACGGCATCTCGGGGGCGCAGGAGACCGCGACCTTCCTGGCCGCGCTGCAGCAGGCCGCCGCCGAGCGTGACGCCGTTCCGGTCGAGGCATCATGACGATGGATGCGGCCCCGAAGCCCTTCGCAATGCTCGGCGACCCCGCCGCCGAGGCCTGCGAGGGCGACGCCTGCCTGATCCCCGCGCATCCGACCCTCTCGGGCGTCTCCACAATTCAGGAGTAGCCGCCTCGACAGCTCCTCGACACGCCGTGCGAGGGCTCCCACGGCGGTACCGACCCGCGTGACTCCTGAATTGTGGAGACGCGTGGGCGGGCGCAGCGGCCCGGCGCGCGGCGCTCAGCGCGGCGCGAGCGGCTCGCTGATGTCGGCCACGACGGCGCCGAGCGCCGCGAGCAGCTCGTCGGCCTCGACGAAGAGCGAGTAGCCGTGCTCGCCCGCACCCATCGACACACGCCGCCCGGCCATGCCCGCATCGGCATACACGGGCCACGCGGTCGTCGAGCCGAGCGGTGTGATGGTGCCGCGCTCGTAGCCGGTCGCCTCGAGCGCGAGCTCCGGCGAGGGCAACTGCAGCTTGTTGACGCCGACGAGCGCGCGCAGCTTCGGCCACGAGATCTGGCGGTCTCCGGGGATGAGCGCGAAGAGGAACGTGCCGTCGCTGCGCTTGACGACGAGCGATTTCACGATGTCGGCCGGGGTGATGCCGAGAAGAGATGCGGCCTCCTCGAGCGACGAGGCGCGCATCCGTTCGATGAATTCGACCGCCAGCCCGCGCGCCGCGGCATCCGCCGCCACCCGCTCGAGTCCACCCTGCGTCATGGCTCCACCCTCCGCGTTCTAGGCTGAGCCCATGAGCAACGGCGCACCCCTGAGAGCGGGCATCATCGGCTTCGGACTCGCGGGTCGAGTCTTCCACGCCCCCTTCCTCGCCACGAACCCGGCGTTCGCGATCGCGGCGATCGCGACGAGCGACGCCGATCGGGCCGCCCAGGCGAAGAACGCGCATCCGGGCGCCGAGATCATGTCGACGGATGCCCTGCTCGCGCGGGCCGGAGACCTCGACCTGATCGTGCTCGCCTCGCCGCCGCACGTGCACCGCGAGCAGGCCATCGCGGCGCTCGAGGCCGGCGCGGCGGTCGTCATCGACAAGCCCTTCGCGCCGAGCGTGGCCGACGCCGAGGCGATCATCGCCGCGGCCGAGACGGCGAAAAAGCCGCTCACGGTCTTCCAGAACCGACGGTGGGACGGCGACTTCCGCACCGTCAGGAAGCTTGTGCAGTCGGGCGCACTCGGCACCGTGCACCGCTTCGAGTCGACCTTCGAGCGCTTCGGAGCCCCCAAGCGCGACCAGTGGCAGGGGCAGATCACGCCCGCACAGGGCGGCGGCATCCTCTTCGACCTCGGCAGCCACCTCATCGACCAGGCGCTCACGCTCTTCGGCCCGGCGACGCTCGAGGTCGCCGAGCTGCGCGCGGTGCGCGAGGGGCTCGGCAGCGAGGACGACGCCTTCCTCTCGCTGCGGCACGACAGCGGCGTGCGGAGCCACCTCACGATGAGCCGGGTCGCGGCGCAGAGCGGGCCGCGGTTCCGCGTGCTCGGCGACGAGAGCGGCTACACCGTCTACGGCCTCGACGGGCAGGAGCCCGACCTCAAGGCCGGCCGGTGGCCCGGCAGCGAGGGCTACGGCGAGACCCCGAAGGCCGACTGGGGCCTGCTCGGCGTCGACAACGGCGAGCAGCCGCTCGTGCCCGTGCCCACCGAGGCTGGCGGCTACCCCGACTTCTACGCGCAGGTGGCGGCGAGCATCCGCGACGGAGCCCCGGTGCCGGTGGATGCCCGCCACGCCCTCGAGACCGTGCGCATCATCGAACAGGCCCACGCCCTGAGCTCTCGCTGACGCACGGTTCAGCACGACCTGGGAGACTAGAACCACAATGTCGACCGCGACCCTGCCCGCCCCGCTCAGCATCGGCCCGATCCCGCTGAGCGTGCCCGTCGTGCTCGCACCCATGGCGGGCATCACGAACACGGCGTTCCGGCGGCTGTGCCGCGAATACGGCGCGGGGCTCTACGTGAGCGAGATGATCACGAGCCGCGCGCTCGTCGAGCGCACGCCCGAGAGCCTGCGCCTCATCACGCACCACGAGAGCGAGACGGTGCGCAGCATCCAGCTCTACAGCGTCGATCCGACGACGGCGGGCGAGGCGGCGGCCTTCCTCGCGGGCGAGGGCCTCGCCGACCACATCGACATGAATTTCGGATGCCCTGTTCCCAAGGTCACGAAGAAGGGCGGGGGAGCGGCCCTGCCCTGGAAGCTGAACCACTTCCGGAACATCGTCGAGGCGACGGTGAAGGCCGCGGGCGACATCCCCGTCACCGTGAAGATGCGCAAGGGCATCGACGCCGACCACTTGACCTACCTCGAGGCCGCGAAGGCCGCCGAGGGTGCGGGCGTCGCCGCCGTCGCGCTGCACGCGCGCACGGCCGCCGACTTCTACTCGGGCAATGCCGACTGGGACGCGATCGGACGGCTCAAAGAGACCATCTCGAGCATCCCCGTGCTCGGCAACGGCGACATCTGGTCGGCGCAGGATGCCCTGCGCATGGTCGAGCAGTCGGGCTGCGACGGCATCGTGGTCGGGCGCGGCTGCCTGGGCCGGCCGTGGCTCTTCGGCGATCTCTCTGCCGCGTTCAGAGGAGAAGAGCACAAAGCGATGCCGGGCCTCGGCGAGGTCGCCGACGCGTTCCGCCGCCACGCCGAGCTGCTCGTCGAGTTCTTCGACGACGAGGCCAAGGCCTGCCGCGACATCCGCAAGCACGTCGCCTGGTACTTCAAGGGCTACGCGGTCGGCGGCGAGCTGCGCGCGAAGCTCGCGGCGGTCGAGAGCCTGCAGCACATGGACGACCTGCTCGGCGAGCTCGACCGCGACGCGCCCTACCCGGGCGAGGCCGCCGAAGGCCAGCGTGGCCGCGCCGGCACCCCGAAGAAGCCCGCCCTGCCCGATCGCTGGCTCGAGAGCCGCGAGCTCACGGGCGCGAGCCGCGCCGAGGTCACCGCCGCCGAGCTGCACCACTCGGGCGGCTGAGCATGCACGACGACCTCACGGCGGGTTACGGCCCGGCCGATGCCGAGCGCTGGCTGCCTGAGGAGCACAGCAGTCGTCGGAGCGATTTCGCGCGCGACCGCGGCCGCCTGCTGCACTCGAGCGCCCTGCGCCGCCTCGCCGCGAAGACCCAGGTGCTGAGCCCCACGGCGGGTCTCGACTTCGCCCGCAACCGCCTGACGCACTCGCTCGAGGTCGCCCAGGTGGGCCGCGAGCTCGCGACGAGCCTCGGTCTCGACCCCGACGTCGTCGATACCGCCTGCCTCGCCCACGACCTCGGCCACCCGCCGTTCGGGCACAACGGCGAGCGCGCCCTCAACGAGTGGGCCGCGGCCTTCGGCGGCTTCGAGGGCAACGCGCAGACCCTGCGCCTGCTCACGCGCATCGAGCCGAAGGTGCTCGGGCCCGACGGCCGCAGCTACGGACTCAACCTCACGCGCGCGAGCCTCGACGCGAGCACGAAGTACCCGTGGCCCCAGTCGCAGGGAATCCCCGACCCGAGCGGTCGCAGCAAGTTCGGCTTCTACGACGACGACGCGGCGGCCTTCGAGTGGATGCGCGGCGGTTCGCCCGACCGCGTGCGTTGCATCGAGGCGCAGGTCATGGACTTGAGCGACGACATCGCCTACAGCGTGCACGACTTCGAAGACGCCATCGTGAGCGGGTACCTCGATGTGCCCGCGCTGAGCGCTCGCGTCGACCATGATGCTCTCGTCGACGCGATGTTCGAGTGGATCGGCGGCGAGATCAGCCACGACGAGCTCATCGCGGCCTTCGATCGGCTCGACCATCTCGACGCGTGGATCGAGACGTGGGACGCCTCGCGCCGCGACCTCGCTCGGCTGAAGAACCTCACGAGCCAGCTGATCGGGCGCTTCGCGCACGAGGCCGTGCACGCGACGCGCGAGGCGCATCCCCAGGGCGCGCTCGCGCGGTTCGGCGCCGACGTCGTCGTGCCGCGCGAGACGCAGGCTGAGATCGCCGTGCTCAAGGGCATCGTCGCCGCCAACGTCATGTCGACGAACGCCCGCCAGCCCATCTACGCGCGCCAGCGCGCGCTGCTCGTCGAGCTCGCCGACGCCCTCTGGGCGGCGGGTCCGGATGCGCTCGATCGCGCGTTCGCCGACGACTTCCGAGCGGCCGGCGACGACGACGCCCGCCGTCGCGTCATCGTCGACCAGGTCGCCTCGCTCACCGACCAGAGCGCCATGAGCTGGCACGAGCGGCTCGTCCCCTGAGCCTGTCGAGCGCGGCGACGGCGCTCAGCACCCCGGGCCTAGAATCGGCCCTGTGGCAGGCCTGATCCGACGCAGCGACATCGACGAGGTCCGGTCGCGCACGAATCTGGCCGACATCGTCGGCGACTACGTCACGCTCAAGAGCGCGGGCGTCGGCTCGATGAAGGGCCTGTGCCCCTTCCACGACGAGCGCAGCCCGAGCTTCCACGTGCGCCCGCAGGTGGGCTTCTACCACTGCTTCGGCTGCGGCGAGGGCGGCGACGTCTTCACCTTCCTGCAGAAGATGGACCACGTCACCTTCAGCGAGGCCGTCGAGCGCCTCGCGGGGCGCCTCGGCTACGCGCTGCACTACGAGGATGGCGGGCCTGCCGCCGACCAGGGCAATCGCAGCCGCCTCCTGGCCGCCAACGCGGCGGCGGAGCAGTTCTTCCGCGAGCAGCTCGGCACCCCCGCGGCCGAGCCCGCCCGCCGCTTCCTCGGCGAGCGGGGCTTCGATGCGGCGGCGGCCGAGCGCTTCTCGATCGGCTTCGCCCCCAACTCGTACGAGGCGCTCGGCGACCACCTGCGGGGGCTGGGCTTCACGGCGGAGGAGCTGCTCGCCTCGGGCCTGCAGGGCCAGGGCGATCGCAAGCCCTACGACCGCTTCCGCGGTCGACTGATCTGGCCCATCAAAGACGTGACCGGGCAGACCCTCGGCTTCGGCGCGCGCAGGCTGCTCGAGACCGACCAGGGCCCAAAGTACCTGAACACGCCCGAGACGCCCGTCTACAGCAAGTCGAAGGTGCTCTACGGGCTCGATCTCGCCAAGCGCGACATCGCGCGCGGCAAGCAGGTCGTCGTCGTCGAGGGCTACACCGACGTCATGGCGTGCCACCTCGCGGGCATCACGACGGCTGTGGCCACGTGCGGTACGGCGTTCGGCAGCGACCACATCACGATCATCCGGCGCGTCATGGGCGACGTCGACAACCGCGACTCGCACGGCCTCGGCGAGGTCGTCTTCACGTTCGACCCCGACGAAGCCGGGCAGAAGGCCGCGAGCCGCGCCTTCGCCGACGAGCAGCGCTTCGCCGCGCAGACCTACGTCGCCGTCGCCCCCGACGGGCTCGACCCCTGCGATCTGCGGCTGCAGCGGGGCGACGACGCCGTGCGCCTGCTCATCCAGGGCCGCAAGCCCATGTACGAGTTCATGGTGCGGCGGCAGCTCGACGTCTACGACCTCGAGACCGTCGAGGGCCGCGTCGCCGCGCTCCGCGCGACCGCGCCCATCGTCGCCGGCATCCGCGACGAGTCGCTGTCGATCGGCTACACGCGCACGCTCGCGGGCTGGATCGGCATGGAGCCGACCGAGGTCGCGAGCGCCGTGCGCGCGGCGCGCCGGGCTCCCGCCCGCCCGCCCGCGGGTCGACCAGGGGCCGCGCCGACCGCGCCGCCGCCGGCCGCGACACCGGGGGCGGGGGAGGGCGCGCCGCGCATCCCCGTCGGCGACGCGCACGCGGCGATGGCCGAGGCCGTCGTGCCGACGATCGGCATCGCCCAGCTGCCCTCCGACCCGGTGACGCGGCTCGAGCGCGAGCTGCTCATGGCGCTGCTCCAGCATCCTGGCGAGATCCCGCTCGAGACCGCCCGGCGCGCCTTGCACACGTCCTTCACCCAGCCCGCGCTCGCGACCGTGCGCGACGCCCTCCTCGCAGCGCTCGACGCCTACGGCTCGAGCGACTGGGCGCGCCGCGTCGCGGAGGAGTCGCCTCCGGCCTTCAGCCCGCTCGTCACGCAGCTCGCGATCGCCCCGCTGCCCATCCGCGAGGGGCACGCGGCGGAGTACTGCCAGGGCGTGACCACCTCGCTCATCGAGCGCGACCTGCTGCGGCGCAAAACCGAGCTGCTGGGCGCCCTGCAGCGCACCGATGCCGCCGCCGAGCCCGAGCGGCATCGCTCGCTGCAGCGCGAGCTCGTCGAGCTGGAGGCCGAACGCCGTCGCGTGCGCGGCGACTAGGATCGCTCGCGTGACCGAACCCGCTGTACGCGCCCGCGACCTGACGCTGCGCTACCGCGGTGGGGGCGGCAGCCGGCCGGTGCAGGCCATCACGGGCCTCACGCTCGACATCGCCCCGGGCGAGACGCTCGCGATCCTCGGCGATGCGGGCAGCGGCAAGAGCACGCTCGCGCGCGCGGTCGCCGGCTACACCTCGCGCAGCGTGCCGCGCGGGGTCGAGATCGCGGGCGGCGCCCTCGAGGTGCTCGGCGTCGACGTGCGCCGGCTGCACCGCCGCGACGACGACGAGCTCGCGCTGCGCGTCGGCTACGTGCCGCAGGATGCGGGGCTCGTGCTCGATCCGCACCTCACGGTCGCCGAGAACGTCTCGCTGCCGCTCTTCCAGCGCGACCGCGCCTTCTCGAAGAGCCGCGCGGGCGGGATCGTCGCCGAGGCGATCGATGCCATGCACCTCACGCTCGCGACGATGCCGAAGTACCCCCACGAGCTCAGCCGCGGGCAGCGGCAGCGCGTCGCGATCGCGCGCGCCCTCGTGCTCGACCCCGAGCTGCTCGTCGCCGACGAGGCCACGGCAGGTGTTGATGCGACCGTGCGCGGCTCGATCCTGGGCCACCTCGCCGAGGTGCAGCGCCGCCGCGGGTTCGCGGCCCTCGTCGTGAGCAGCGAGATCGGCGAGGTGCGGCGCCTCTCGCACCGGCTCGCGGTGCTGCACCGCGGCGCGATCGTCGGCATGGGCGGCATCGACGAGGTGCTCGACGCCCCCGCGCATCCCTATGTCCACCGCCTGGCCGAGCTCGCGCGCGCCCGCGCGTCATGAGCACCGCCGCCCGAGCGCGAGAGCTGCGAGACCTGTGACGACGAACGATCGCATGACGGCCTCCGCCACCTTCTCGGCCGACGCCGCCTTCCTGCTGACCGACCAGCACCGCGACCCCGTCTCGGGCCAGGGGCGCGTGCCGCAGCGGCGCCCGGAGCCCGGTGAGATCGCCGTGCTGCCGCAGTCGTCGGCCTTCTTCGCCGAGGCCGTCGCCGCGGGCGGGGGAGCGATCGCCGAGCTCTCCGACCGCACCCGTGGGCTCGTCTGGCTGAGCGAGAAGCGCGCCGACGAGCTCACCGAGATCCTGCAGGCGCACCCCGGCATCGGCTGGGTGCAGTTGCCGTGGGCGGGCGTCGACGGCTTCGCGGAGGTTCTCGCGCGCTACGCCGACGGATCGGGGCCGCTGTTCACGAGCGCGAAGGGCGCGTACTCCGAGCCCGTCGCCGAGCACGCCGTCTCCCTCGCCCAGGCCGTGCTGCGCGAGCTCGCGCCGAAGGCCCGGGCGGCCCAGTGGGCGCCCGTTCGCACGGGCCTCTCGCTCTACGGCCGGCATGTCGTGATCGTGGGTGCCGGTGGCATCGCCGCCGAGATCATCCGCCTCGTGCAGCCCTACCGCGTGCGCATCACGGTCGTGCGCCGCACGCCGGGCCCGCTCGCGGGCGCCGATCGCACCGTGACGACGGATGCCCTGCACGAGGTGCTGCCGACCGCCGACGTGCTCATCCTCGCTGCGGCGTCGACCGACGAGACCCGCGCGCTCATCGGCGCGCCCGAGCTCGCCCTCCTCCCGCCCACCGCGGCTCTCGTGAATATCGCGCGCGGCGCGCTCGTCGATCAGGATGCCCTCGCCACCGCCCTGCGCGAGCAACGACTCCTCGGCGCGGGCCTCGACGTGACGAGCCCCGAGCCCCTCGGCGACGACCACGCGCTCTGGCGCGAGCCGCGGTGCATCATCACCTCGCACTCGGCCGACACCCCCGAGATGACCGCGCCCCTGCTCGCGCGCCGCATCACCGAGAACGTGCGGGCCTTCCTCGGCGACGGCCGCTTCGTCGGCATCGTCGACCCCGCCGCGGGCTACTGAGCGCGCACCGGGCCCTCGCGGTTCTGCTAGGTTAGAAGGGCTGTTTCAGCGATCCTCGATAGCTCAATTGGCAGAGCAGCCGGCTGTTAACCGGCAGGTTCTTGGTTCGAGTCCAAGTCGGGGAGCCACCTCCCTCCCGTTGCGCGCGCTCCGGTGCTCGCGCCACTCCGATGGTCACCGCATCACCGTCTCCGCTCGAGAGGAGCCTCCGCGATGGATCTCCCCGCGATCGAGGCTTGGGTGTCGGCCAACGCGATGATGCTGACCGTCGTGCTCGGGGCATCCACGCTGCTGCTGCTCGTTCTCGGAGTCGTGCTGCTCGTCGCGTGGCTACGGGCCCGCGGTCGTGCTCGTCGCACGGCCTTCGACCGCGCGGCCGCCGCGCGGCAGCGCATCGATCTCGAGTTGGGGCTGGCCGAGCAGACGGGCCGCCTGCGCATCATCCGCGAGCTGCACGAGGTGTCGGTGCACGCGCTCTCCGTCATCGTGAGCCAGGCCGACGGTGCGCGCTACGCCGCGACCGCCGACCCCTCGGCTGCGGCCCGCGCCGCGACCGTGATCGCCGAGTCGGCGCGCACGACCCTCGGCGACCTGCGTCGCGTCATGGGCCTCGCCCGCGAGGGGGAGGCGAGCGCCGCCCCGCAGCCCCGCTTGAAGTCGACACGCGAGCTCTTCGCCGTCATGCGCGAGAGCGGCCTCGAGGTCGCGTTCGAGGAGTCGGGTGAGCCGTTCGACCTGCAGCAGGGCGCGGAGCTCGCGATCTACCGCATCCTGCAGGAGGCCCTCGCGAACGCCCTCAGCTACGGCGGCCCCGGCACGGAGGCGCGCGTGAGCTTCACGTGGGGCGCCGAGGGCCTGCACGTCAAGGTCGACGACGACGGCATCCGCGCCTCGGCGCGGCGCGAGGGCCTCGACCCCAACGACTCGGGCGCCGTCGGCTACACGATCGACGACGACCTGAAAGCGCTCACCGATGAGCCGAGCGGCCGCGGCATCCGCGAGATGCGCGCGCGGGCCGAGCTCTACGGCGGGATCCTCACGGCGTCGACCGTGCCGGGCGTGGGCTTCTCGCTCTCGGTCGTCTTCCCGGCGCTGCGGTTCCACAACGGTGTGCACGGGGTGAAGCTGGACCGCTCGTGACCTCCTCGCCCGCGGCGCGACCGCCCGTGCGTGTGCTCATCGCCGATGACGCGCCCCACCAGCGGGCCGGGTGGCGCATGGTGCTCGACTCGCAGCCCGACCTCACGGTGATCGGCGAGGCCGGCGACGGCGCGCGGGCCCTCGCGATCGTGCGCCGCGAGCCCACCGATGTCGTGCTCATGGATCTCCACATGCCCCGGGTGAACGGCCTCGCCGCGAGCGAGCGCATCACAGGCGATGCGGCCGTGCGCACGCTCGGGCCGGCGCCGCGTATCGTGCTCGCGACCGCGATCGACCTCGACGACCACGTCGCCGAGGCGGCCCGCGCGGGCGTCTTCGCGGTCGTCTACAAAGACATCGACCCCGAGTCGCTGCTCGAGATCGTGCGCGCGGCGGGCGCGGCGGCGGGCCCTGACGAGGGCCCCGCGTCGCGTGAGCGCCGAAGCTGAGCGCCGGGCCGCCTGGCGCGCATCCCTCGCGGTCGGTCTGGCGGTCTCGGCGTACGGCGTCTCGTTCGGCGCGCTCGCGGTCGCCTCGGGCCTCGACATCTGGCAAGCCTGCGTGCTGAGCCTCGTCATGTTCTCGGGCGGCTCGCAGTTCGCGCTCATCGGCGTGCTCGCCTCGGGCGGTGCGGCGGCCGGTCCCGCCGCGATCGCGGGCGCGACGCTGCTCGGCCTGCGCAACGGGCTGTACGCCATCCGCGTGTCGCCAATCATCGGGCCCGGGTGGGCGAAGCGGCTGCTCGCGGGCCACCTCACGATCGACGAGTCGACGGCCGTCGCGACCGCGCAACCCACCCTCGCGAGCCAGCGCGTGGGGTTCTGGGCGACGGGCGCCATCATCTACGTCGGCTGGAACCTCATGACGCTCCTGGGCGCCGTGCTCGGCGACCTCCTCAGCGACGTGCGGCAGTTCGGGCTGGATGCGGCCGCGGGCGCGGCCTTCCTCGGCCTCGTGTGGCCCCGTTTGCGAGCCCTGCAGCCCATCGCCGTCGCGGTCGGATCGGCCGTCGTCGCGGCCGTGCTGCTGCCCGCGCTGCCGCAGGGCCTGCCGGTGCTTGTCGCGGCCCTCGTCGCGGTCGTCGTGGGCGTGCCCAACTTGTTCGCGCGCCGCGACACGGGGGAGGGGACCGCATGACGGTCTGGCAGATCATCCTGCTCGCGTCGATCCTCGTGCTCGGCATCAAGCTGCTGGGCTACCTCGTGCCCCCGCGCGTGCTCGAGGCCCCGACCGCGGCGCGCACGGCCGAACTCACGACCGTCGCCCTGCTCTCGGCGCTCATCGTCGTGCAGACGATCGGAGCGGGCCAGGGCATCGTCATCGACGCGCGGCTGCCCGCCCTCGCCGTGGCCGCGGGGCTCTTCGCGCTGCGCGTGCCGTTCATCCTCGTCATCATCGCGGCCGCGGCGACGGCCGCGGGGCTGCGCGCGCTCGGCTGGGGCTAGGCGGGCGCTCAGTCTTCGAGGTGGTCGCGGCCCGGCAGCCAGCTCTGGCCGGGCACGCCCCAGGAGCGCTTGCGGACCGCCTTCGCGGCGGCCTTGCTGTGCGGGTGCGCGAGCCGGTCGACGTAGAGCACGCCGTCGAGGTGGTCGTACTCGTGCTGGAAGATGCGGGCGAGCCAGCCGGTCGCCTCGATCTCGAAGGGCTCGCCGTCGAGGTCGATCGCGCGCAGCACGGCGCGGTCCGAGCGCAGCAGCGGGAACCGCTCGCCGGGCACCGAGAGGCAGCCCTCCGAGTCGACCTCCTCGTCGGCCTCGCCGATGGGCCCCGGGCTGATGAGCAGCTCGGGGTTGATCGCGACGCCGCGCCAGCGCACGGCATCGTCGTCGGTCCAGTCGAAGACGAACAGCCGGGCATCCACACCGACCTGCGGGGCCGCGAGGCCGACGCCGGGGGCGGCCGCCATCGACTCGAACATGTCGGCGACGAGCGCCCGCAGCGCATCGTCGATCACCTCGACCTCCGCGGCGACGGAGTGGAGCACCGGCTCACCGGTGATGCAGATCGGAAGCGCGGCCATTCCTCCAGAATATCCGCGAGCCGCGGGGTAGATTGACCGGGTGCCGCCCGAGCTGAGTGACCTGACCGAGCAGATCACCCTCACCCCCTACCAGTCGATCGGCATCCCGATCGCCCTCGTCGGGGCCGTCTTCCTCTCGCTCGGCGCGCAGTTCCAGCACCGCGGCGTCACGCGCGTCGAGGCGAGCCACGGCGACGGCGAGAAGGCCGGGCTCAGCATCCGGCAGCTCATGCACCTGCTCGCGCGGCCCTCGTGGGTCGTGGGCACGCTCATGCTCGGCCTCGCCATCCTCTTCCAGCTCACGAGCCTCGGCTTCGCCCCGCTCATCGTCGTGCAGCCGCTCGGTGTCGTCGCGCTCGTCATCACGGCCGTGCTCAACGCACGCCTCTCGAAGATCAGGCTCGATCGGCACGCCATCCGCGCGATCGCGATGTGCGTGAGCGGCGTCGGCATCTTCGTCGCGATCGCCGCGGTCTACGCGATCGAGCAGGAGATCACCGAGGTGCAGCTGCTCATCGTGCTCGGAGTGCTCGGCATCGTGCTCGCGGCCTTCGCGTTCGCGTTCGCCTTCGCGCGCCGCATCGTCGGCGCGATGTTCTACATCATCGGCGCGGGCGTGCTGTTCGGCTTCGTGGCGACGCTCGCCAAGGTCGTCATCAACCGCATCCTCAACAACAACTTCGAGTGGCTCACGGTGCTCGCCATCGTCGCGCTGCTCGCCTCCGCCGCGCTCGGCAGCTACTTCGTGCAGACCGCCTACTCGGTCGGCTCGCCCGATCTCGTCATCGCGGGCCTCACGGTCGTCGACCCGCTCGTCGCCGTGCTCATCGGCGTCGTCGTGCTCGGCGAGGCCTCGCTCATCCCGCCCGCCTTCGCCATCGTCGCCGTCGTGGCCGGCGCGATCGCCATCCTCGGCGTGCTGCAGCTCGCGAAGCACCACCCGCAGACCCACCGCTGACGCGGTGCTGACCCGGCGCTGGTCGGTCGCAATCGCATCGCCGATCCGGGGGGATGCCCTCCCGCGCGGGCAGGGCGCCCTGCGGTAGCGTAGGGCGACGGTTCTCCTCTTGTCCCCGGCGCTCGCTCGCGTACGCGTTCGAGCGGCGCCCACCACCGAGAAGCAAGGATCACCACCACTGTGCCTGACGCTCCGCATGACGGCGGCTCTGCGAACCGCCCCCTCCGCGTTCTGATCGGCGGCGACACCTTCGGCCCCGATGTCAACGGCGCCGCCAAGTTCGCCGAGCGCCTCGCTGCCGGGCTCGTCGAGCGCGGCCACGAGGTGCACATCGTCGCGCCCGGCGCCGAGGGCGGCCCGAACGTGACGCGCACCGAGGTGCACGAAGACCAACCCATGACCGTGCACCGCCTGCGCTCGTGGCGCTGGTATCCGCACCCGTGGCTGCGCTACGCGCTGCCGTGGCGCATCGAGCAGAACGCGGCGCGCATCCTCGACACCGTCAAGCCCGACGTCGTGCACTTCCAGTCGCACATCGTCGTCGGCCGGGGCCTCGCGCGCCAGGCCGTCAAACGCGGCATCCGCGTCATCGGCACCAACCACTTCATGCCCGAGAACGGCCTGCAGTTCACCCCCTTCGTCGGGGCGTTCCGCGAGCCCGCCGTGCGCGCGGCGTGGAAGGCCGCAGGGCGCACCTTCGGCCTCGCCGAAGCCGTGACGACGCCCACGCGCAAGGCGGCCGACTACCTCGAGAAGTACACCGACCTCGATCAGGTGCACCCCATCAGCTGCGGCCTGCACATCGACAACTACACGCCCAACCTCGAGCCGCGCACCGAGAACGTGGTGCTCTTCCTCGGCCGCGTCGAGGCCGAGAAGCACATCGAGGAGCTGCTGCGGGCGGCGGCCAAGCTCGACCCGGCGCTCGACGTCAAGGTCGAGATCATCGGCGACGGCGAGCAGCGGCCCGCCCTCGAGAAGCTCGCCGCGCAGCTCGGCATCTCGCACCGCGTGCACTTCGCCGGCCACGCGCCCGAGTCGTACCTCAAGCAGCAGCTGACCCGGGCATCCGTCTTCGCGATGCCCTCGCGGGCCGAGCTGCAGTCGATCGCGACGATGGAGGCGATGGCCTCGGGCCTGCCCGTCATCGGAGCGAACGCCATGGCGCTGCCGCACCTCATCCACGACGGCGAGAACGGCTACCTCTACGAGCCGGGCGACGTCGACCAGTTCGCCGCGCTGCTGACGAAGGTCTTCACGATGCCGCACGACGAGCTGCTCGAGCTCAAGCGCGAGAGCCTGCGCATCGTGCAGGGCCATGACATCAACCGCACGCTCGACACCTTCGAGGCGCTCTACCGCGGCGAACCCGTCGTCGACCCCGTCGCCGACGACGTCGACACGGTCGCTCCCTGACACGGATGCGCGCTCTCGCCGCCGCTCCCTGACCCGGTCGGGCGCGCTCGGTAGAGTGGGCCTGCACCGCCCGCGCGGTGCGCGGGGCGGTAGCTCAGCTGGTCAGAGCAGTGGACTCATAATCCATCGGTCACGGGTTCAAGTCCCGTCCGCCCTACCGATTCGGCACGGCGCCGTATCGAAGGGAGCCCCATGACGCCCACCCCCGTCACCACCCCTGCCCGCGCTCGCTCGATCGAGCTGCTCGCGGCCGCCGCGCATCTCGTCGTCGCCGTCGCGCTCGTGACGCTCTCGCTCGGCGGCGCCTCGATCGTGCTGCCCGTCGCGCTCTCGCTGCCCGGCGGCGGTCCGGGTGCCTTCTCGGGCGTCGACCTCGCGGCCGCGGCCGCTGTCGTGCTGCTCGTCTCGGCCGCGGCGCGCGCCGTCGTCGCCGTTCGCCCGGAGCGGGGCCGTGCCGTGCGCGCCCTCGAGCTCTCGCAGGTCTCCGGAATCAGCCTCTTCCTCGTCGCGCAGCTCAACGGAGTCGCCGAGGCCGGCGCCCTCATCCTCTGCTACGCGGTCGCGGCTGCCGCGATCGGCGTGCTGTGGCTGCAGGGCCGCGCCCCGCTTGAGCAGCGCGGCTCGGCCTGGCCGTACAGCCTCGGCGCCGCGATCGCGATCGTGCCGTGGGGCGTCGTCGCGCTCTACCAGGTCGTCGGGCTCGCCGTCGGGGCTCCGCCCCCGCCCCTCGTTCGCGTGCTCACGATCGTGGTGCTCCTGCTCGCCGCGGCGCTCTGGCTCGTCGAGCGCCGGTGGCAACTCGGGCTGCTCGCCGACGCACGCGCCGAGCTGGTGCGCACCGCGCTGACCCTCGGCACGGGCATCGCCCTGCTCGTGCTCGCCGTGGGGCTCGCTGGGTTGCACCGACCAGACCGACAGGATGGACACCATGACCGACACCGCCCCCGCCGCCCCCGCGACCCCCGCCGAGCGCTACGCCGTGTTCCGCGAGCGCCGCGCCCTCGCCGCCGTGCAGCCGCAGGGTCCGCTCGCGCTCACCAACACCCAGTGGGTGGCAGAGGAGCAGACGATCTGGGGAGTGCCCGGGCGCTGGGCCCCCGCGCCGGAGGGGCAGGGCGGCCTGCTCGTCACGGCGACCACGGCCGACGGCATCCACGTCGACGGCGCGCTCGTCGACGGCACGGTGCACGTGCGCGGCAAGGACGACGCGAACCCCTCCGCGATCGTGTTCGACGACCACACGACGGGGTTCGTGATCGCGGGCGACGACGGGCTGTACGCCCTGCGGGTGTGGGATGCGCAGAGCGAAGGCATCCAGAACTTCGGCGGCATCGACGCCTTCGACTACGCGCCCGAGTGGGTCGTGACGGGCACGTTCCGCGAGATCGAGGGCGGCACGGTCGTCGGCTTCGAGCACTTGAAAGACGATGGCAAGACGCGCGGCGAGGTCGTGCCGGGCGAGATCCGCTTCACGCACGATGGCGTCGAGTACGACATCGCGGCCTTCAAGTCGGGGCGCGCGCTGCAGCTCGTGTTTGCCGACGCGACGAACGGCGACGACACCTACAGCGTCGGCCGGTTCCTCTTCCTCGCCCCGAACCCCGACGGCACCATCACGCTCGACTTCAACACGGCCATCCTGCCGCCGTGCGCCTTCAGCTACGCCTTCAACTGCCCGCTTCCGCCGAAGCAGAACCGGTTCCCGTTCCGCGTCGAGGCGGGCGAGAAGAACGTGCTCGCGGCCGACGGCTCGCTCCTGCACTGACCCACGGCCGTCGGCGGCCTCCGCCGCGCATCTCCACAATTCAGGAGTCGTGCGTCGTGACAGCGCGTTTCCAGGCCGGGTTCGGCGTGTCGGCGGCACGCGCGCGGCGCGACTCCTGAATTGTGGAGGCAGCCGCGAGGCGGTGTCGCCGCGCGGCGGCAGACTGGGGGCATGCACATCGTCGTCGACCGGCGGCCCGCGGGGGTCGCGCTCATCGACGAGGCGGGCGGCGAGACCCTCGTGCCCGAGGCGGGGCTCGCCGCGGCGGTCGCCGAGCGCGAGGCGGAGCATCCGCGCTGGGTGTGGACCGACACCGCGCAGTGGTACCCGCCGCTGCTGCGGGCGGGCGTGCGGGTCGAGCGCTGCCACGACCTGCGGCTCGTCGACGCGATCCTTGCCGGCATCGACGGCCGGGCACCGCGCCGCGACTGGGGGCGGGCACCTGTTCCGGCGCGCTCCGACACGCTCTTCGATCTCGACGGGGTCGTGGATGCCCGCCCCGCGATCGCGGCGCCCCTCGCGTGGCGGCAGCAGCGCGACGCGATCGCGGCCCACGCCGACCCCGCCCGACTCGCCCTGCTCGCGGCGGCGGAGTCGGCCGGCGCCCTGACCGCCGCCGAGATGCATCACGCGGGCCTGCCGTGGAGCGCCGCCGCCCATGACGCCCTCCTGACCGAGGCGCTCGGCCCGCGCCCGGTCCCCGGCCGGCGGCCCGCGCGGCTCGATGCGCTCGCGACCGAGGTCGAGCGGCTGCTCGGGGTCGGCCCGCTGCCGATCGACTCGCCCTCCGAGCTCGTCAAGGCGCTGCGGCGCGCCGGGCTCGAGGTCGCCACAACCCGCTCGGCCGAGCTGAAGCGGCTCGACCACCCCGCGATCGCGCCCCTGCTGCAGTACAAGACGCTCAGCCGCCTGCACACGGCGAACGGCTGGAATTGGCTCGACGAGTGGGTGCGCGACGGGCGGTTCCGGCCGACCTTCGTGCCGGGCGGGGTCGTCACCGGGCGCTGGGCATCCGACGGCGGGGGAGCCCTGCAGCTGCCGAGGCAGGTGCGCGCGGCCGTGCACGCCGACCCCGGGTGGGCGCTCGTCGTGGCGGATGCAGCGCAGCTCGAGCCGCGCATCCTCGCCGCCCTGTCGGGCGACGCCGCGATGGCGCGCGCCGGGGCGGGAGTCGACCTGTACGCGGGCATCGTCGAGAGCGGCGCGGTGTCGTCGCGCGAGCACGCCAAGGTCGGGATGCTCGGGGCCATGTACGGCGGAACGACGGGGGTGAGCGCGCAGGTGCTGCCGCGGCTCGCGCGCTCGTTCCCGCAGGCGATCGGCTACGTCGAGGCCGCGGCCCGAGCGGGGGAGCGCGGCGAGCGCGTCGCGACGCGCCTCGGCCGTACCTCGCCTGCTCCGTCGGCGGCCTGGCGCGAACGCCAGCACGAGGCGGGCGCCGAGGGCGCGAGCGAGGCCGAGGGTCGCGCGGCCCGCGGGGCGGCCCGCTCGTGGGGGCGCTTCACGCGCAACTTCGTCGTGCAGGGCACAGCGGCCGAGTGGGCCCTCGCCTGGATGGCGGGAGTGCGCCGCCGGCTCTGGAGCCCGGATGCCGGCCCCCTCACGACGCAGCCGCACCTCGTGTTCTTCGTGCACGACGAGCTCATCGTGCACAGCCCGCTCGACCGCGTCGACGAGGTCGAGCGGGCGCTGCGGGAGGCGGCGGTCGACGCCGGGCGCATCGTGTTCGGGGCGAGCCCCGTGAGCTTCCCGGTCACGGTCGCCGCCGTGCAGCGCTACAGCGACGCGAAGTAGGCGTCACGCGGGCGGATGCACGGCCTCCGCCGCCCGCCGCCCACGACGCCGGCGATCGGTGCGCAGGGCCCACGGCTCGACCTCGGGCAGCGAGTCGAGCCAGGCGAGCGCCGAGGCCTGCAGCAGGCGCGCCGCGTGCTGGGCGGCGGCTTGGGCGGCCCCTCCTGTCGGGTCGGCGACCTCGTCGCTCGCCCCGCGCCGCGGCGCCCAGAGACGGCGGTAGTTGCGCACGAGCACCTCGACGTGGTCGCCCGGCAGCGAGAGCGCGAGCAGCACGCGCTCGACCATCTCGTGCCAGTCGGCGAGGTCGGGCTCGGTGAGGTGCATGCGCGCCTCGATGGCCCCGGCGTCGGTGAGCGCGTAGAGCGGCAGGTTGTCGGGCGTGCTGCCGGCATCCTCGATCAGGCCGTCGCGGCGCAGCCGGTCGAGGGTCGAGTAGACCTGGCCGACGTTGAGGGGCGCGTCGCGGCGGGTGCGCTCGACGACCTCGGCGTGCAGCTGGTAGCCGTAGGCCGGACCCAGGGTCAGAACAGCGAGGAGCGAGTGCCGCAGCGTCATGCCTCAACACTATTCGCCGTATGCATGCGCAGTGACTAATGATCCACAATTCATCAGAACGTCACGTGCGGAATGACAGGCCTGTGATTCCAGCCTTGTCATTCGGCAGGGAACTGCGTCATACTGCTTGCAGACGGGCAACCGTTCCAACTGAACATGCCACGCACTCCGTGCACCAGGTCGATGGGGAAGTCGAACCTGAACGAAACGGAGTGAACTGTGGAGATGAACACCGCGGTCGCGAATCCTGCAGCGATGGCGCGTGGAGTGCTGTTCGTGCACTCCGCACCTCGTGCGCTCTGCCCGCACATCGAGTGGGCCGCTGGGCGCGCCATCGATCGTGCCGTCAATTTCGACTGGATCGACCAGCCCGTGCTCAAGGGCACGCAGCGCACCGAGTTCGTCTGGGAGGGCGAGCGCGGTACGGGTGCGAAGATCGCGAGCGCGCTGCGCGGCTGGGAGCACCTGCGCTTCGAGGTCACCGAGGATGCTGGGCTCGGCACCGACGGCGGCCGCTGGATGCACACGCCCGACCTCGGCATCTTCTTTGCCCAGACCGACACGGCGGGCAACACCGTCATCCCCGAAGACCGCATCCGCTACGCGATCGAGGTCGCCGGCTCGAACACCCTCGAGCTGCACCGCGAGCTCCGGCTCGCGCTCGGCCAGGCGTGGGACGACGAGCTCGACCCGTTCCGCCACGCCGGCGACGGCGCGCGCGTGGTCTGGCTGCATCGCGTGGGCTGAGCCGCGCATCCCGCCCCGCCCGCTCGATCTCCACAATTCAGGAGTGGGCGGCCTCACGCACGACGAAACAGCCCCGCGACGGCGTGTCGCGGGGCTGCTCCCGTCAGGACTCCTGAGTTGTGGAGACGCGCGTTAGTCGACGGTGCGGAAGGCGACGACCGAGTTGTGGCCGCCGAAGCCGAACGAGTTCGAGATCGCCAGCAAGGGGCCGTCGCCGAGCGGGCGGGGCGCCGTGACGACGTCGAGCGGGATCGCCTCGTCCTGGTTGTCGAGGTTGATCGTCGGGGGCGCCGTGCGCTCGTGCAGCGCGAGGATCGTGAAGACGGCCTCGAGCGCGCCCGTGCCGCCCAGCAGATGGCCCGTCGACGCCTTCGTGGCTGAGACGGGGATGCTCTTCACCCGCTCGCCGAAGACGCGGTACAGCGCGTTGTACTCGGCGATATCGCCGACCGGCGTCGAGGTAGCGTGCGCGTTGATGTGCGACACGTCATCGGGCGTCGCACCGGCCTGTGCGAGCGCCGCGAGCACCGCGCGCGCGGCACCCGAGCCCTCGGGGTCGGGCGCGGTGATGTGGTACGAATCGCTCGTGACCGAGCCGCCGGCCAGCTCGGCGTAGATGCGGGCACCGCGAGCGAGCGCGTGCTCCTTGGTCTCGAGCACGATGGCGGCCGCGCCCTCGCCGAGCACGAAGCCGTCGCGGTCGACGTCGTAGGGGCGCGAGGCGGCCGCGGGGTCGTCGTTGCGCTTCGAGAGCGCCTGCATCGAGGCGAAGGCGGCGATGGGCAGAGGATGCACGACCGCCTCGGTGCCGCCGGCGACGACGATGTCGGCGAGGCCCTGCTGCAGGTGCTGGTAGGCGTTGGCGATGGCCTCGGTGCCCGAGGCGCACGCCGAGACGACCGTGCGGGCCCCCGCGCGCGCGCCGAGGCCCATGCTGATCGCGGCCGCGGCGGCGTTGGGCATGAGCATGGGGATGGTCATGGGGAGGACCCGGCGCGGGCCCTTCTCCTTGAGCACGTCCCACGCGTCGAGGAGGGTCCAGAGGCCGCCGATGCCCGTGGCGTAGTCGACGAGGATGCGCTCGGGGGCGATGTCGGGCGAGCCGGCGTCGGCCCACGCCTCGCGCGCGGCGATGAGGGCGAACTGCGCCGAGGGGTCGAGGCGCTTGATCTCCTGGCGCTCGAGCACCTCCTCGGGCCGAACCTTGGCCTCGGCGGCGAAGGTGACGGGCAGCTCGTGCTGGGCGACCCAGTCGTGGGTGAGCGAGCGCGTGCCCGACTCGCCCCGCAGCAGGGCATCCCAGCTCTCGCGGGCGGTTCCGCCGATGGGGGAGGTGGCACCGATTCCGGTGACGACGATGGTGGTCATAACGTCAACTCTCTGCGGGGAGGAATGGTTCGACCGCTCAGCGCCGGGGCCGATCGGATGACCGGCCCCGGCCGCTGCGCGGCATCGTGCGGCGGCTCTAGGCCGCGGCGTTGACGATGAAGGTGACGGCGTCGCCGACGGTGGTGAGGTTCTTGACCTCGTCGTCGGGGATCTTCACGTCGAACTTCTCCTCGGCGTTGACGACGATCGTCATCATCGAGATCGAGTCGATGTCGAGGTCGTCGGTGAACGACTTGTCGAGCGCGACCGAGTCGGTGGCGATGCCCGTCTCGTCGTTGATGAGCTCGGCGAGGCCGGCGAGAACTTCTTCGGTGGACAGTGCCATGTTTTTCTCCTTGGGGGTGTCGTATGACCGTCCACAATCCTAGGGCGGCGGTGCGCCCGACGGGGGAGGCCGGAGGGGGACGCGCGGTCTAGGGCAGGCGCACCACCTGGGCGCCGAAGACGAGCCCGGCGCCGAAGCCGATCTGCAGTGCGAGGCCGCCGCTGAGCTCGGGGTGCTCCTCGAGCAGGCGGTGGGTCGCGAGCGGGATCGAGGCGGCCGACGTGTTGCCCGTCGTCGCGATGTCGCGAGCGATGACGACGCTCTCGGGCAGCTTCAGCTGCTTGGCGAACTCGTCGATGATGCGCATGTTCGCCTGGTGCGGGATGAACGCCGCGAGCTGATCGGAGGTCACGCCCGCGGCATCCAGGGCCTGCTGCGCGACCTTGGCCATCTCCCACACCGCCCAGCGGAAAACCGTCTGGCCCTCCTGCCGCAGGGTCGGGAAACCGCCCTCGGGGTCGTCGAAGGCCTCTTTGAGCGGGCGGTCCATCCCCACGGCGTCCCACTTCGAGCCGTCCGATCCCCACACGGTCGCGGCGATGCCGGGGGTGTCGCTCGGGCCGACGATCGCCGCGCCGGCGCCGTCGCCGAGCAGGAACGAGATCGTGCGGTCGGTGGGCTTGGCGAAGTCGCTGAGCTTCTCGGCGCCGACGACGAGCACGTAGGTCGCGAGACCGGCACGCACGAAGGCGTCGGCCTGCGCGATGCCGTAGGTGTAGCCGGCGCACGCCGCCGAGACGTCGTAGGCGGGCGCGGGCGTCGCGCCGATGCGGTCGGCGAGCAGCGCCGCGAGCGAGGGCGTCTGCACGCTGTTGCTGATGGTCGACACGATGACGGCACCGATCTGGTCGGACCGGATGCCCGCCTTCTCGATCGCTTCGCGCGACGCCGCCTCGGCGAGGTCGATCGCGTGCACCTCGGCGGAGGCCCGCTTGCGCGTGATGACACCGGTGCGCTGGCGGATCCACTCGTCGCTCGAGTCGATCGGCCCGGCGAGGTCGTCGTTCGTGACAGTGAGGTCGCCGCGCGCGGCGCCGATCGCGTAGATGCGCGTGTACGGCACGCCGACGGACTGGTGCAGGGTGGGCTCGGTCATGCGTTCTCCAGAAGGTCGATGGCGGCCGCGAGGTCGTCGGGGGTCTTGACGGCTACGGTCGGCACGCCCTTGAGGCCGCGCTTCGCGAGGCCCACGAGAGCGCCGGCCGGCAGCAGCTCGATGATGCCCGTGACGCCGTCGTCGGCGAACGACTGCATGCAGAGGTCCCAGCGCACGGGCGACGAGACCTGGCCGACGAGAAGATCGACGGCGGTGGCGCCCGCCGTCACGACGGACCCGTCGCGGTTCGTGTACAGGCGGATGCTCGGATCGTGGGCCGCGACGCCGGCGACGGCGCTGCGCAGCCGCTCGACCGCCGGGCTCATGTAGTGGGTGTGGAACGCGCCCGCGACCTGCAGCGGGATCACCCGGGAGCCGGCCACGGGCTCGGCCGCGAGCGCGGCGAGCGCGGGCAGCTCGCCGGCGACGACGGTCTGCCCGCCGCCGTTCATGTTGGCGGGGGAGAGTCCGAGCTCGGCGAGGCGAGCGGCGAGGGCATCCTCGTCTCCGCCGAGGACGGCGCTCATGCCGGTCGGCACGGTCGCGGCGGCTTCGGCCATCGCCAGCCCGCGCTCGCGCACGAGGCGCAGCGCGTCGTCGTCGCTCAGCACGCCGGCGATCGCGGCGGCCGCGAACTCGCCGACCGAATGGCCCGCGACGGCGCCGACGCGGTCGCGGCGGCCCTCGAGCAGCGCGGCGGCGCTCAGGAGCGAGGCCGCGACGATGAGGGGCTGCGCGACCGCGGTGTCGCGGATGGTGTCGGCGTCCGACACCATGCCGTGCACGACGAGGTCGATTCCGGCGGCCTCCGAGTAGCGCTCGAGGCGTTCGCGGTGGGCCGGGTCGGCGATCCACGGCTCGAGGAAGCCGGGGGTCTGCGAGCCCTGTCCGGGGGCGACGACGACGATCATGAGTTTCATCCTCCCAAGGGGCGGTTCGGGGTGGCGGTGGGGATGTCGTTCACAAACGTACAACGACCTTGTGCGGGGTCTACAGTCAGCGGCGCGCGCTGCCCTCGGGCTCGGAGATCGAGCCGACGACGAGGGCGCACTGCAGGATGAGCGCCTCGCGAGCCCCCGTGGCATCCCACCCGATGACCTCGCTGATGCGCTTGAGGCGGTACCGCACGGTATTGGGGTGCACGAAGAGCTCGCGCGCGGTGGCCTCGAGGCTGCGGCCGTTGTCGAGGTAGGCCCACAGCGTCAGCAGCAGTTCGGGGTTGTGGGCCTTGAGCGGCCGGTAGATGCGGTTGATGAGCGTGCCGCGCGCGATCGGGTCGCCGGCGAGCGAGCGCTCGGGCAGCAGGTCGTCGGCGAGGGTCGGCCGCGGGGCGTTGCGCCACGAGCGCGCGACGGCGAAGCCCGCGAGCGCGGCCTTGGCGCTCTTGCCCGCTTCGACGACGTCCGGCACCTCGGGTCCGAGCACCAGGTTGCCCGCACCGAAGCTCGGCTCGAGCGCCTCGGCGATCTGCGCGAAGGTGTGGCTGGGCTCGGGCTGCGGCGTCTCGTCGTCGGTGCGCGGCGTCGCGCGCCCGATGACGACGACGAGGCGGTTGCCCTGCACGCCGATAAGCACATCGGCCTCGACGTGGCGCGCGGTGCGCCGGATCTGGTCGACGTCGACGATGCGCGGCGTCGTGCCCACGAGCACGCAGACCTCGCCGTGGCCGTTCCAGCCGAGCGCCGCAATGCGGCTGGGCAGCTCGTTGTCGTACTCGCCGCTGAGGATGCTGTCGACGACGAGGGCCTCGAGCCGGGCATCCCACAGCCCCCGTGCTTCGGCAGCGCGTGCGTAGACATCGGCCGCCGCGAAGGCGATCTCGCGACTGTAGAGCAGGATGCCGTGCCGCAGGTTCTCGTCACGGTCCTTCACGCGGTCCTCG
>NCEJ01000001.1 GCA_002280615.1 Micrococcales bacterium 32-70-13 | reverse complement strand
ACGGCGGGCTCGGTCTCGCGCACCTTCCCGATCCCCGGCGTCGCCGACGTCGCGATCGGTATGAAGTCGATCGAGGAGGCCGTCGCCGTGCGCGACCGCCTCATCGACAACTTCCACCGCGCGGCCCTGCTGCCCGCAGGCCCCGAGCGCGACCGCCTGCTGACCGTCGTCGTCGTCGGCGGCGGCTTCGCCGGCATCGAGACCTTCGCCGAGCTGCGCAGCCTCGCGAGCGCGCTGCTGCGCGAGTACCCCGGCCTCACGATCGACGACACGCACTTCCACCTCATCGAGGCGATGGGGCGCATCATGCCCGAGGTCTCGCTCAAGACCAGCCACTGGGTGCTCAAGAACCTCGCCCAACGCGCCGCGACCGTGCACCTCGACACCCAGCTGACGAGCGCCGTCGGCGGCGTCATCGAGCTGTCGACGGGCGAGAGCTTCGAGAGCGACCTCGTCATCTGGACGGCCGGTGTCATGGCCAACCCGGTCGTGCGGTTCACCGACCTGCCGGTCGAGGAGCGCGGGCGCCTGCGCGCCCAGGCAGAGCTGCGCGTCGTCGACGAGCAGGGCCAGGTCGTCGAGGGTGCCTGGACGGCGGGCGACGTCGCCGCGGTTCCCGACCTCACGGGCGGCGGCGTGGGCGGCTACTGCGTGCCCAACGCCCAGCACGCCGTGCGCCAGGGCAAGGTGCTCGCCAAGAACCTCGCGGCAGCGCTGCGTGGCGAGGCGCCGAAGCAGTACGTGCACAAGAACCTCGGCGCGGTCGCCGGCCTCGGCCTCGGCTACGGCGCCTTCCAGTCGGGCAGGTTCGCCGTCACGGGCCTCATCGCCTGGTTTATGCACCGTGGCTACCACGGCCTCGCGATCCCCATGTGGGAGCGCAAGCTGCGCGTCGTCGGCGGCTGGGTCGGCCACTTCTTCCTCGGGCGCGACAACGTCAGCCTCTCGGCGCGTGAGACGCCGCAGGCGTACTTCCAGGAGTTCGCCTCGCGGCCCAAGGTCTAAGCCTCATCGCGAAACCCCCGGTCGCCGTGCGGCCGGGGGTTTCGCGCGTTCTAGGCTGGCGGCACGCCCCGGTAGCCCAATGGCAGAGGCAGGCGACTTAAAATCGCTTCAGTCAGGGTTCGAGTCCCTGTCGGGGTACCACGTCTGCGCGCGACGCTGGCGCGTCGCGGGGTTCGACCCCCACCCGGGGTACTACGAAACGTGGGCGACCGAGTCGCGCTCGACGACGGGCATCGGCACGAGGATCTCGCCGGTGCGGTCGGGGTCGAGCACAGCATCCACCGCCGCGCGCCCCATGGCCTCGTGGGGGAGGGCGATCGTCGTGAGGCCTGGGCGCATGTAGGCCGCGAGCTCGTCGTTGTCGAACGAGACGATCGACACGTCGCCGGGCACCGAGAGCCCGGCCTCGGCGAGCGCCTGGTAGGCCCCGAAGGCGAGCCGGTCGTTGAGGGCGACGATGGCCTGGAGGGCGCGGCCGTGGCGCTTGATGAGCTTGGTCATGGCGGCGTAGCCGTTCTGGGGCTCCCAGAGCCAGATCGACTCCTCGGCGAGGAAGGCGAGCGAGCGCTCGGCCATGGCGTCGCGGATGCCGGCGATGCGGCGCGCGACCGTCATCGAGCGGAACAACCCGCGCTCCTTCTCGGCGTCGTGGCCCAGCAGCAGGATTCCCTCGCGGTGCCCGGCCTCGGCGAGCAGCTCGATTGCCGCGCGGCCGCCCGCGTACTCGTCGGGCAGCACTGAGACGGGGTGCTGCTCGTTCGTCGCGTTGAGCAGCACGACGCGCGTGCCGTCGGGCACGGGCGGCACGTACAGCTCGCGCGAGCGCATCGTCGCGAAGATGACGCCGTCGACCTGCCGGTCGAGCACGGCCTCGACGGCCTCGGCCTCACGCTGCGGCTCGCCCGCGGTCTCGAGCACGAGCAGCACGTGGCCGGCCGCGTGGGCGTTGTCGAGCGCGCCCTTGATGAGACCGCTCGCGAAGCGGGTGGTGGCGACGACGTCGGAGATGAACCCGATCGTGTCGGTGCGCTCGGTGCGCAGCCCGCGCGCCGTGAGGTTCGGCCGGTAGCCGAGCTCGGCGGCGGCGTGGATGACCCGGTCGTGCGCGTCTTGCGACAGGCGGGTGTCGGGGCGCCCGTTGAGGATCATCGAGGCGGCCGTGGAGGAGAGGCCGGCGCGCCGGGCGACGTCGGCAAGGGTGACCCGCTTGCCCGCCATGTGCCGCCTCCTCGTCGTCTGCCCGAGTCTATGTCGGTGTGCGGGGCTGTTCGGGCATCCGGCTTGACACGATGCCCTCGCGTGTTGCTAAATCGATTTAGCACCGGCCCCCAGTGGCCAATGCCGATCGCGGGGCGCGAACGTGCCACCCTGTCGATCAGCCACCAAGAGATTCAGACAAAGGAGTCACACAATGCGTCTTCACACATCCCGGCGCGGGCACTCCCGCGCGGTGGTCGGGGCGGCGGTCGCGTTCGCGATGCTCGGCCTCGCCGGCTGCGCCCCCGGCGCCGCTGCTCCCGAGGAGTCGGACGGCGTCGCGGTCAGCACCGAGCTGACCGACGAGGAGGTCGTGCTCACGATCGCCGACGAGACCGGCTTCCCGGTCACCGACGCGCTCACGGAGGAGTTCACGCGTCAGTACCCGAACGTCACGTTCGAGATCACGCGCGACACGTTCCAGAACCTCACGGCCAACGCCCCGCGCCTGCTCGCGGGCGAGAACCCGCCCGACCTCATCCGCCTCCCCACCATCGGCGACACGGTGAAAGACGGCCTGCTCGCCAACCTCGACCCGTACTACGACGCCTACGGCTGGGACGCCTGGCCGGCCTCGCAGCTCTCGCCGCTGCGCATGACCGAGGAGGGCGTGCGCGGCTCCGGCTCGCTCTACCAGCTCGGCCTCGGCTACAGCGTCACGGGCGTCTACATGAACCTCGCCCTCGCCGAGAGCCTCGGCATCGAGGAGCCCCCCGCGACCATCGCCGAGATGGAGGAGATGATGGAGGCCGCCAAGGCCGCCGGCATCCTCCCGATCATGGCGGGCGACAGCGACGGCGTCGTGAACTTCGTCGTGCAGGCGCTCATGAACCAGTACGCCGACCAGGACGAGTTCCTGAGCTGGATGTTCAACGAGCCGGGCGCGACCTACGCGACCGAGGGCAACATCCAGGGCGCCGAGAAGGTGCGCGAGTGGGCCGACGCCGGCTACTTCCCCTCCGACATCAACGCGATCGACTACTTCACGTTCGTCACGCGCTTCTCGGAGGGCGAGGGCCTCTTCACGTTCAACGGCAACTGGGCCGCCGCGGGCTACCAGGAGGCGCTCGGCGACGACGTGACCTTCTTCCTCGCCCCGCCGGCGAACGAGGGCGACCGCTTCATCGCGATGGGCGCCGCGAACTCGTTCTCGGTGGCCGCGGGCAGCGACAACCTCAACGAGATCGTGTTCTTCCTCAACTGGATCCACACGAACCCCGAGGCGCGCCAGATCATCGTCGACATCACGGGCGCCTCGCCCGGTGGCGACCCGAGCCTGCCGCTGCCGACGGTCGAGCCCGGCTCGCTCATCGAGAAGGCGCTCGAGATGAGCGCGCAGATCGGTGAAGACAACGGCCAGGTCGACTTCATGGCCAACACCACGGCGGGCATCTACGCCGGCTCGATCATCCCCGAGTCGCAGCTGCTCGTGACGAGCCAGATCACCGGCCGCGAGTTCGTGGAGCGCGTCCAGGCGTTCTACGAGCAGGAAATCGGCGGTTGATCATGAGGGCGCTCGACGTCGTGCGGCGGTCGCGTACCGCCACTCGCCTGGAGGAGGTCGTCGCGTGACCGCCACGCAGACGTCGAGCGCCCCTCGCCGGGCTGCCGCGAGAGCGGCGGCCCGGCGGGCCGACCGGGCGGCGTGGCTGCTGCTCGTGCCCGCACTGGTCGCCTACGGATCGTTCGTGATCTATCCGCTCGCCACGGGCATCCAGTACTCGTTCTACGACTGGAACGGCATCGGGGTCGCCACGTGGGTGGGCCTCGAGAACTACGTGCAGGTGCTGATGAACCCCGACCTGCTCGGGGCGATCCGCAACTCGTTCGTGCTCATCGCGTTCTTCACGCTCATCCCGGTCGGGACGGGGCTCGTGCTCGCGACGCTCATCCGCACGATGCGCGACGGCTTCGCCCTGCGGGCCTCGCAGACGGTGCTGTTCCTGCCGCAGATCATCCCGCTCGCGGCGGCGGGCATCGCCTGGTCGTGGATGTACGCCCAGACGGGCGCCGTCAACCAGATCCTCAGCACCCTCGGCCTGGGCTTCCTCACCCGCCCGTGGCTCGCCGACTACGGCACCGCCCTGCCCGCGGTCGGGCTCATCGGCTCGTGGGTGCTCACGGGCCTGTGCACGGTGCTGCTGCTCACCGGCATCGGAAAGATCGACACCTCGCTCTACGAGGCGATCCGCCTCGACGGCGCCGGCTGGTTCCGCGAGTTCTTCACGATCACGCTGCCCGGCCTGCGGCAAGAGCTCGCGGTGCTCGTGACCCTCACGGTCATCGCCGCGCTCAGCACCTTCGACATCATCTACACGTCCACGCAGGGCGGCCCCGGGCGCGCGACGCTCGTGCCGGGCCTGCTCATCTTCCGCATCGGGTTCACGCAGAGCGACGTCGGCCTCGCGTCGGCGTTCGGCATCGTCATGATGGTGCTGGTTCTCGCCCTCGTGCTCCCCATCCAGCGGCTCTCGAGGATCGGCGACCGATGATCACCTCGCGCACCGAAGTGGTGCTCGGCCGACTGCTGCTGCTCGTGGCGGTCGTGCTCACCCTCATCCCGCTCGTCAACATGCTCTCGGCGGCGCTGCAGCCGGCCGACCGCAACCCCATCGGGCTCTCGTGGCCGACCGATCCGCAGTGGATCAACTTCGTCACGGCCTTCGAGGTCGGCAACGTCTGGCGCCTCATGGGCTCGAGCGCGTTCATCGTCATCTGCGTCGTGCCCGTCGCGCTCATCATCGCGACGCTCGCGGGCTACGCCCTGGGCGGGCTGCAGGTTCGGGGCGGTCGCATCATCCTCATGGTGTTCGTGCTGGGCCTGACGATCCCGTTCGAGTCGCTCATCATCCCGCTCTACTACCAGGCGCAGGCTCTCGGCACGCTCAACACCCAGTGGGCGGTCATCTTCCCGCTCATCGGCCTGTTCATGCCGTTCTCGGTGTTCTGGATGCGCGCGCACTTCGTCAACGTGCCGCGCGAGCTCAGCGAGGCCGCGCGCGTCGACGGGGCCACGCTGTGGCAGGAGTTCTTCCGCATCCAGCTGCCGCTCGCCCTGCCGTCGCTGAGCGCGCTCACGATCCTGCTGTTCATCTGGACGTGGAACCAGTTCCTGCTCCCGGTCGTGCTCATCGCCGACCCGCTCGACCGCACGGTCGCGGGCGCGCTGACCTTCTTCCAGGGGCAGTACTACCTGAGCATCCCGCTGCTCAACGCGGGGGCGCTCATCATCATCGTGCCCGCCATCACGGTGTTCCTCATCTTCCAGCGGCAGTTCATCCGCGCGCTCCTCCAGGGCGCCGTCAAGGGCTGACCCGGTCGCGGCGCCGGCCGCGCATCCCGCTCCCTCCACCACTCTCAGTAAGGGCCCCCATGCCGTTCTCCCTCCACGACCACTGGGTCTGGGACTTCTGGTTCGCCGACGACGGCGATCAGTTCCACCTGTTCTACCTGCACGCCCCGCGCTCGCTCGGCGACCCCCACCTGCGGCACCGCAACGCGCGCATCGGGCACGCGGTCTCGACCGATCTGCGCGAGTGGACCGACCTCGGGGTGTGCCTCGAGCCGAGCGGCGGCGATGCGGCCGACGCGCACGCCACCTGGACGGGCAGCGTCGTGCGCGACGCCGACGGCACCTGGCACATGCTCTACACGGGCTCGCGGTTCCTGCGGCCCGACGCGCACGCCAACATCGAGACCGTCATCGCCGCGACCTCGACCGACCTGCACACGTGGGTGCGGCATCCGGAGCGCTCGCTCTCGGCCGACCCCGCGCGATACGAGACGCTGGGGCACTCGGTCTGGCCCGAGGAGGCCTGGCGCGATCCGTGGGTCATGCCCGACCCCGCGGGGGGCTGGTGGATGCTCGTCACGGCCCGCGCGCTCGACGGCGCCGACGAGCTCGACCGCGGGGTCGTGGGCGTGGCGACCTCTCCCGATCTCGTGTCGTGGACGGCCGTCGAGCCGCTCACACGACCGGGCGCCGGCTTCCGGCATCTCGAGGTGCCGCAGCTCATCGACATCGACGGCCACCGCGTGCTGCTGTTCTCGTGCGACACCCCCGCGCTCGCGGGCGGGCGCGAGGCGCGGGGCGAGCGCGGCGGCATCTGGGCGGTGGAGGCCGAGGGGGCGACGGGCCCGGGCGCCGTCATCGACGCGGCTCCGGCGCGCCTCGTGCACGACGATGCGCTCTACGCGGCGCGCGCGGTGCGCGACCGCGAGGGCCGCTGGCAGCTCTTCGCCTTCCGCAACCTCGACGAGCACGGTGTGTTCGGGGGCGGCATCGTCGGCCCGATGACCCTCGCCTGGTCGACCGAGCTCGGCGGGCTCGCGCTCGCTGTCGAGGCGGTGGTGAGCGCATGAGCGCGACCATCAACGGCACGGTCGCCCCGGGCTTCGAGGCCGTGGGCGCGGCGTTCGAGCGCGCCTTCGCGGGCCATGACCGCATGGGCGCGGCGCTCGCGGTGCGCGTCGACGGCGCTCCGGTCGTCGACCTGCACGGCGGCGTGCGCGACGTGCGCACGGGCGAGCCCTGGGCCGCCGACACGCTCAACGTCGTCTTCTCGTGCACGAAGGGCCTCACGGCCGTGCTCGCGGCTCGGCTCGTGCAGGAGGGGCGCCTCGACTACCACGCCCCCGTGAGCGACTACTGGCCCGAGTTCGCGCAGGCCGGCAAGCACAAGGTGCTCGTGCGGCACGTGCTCGGGCACCGCTCAGGCCTCAGCGCCCCCGCTCGCGATCTCACGACCGACGAGATCCTCGACTGGGGCACCGTGACGTCGGCGCTCGCCGAGCAGGCACCCCTCTGGGCCCCCGGCTACGCCTACGCGTACCACGCGATCACGCAGGGCTGGCTCGCGGGCGAGATCATCCGCCGGGTGGCGGGCATGAGCCCGGGGCAGTACTTCGCCGAGCTCGTCGCCGATCCGCTCGGCGTCGAGGCCTGGATCGGCCTGCCGGAGGCGCTCGAGCACCGCGTCTCGCACCTCACGGTGGGCCCGACCCTGCAGGCGCTCATCGACACCCAGGCCGCCGCCCGCGTGCCGGGGGTCATCGACTGGCCCGACCGCGCCATGACGCTCGGCGGCGCCCTGCCGCCCGCGCTCGTCACCGACGAGGGCGGGTTCAACGACCCGCGACTGCACACCGCCGAGTTCCCCGCCGCGGGCGGCATCGCGACGGCTCGTGCGCTCGCCACGATCTGGTCGGCGACGGTCGTCGCCGAGGGCGGGGTGCGGCTGCTCGACGACGGCACGCTCGACGAGGCGCTGCGCGTGCAGTCGGACGGGCATCCGTTCTTCACGGCGCCGCCGCCCTGGCCGCGCTGGGGCATGGGCTTTCAGCTCGACTCGGCCGCGCGCCGCTACCTCACGGCGGCAAGCTTCGGCCATGACGGCGCGGGCGGGCAGGTCGCGTTCGCCGACCCCGTGCACGATGTCGGCTTCGCGTTCGTGACGAACGTGCTCGAGGCCGACGACCCGCGCGCGACGAGCATCATCGACGCGCTCCGGGGCTGCCTGGGCTGATCGCGCCCCGACCGCTCAGCGCCAGGCGGGGGCGACCCAGCGCGTCCAGACGACGGCCGCGCTGAGCACGCCCGCGAAGGCGGCGCCCGCGAGCACGAGCGCGGCGAGCGGGAAGGCGGGGCCCGAGACGAGGATCGCGCCCGCGACGGTCGCCGAGGCGAGGGCGACGACGGCCCACGCGGGCGGCGAGACGGCGTAGAGGGTGCGGCCCGGCAGCGGGCCGACGGGCAGCAGCAGCATGAGCAGCGATCCGAGGCCGCCGAGGGCGACCGCGGCGGCCGTCTCGCTCGCGAGGGTCATCCAGAAGCCGGTGCTCGGCGTGAGCAGGTCGTGGGCGGCCCACCCGATGAGCGCGAGCGCGGCGACGCCGCTCGACTGCGCGACCGCGACGCCCGCTCGAGCGCGTCGGCTCGACCCGATGGCCGCGGAGGCGGCGATGAGCACGCCCGCGAGCAGGGGCGGCTGGAGGCCGCCGAAGCGTGAGAGGAGCGCCGCCGCGAGGGCGACGAGCAGGATGCCCGGCAGCAGCCGCACGACCACATCGACCCGCGCGACCCGGCCGGCGAGCCGGGCCGGCAGCAGCACAGCGATGGCGTTGAGCAGCAGCAACCCGAGCCCGATCGCCGCCGTCAGGCGCAGGTAGCGCACCTCGGCGTCGACACCGCCCGAGAGCGCGGCGATGACCGCCGCGCCGCCGAGGGTTCCGGCCGCGACGAGGGCGGGCGAGAGCATGGGCGCCGCGGCACCGTGATCGGCGTCGATCGGGCCCCGGTTGCGGCCGGTCAGCGCGATGCGCGGCCGACGCAGGCGCGGCGCGACGTGCGTCGCGAACGCGCGCAGCGGCAGGGCCGCGAGCAGCAGGTAGGCGAGGCCCGCGAGCGGGGCGACCGCCCACCCGCCGCGGTCGGCGACCTGCTCGGCCGTCGGCAGCGATGCCCCGAAACCCGTGGGCGTTCCCCAGTTCGAGGTGGGGGGCGCCACGGGGGGTGCGGGAGCAGGCGAGGGCGAGCCGGGCGCGGGCGGGCTGCTCGGCACGGGGGAGGGGGTCGCCGATTCGGCGGGAGCGGGCGGGGGCGGGGCCGCGGCGTCGGGGGGCGGTGGGGCGTAGCTCACCTCGACGCGGGCACTGGAGGAACTGAAGTTGCCGGCCGCATCGCGCTGCAGGGCCTGCAGCGTGAACGTTCCCGGCCCGGGCCAGCGCACGGGGCAGGCCCAGCTGCCCGAGGGGCTCACGATCGTCTCGCACGCGAGCGTGCCGTCGATGAATACCTGCAGCAGCGCGTCCCGCTCGCCGCCCCCGCGCGCCGTCACCGAGCGGGTCGGCGAGGGGCCCGAGCGCGGCGAGGTCACGGTCGGGGCCGTGGGCGCCGTGCGATCGATCGTCACGGCTGCCGCGGCAGAGTAGGCCGAGAACTCTGGCCCGATTGCCGGGGACGACTGTCGAGCCCGCACCTCGTACTGGCCGCTGTCGAGCGCGAGCGCGCACGACCAGAACCCGTCGGGCAGGGCGGCGGGGCACGAGTGGTCGATCGCGCCGCCGGGGCCGATCGACTGCAGCTGGATGCTCGCCCCGGGCTCGGCCGACCCGCTGAAGCGCCCCGTCGTGAGCAGCGAGCCACCCGCGCCCTCGAGCGCGGGGGCCGCGAGCACCCGCAGCGTCAGCGGCGCGAGGGGCTCGACCGAGTCGTCGGGCAGGGTCTCGTCGCCCGTGAACTCGTGCACCCCGTTCGGCACGGCGATGCCCGCGCACTCCCACGTCACCGCGTCGGGGTCGGCGACCGTGCAGACGACCTGGCCGTCGCGGCGGATCACGAGCGTGCTGCCGGCATCCTTCGACCCCGTGAGCGTCACCGCCGACCCCGCCACGAAGTCGCTCGGCGGCACGTCGAACGCGGCGGCGGCCGCGGCGGGCGGTGCCGGGGCCAGGGCGAGCCCGACGGCCGCGATCGCGGCGACCGCGAGGCCGGCGAGCGCCCGCTGAGCGGTCGGGCGACGGGCAGTGCTGTGCCGCTCGCGCCCGCGCATCCGCTCACCCCCGTCTCGACCGTGTGCTGGACATTCTCTCAGGCGGCCCACTGTCGGCGCGCTCAGGCCCGCCCTATGCTGTGCGTCATGGAATTCTTGGTGGTCATCGGCGTCCTCGTCCTGCTCGTCGTCATCGCGGGCATCTACCTGTGGGCGACCTACAACTCTCTCGTCACGCTCAACGTGCGCGTCGACGAGGCGTGGAGCGACATCACGGTGCAGCTCAAGCGCCGCGCCGACCTGTTGCCGAACCTCATCGAGGCGGTCAAGGGCTACGCCGCGCACGAGAAGCAGGTCTTCGAGGCCGTGACGAAGGCCCGAGCCGAGACGCTCGGCGCCCAGGGCCCGGCCGACGCCGCCGTCGCCGAGGGCCACATGCAGCAGGCGCTCAAGAGCATCTTCGCGGTCGCCGAGGCGTACCCCCAGCTGCAGGCGAGCCAGAACTTCCTGCAGCTGCAGGGTGAGCTCGTCGACACGGAGGACAAGATCCAGGCCTCGCGCCGGTTCTACAACGGCGGTGTGCGCGAGCTCAACGTGAAGATCAAGCAGTTCCCGAACACATTGTTCGTGCGCGGCCTGGGCTTCACCGAGCGCGACTTCTTCGAGGTTGCCGACGCCGCCGCGATCGCCGAGCCGCCGCGCGTGCAGTTCTGATCCACCGCACCCCGACCCCGCGTCCGGAGGACTAGGTGTATCGCGCCATCGCGGCGAACAAGCGCAACACGGTGTTCATCATCCTGCTGTTCGTCATCATCATCGGGATGCTCGGGCTGTTCGCCGACTACTACTTCGGCGGCGGCTTCACGATCTTCATCGGCACGCTCGTGGGCGCCACGATCTACACGCTCGTGCAGTACTTCGCGGCGGGCTCGCAGGCCCTCGGGCTCGCGGGCGCGCATCCGATCACCAAGGCCGACAACCCGCGGCTGTACCGCATCGTCGAGAACCTCGCGATCACCGAGGGCCTGCCGATGCCGCGCGTCTACGTCATCGACGACCCCGCGCCCAACGCCTTCGCGACGGGCCGCGACCCGAAGCACGCGAGCGTCGCGGCGACGACGGGCCTGCTCGAGCTCATGACCGACCGCGAGCTCGCGGGCGTCATGGCGCACGAGATCGGGCACGTCAAGAACTACGACATCCGCGTCTCGACGATCGTCTTCGGCCTCGTCGTCGCGGTCGGGTTCATCGCCGACATCCTGTTCCGCATGGCCTTCTGGGGCGGCAACCGCAACAGCAACGGCAACCCGATCATGCTCGTGCTCGGCCTCGCCGCCATGGTCATCGCGCCGCTCGTCGCCGCGGTCGTGCAGGCCGCCGTCTCGCGGCAGCGCGAGTACCTCGCCGACGCGACGGGCGCCCTCACCACGCGCGACCCCGAGGCCCTCGCGAGTGCCCTGCAGAAGCTCGGCGACTACGCCCGGCCCATGCGCCGCCAGAACTCGACCATGGCCCACCTCTACATCAGCGACCCGATGAAGCCGGGCGTCGTCGACCGCATGTTCCAGACCCACCCGCCCATCGCCGAGCGGGTCAAGCGCCTCATCGAGAACTCGAACCGCTTCTAGGGTTCACGCGTTCGGTGCGGTTCTTCGCATCTGGCCGGAAACGGTGCGTGCCGAATGCGACGAACCGCACCACGCGCGGCTAGCCCGCAGCGAGGGCGGCGCGCACCGCGGCCGACGCGTCGCCCCAGAGCGGGTCGGCCACGACGACCTCGCCGAGACCCTGCCAGGCGGCCGCGCGTCGCAGCACGGGCGCCACGCGCGCCGCGAGCTCGGAGGCGGAGGCCCCGGGCTCGACCCACGCGCTCTGCACGCGCAGCACGCCGACTGCTCGGTCGCTCTTGAGGTCGATGCGGCCGAGCACGCGGTCGTCGACGAGCACGGGCAGCGAGTAGTAGCCGTACTGCCGCTTCGCCGCGGGCGTGTAGATCTCGATGCGGTAGTGCAAGCCGAACAGGCGCAGGGCGCGGTCGCGGCTCCACACGACGGGGTCGAAGGGCGACAGCAGGGCGGTCGCCTCGATGCGGCGCGGGATGCTCACCCCCGGCACCACGAACCCCTCACCGTCGCGGCCGTCGCGCCCCCACCCCTCGACCTCGACGCGCTCGACCTCGCCGGCCGCGAGCAGGTCGCGGAGGGCATCCCGCGTCGGCGTGATCTTCAGGCGGTGGTAGTCGGCGATGTCGGCGACCGTGCCGACGCCGAGCGCCTTTGTGCCGCGCAGCACGAGCTCGCGCTGGGCCTCGGCGCGAGGCACGGCGACCTCGTGCAGCTCGGCGAGGCCGACCTGGTGCGGCAGCGCGTACACGCGCGAGAAGCCGCGGCGCCCGCCGCTCACCACGTCGCCGAACGCGAAGAGGTACTCGAGCCCCTCCTTGACCTCGCTCCAGCCCCACCACGGTCCGCGGCGCTCGGTCGCATCATGCTCGACCTCGCTCACCGTGAGGGGCCCCTTCACCGCGAGCTCGAGCAGCAGCCAGTCGAGCATCGCCGTGTTCTCGCGCACCCAGGCGCTCTTGAGCGTGAAGCGCTCGCGCAGCGCCTCGCGCTTCCAGTGCCAGAGCGGCCAATCATCGCGCCGGATGATCGCCGCCTCGTGCGCCCAGTACTCGGTGTACCGGCCGCGGCGGGCGAAGATGAGCGCGTCGAGGGCGGCCGGGTCGTAGGCGCCGAGGCGCGCGAAGAGCGGCAGGTAGTGCGAGCGCGCGAAGGCGTTCACCGAGTCGAGCTGCAGCACCTGCAGGCGGTCGATCGCCGCGGTGAGCTGGCGCGTGCCGACGGCGGCCGGATGCGCGCGGTCGAAGCCCTGGGCGGCGAGGGCGAGGCGGCGCGCCTGCGCGGCGGTCAATCGCGTCACGCGTTCACCGTAGCGCCGCGCGCCGACCGTGGTGGTCGTCGGGGGTTCGCCGGTCGTTCACCGAGGGAGACCCATCGCGTCACCGAGCGTGCGTAGACTGCGGAGCAGTCGCGGTTCCCCGTGCTCGGAACACAGCCCGAGCCGCCGCGGCCCGACCCGGAGGATTCGTGAACACCACACGCACTCTCGCCGCCGTCGCTCTCGCGACGACGGCTGCACTGACGCTCGGCGCCTGCGCCACCACCGAGGCCCCTGCCTCGGGGGTCGATGCGGCCACCGCTACGAGCATCGCCGACTTCGGCACGTTCGCCGACCTCGAGGCCGCCGCCAAGGCCGAGGGAGCGCTCAACGTCATCGCGCTGCCGCGCGACTGGGCGAACTACGGCGAGATCCTCGACCTCTTCATCGAGCGCTACCCCGAGATCACGGTCACCGAGGCGTCGCCCGACGCCTCGAGCGCCGAGGAGATCCAGGCCGCCGAGAACCTCGCCGGGCAGGACACCGCTCCCGACGTGTTCGACCTCGGCCTCGCCGTGGCGCTGCAGAGCACCGACTACTTCGCGCCCTACTTCGTCGAGCGCTGGGACGACATCCCCGCCGAGCTCAAGAACGAGGACGGACTGTTCTGGGCCGACTACGGCGGGTACATGGCCATCGGGTACGACCCCGACGCGGTTCCGGCCCCGACGAGCCTCGACGACCTGCTCGGCGAGGAGTACCGCGGCAAGGTCGCCATCAACGGCGACCCGACGCAGGCCGGCGCGGCGTTCGCGGCGGTCGGCATGGCGACCGTGCAGAACGGCGGGACGCTCGACGACTTCGGTGCGGGCATCGACTTCTTCGAAGAGCTCAACGCGGTCGGCAACTTCGTGAAGATCGACCCGACCCCCGCCACGGTCGCGTCGGGCGAGACCCCCGTCGTCTTCGACTGGGACTACCTGAACAACGGCTACGCCGCCGACCTCGACGGCCAGCGCAACTGGGAGGTCGTCGTGCTGCCCGGTACCGGATACGCCGGCTACTACAACCAGGCCATCAACATCGACGCTCCGAACCCGGCGGCCGCGCGCCTCTGGATGGAGTTCCTCTACAGCCCCGAGGTGCAGAACCTCTGGCTGAAGGGTGGCGCCCGTCCGGCCCTCGAGGCCTCGATGGTCGCGAACGGCGAGATCGACGAGGCGCTCTACGCGGCGCTCCCCGAGGCGCCGGCCGACACCGTCGTGCCGACGGCCGCGCAGAGCGAGGCCGCCGCGGCCCTGCTCGGCGAGCGCTGGGCGACCGCTGTCCAGTAGCACGCCCGTCGTGTCGACGGCCGACCCCCGGGGCACTGCGCCCCGGGGGTCGGCCCGCACGGCCGGCTTCATCGCCTCCCCGGTGTGGGGGGTCGTCCCCTTCGCGCTCTACGTGCTGCTCTTCCTCGGCCTGCCGACCGCGCTCGCGCTCGGCACCGGCTTCGTCGACGGCGAGGGCGCATTCACGCTCGACAACGTCGCTGCGCTCGCCGACCCCTTTGTCGTGAGCGGCTTCACGACCTCGATCGTGCTCTCGGCCGTCACGGCCGTCGTCGGCGCCGTGCTCGGCGCGCTCGTCTGCTACGCCCTCATCGGCACGCGCCCCGAGGGCCCCCTACGGTCGGGCATCGACGCCGTGAGCGGCGTGCTCGCGCAGTTCGGCGGCGTCATGCTCGCCTTCGCCTTCGTCGCGACCATCGGCATCCAGGGCTTCATCACCGTGCTGCTGCGCGACCGGCTCGGCATCGACATCTTCGCCGACGGGGTGTGGCTCTACGAGGCGCCCGGGCTCGTGCTGCCCTACATCTACTTCCAGGTGCCGCTCATGATCATCATCTTCATGCCCGCGCTCGAGGCGCTCAAGCCGCAGTGGGCCGAGGCGAGCGCCACGCTCGGGGGCACGACGGCGACCTTCTGGTGGCGCATCGGGTTCCCCGTGCTCGCCCCCTCCTTCCTCGGCTCGCTGCTGCTGCTGTTCGCGAACGCCTTCTCGTCGTACGCCACCGCGGCCGCGCTCACGAGCCAGGGGCAGTCGATCGTGCCGCTGCAGATCCGCGCCGCGCTGACGAGCGAGACGCTGCTCGGCCGCGAGAACCTCGCCGGAGCGCTCGCTCTCGGCATGATCGTCGTGATGGCGGTCGTCATGGCCCTGTACGCGCTCCTGCAGCGCCGCGCCTCGCGGTGGCAGCGATGAGCGGGATGCCCGGCGCGACCCGCACGGGCGTGCCGACCCCGAGCCGCCTCGCGCGCTGGGGCATCCTCGGCACCGTCGGCCTGCTGTTCGCGGTGCCGATCGTGGCCATGGTCGAGTTCACCCTGCGGCGCGGGCTCGAGGGCGGCTACAGCCTCGACCGCTGGATCACCGTGCTCACGTTCGACCTCGGGCCCGAGTACCGCGTGCTCGGGCAGGCGATCGGCAACTCGCTCGTGCTCGCGGCGGCGACCGTCGCGCTCATGCTCGTGCTTCTCGTGCCGACGATGATCGTCGTGCAGCTCAAGCTGCCGCAGCTGCGCCGGGTGCTCGAGTTCGTGTGCCTGCTGCCGATCAGCATCCCCGCCATCGTGCTCGTGGTCGGCCTCGCCCCGGTCTACGGGGTCATCTCGCGCGCGGCCGGCAGCGGCGTGTGGACCCTCGCGCTCGCCTACGGCATCATCGTGTTGCCCTTCGCCTACCGCGCCGTGCAGTCGAACCTCGACGCGATCGACGTCATCACCCTCACCGAGGCGGCCCGTTCGCTTGGCGCGAGCTGGCCGACCGTCATCGCGCGCGTGCTGCTGCCCAACCTGCGGCCCGGCCTGCTCGCGGGCGCCTTCATCTCGGTCGCGGTCGTGCTCGGCGAGTTCACGATCGCCTCGCTGCTCAACCGGCAGAACCTGCAGACGGCCCTCGTCATCGTGCAGAAGGACGACCCGTTCATCGCCGTCATCGTCACGCTCATCTCACTGCTCGTCGCCGTCGGACTGCTGCTCGTCATCGGGGCCATCGGGCGCGGCACCACCCGGAGGACCTCATGAACGACCTGATCGACCGCACCGACACGGGCTCGCTGCGCGTCGCCGCCCCCGTCGCCTTCGTCGACGTCGTCAAGCGGTTCCCGGGCGGCACGACCGCCCTCGACGGCATCTCGCTCGAGCTCGCGCCCGGCGAGCTCGTCGCCCTGCTCGGCCCCTCGGGGTGTGGCAAGACCACGGCGCTGCGCGTGCTCGCGGGGCTCGAGCGCGCCGATGAGGGCCACATCCTCATCGACGGCGTCGACGTCATCGGCACGCCGACCAACAAGCGCGACATCGGCATGGTCTTCCAGTCGTACTCGCTCTTCCCGCACCTCACCTCGCTGCAGAACGTCGAGTTCGGGTTGCGGATGCGCGGAGTCGCGGCCGCCGAGCGCCGCCGCCGCGCGGCCGAGGCGCTCGAGCTCGTCGGGCTCGACCACCACGGGGCGCGCTACGCCCACCAGCTCAGCGGCGGGCAGCAGCAGCGCGTCGCGCTCGCGCGCGCCCTCGTCACCCGGCCCCGCGTGCTGCTGCTCGACGAGCCGCTCAGCGCCCTCGACGCGAAAGTGCGCGTGCAGCTGCGCGAGCAGATCCGCGGCATCCAGACCGAGCTCGGCATCACGACGGTGTTCGTGACGCACGACCAGGAGGAGGCGCTCGCCGTCGCCGACCGCGTCGCCGTCATGCGCGCCGGTCGCATCGAGCAGATCGGCACCCCCGAAGAGCTCTACGCGCGCCCCGCGAGCGCCTTCGTCGCCGACTTCGTCGGGCTCAGCAACCGCCTGCCTGGCACGGTCGCCGAGGGCGCGGTCATCGTCGGCACGCAGCGCCTCCCGCTCATCGACCCCGCGGTCGCCGCGGGTGCCGCGATCGCGCTCGTGCGGCCGGAGGACGTCGTGTTCGCCGCGGCCGGCGATGCGGATGCCCGCCCCGCGGTCGTGCTCACCACCTCGTTCCTCGGCTCGCTGCGCCGCACCCGCGTGCGCCTCGACGACGGGGCCGAGCTGACGGTGCAGCACGAGGTCGGGCGTCATCCGGTGCCGGGGGAGGCCGTGCACGTGCGGCTCACCGCGCGGCCCGTCGCCGTGGCGCCGGCCTGAGCCGGCGCGGGTCGGAGGGCGGCTGCATGCCGCGGCGGGCATCCATAGCGGGCACTGGGCGCACGCCCGGCCCCCGCTGGGTAGCGTGCTCGTAGACTGACGCCATGTTCTGGCGACCGAAGGCCGATGCGCTCCCGCCCGCGGGCGACGCCGCCGTCGCGCCCGCCATGCGCACGGCCGCCGCGTGGTCGTGGCGGTTCCTGGTCGTCGCCGGTGCTGTCGGCGTGCTGATCTTCCTCATCATCGAACTGCGGCTGCTCGTCATCCCGCTGCTCATCGGGGTTCTGCTGGCTGCCCTGCTGGTGCCGTACGCGGCATGGCTCCAGCGGCGACTGCGGTTCCCGCGCTGGCTCGCGATCACGATGGCGATGGTGACCCTGCTCGGCGTCGTGACGGCGCTCGTCTGGCTCGTCGTCGCGGAGGTGCGCGCCGGATGGCCGAGCCTGCGCGATCGTTCGGTGGTCGCCTTCGACGAGTTCCTGGTGTGGCTCAGCGCGACGTTCGGGTTGAGCGATGCCGAGATCACCGGCTGGATCGACGCGGTCGTCGGCGAGCTCGACTTCTCGACCGACGGCCCCCTCGTCTCGGGGGCGCTGTCAGTTGGGGCCACGGCGGCCGAGATCCTGGCGGGCACCGTGCTCGTCCTCTTCTCGCTGCTCTTCTTCCTCATCGACGGCCGCGGCATCTGGGGCTTCGTCGTGCGGCTCTTCCCGCGCACGGCCCGCCCGGCGGTCGACGGCGCCGCGCGCGCCGGCTGGGTGACGCTCACCAACTTCTCGAAGGTGCAGATCTTCGTCGCCTTCGTCGACGCTGTCGGCATCGGGCTCATCGCCTGGTTGCTGGGGCTGCCGCTCGCGCTGCCGATCGCCGTCGCCGTCTTCCTCGCCAGCTTCGTGCCCTTCGTCGGTGCGATCGTCACCGGCTCGCTCGCCGTGATCATCGCCCTCATCTACAACGGGCCGTTCATCGCCCTGCTCATGCTCGCGGGTGTCCTCCTCGTGCAGCAGATCGAGGGCAATGTGCTGCAGCCGCTCGTCATGGGTCCTGCGGTGCGCGTGCATCCCGTGGCTGTCGTCTTCGCCGTCGCGGCGGGTGGTCTCATCGCGGGGATTCCCGGAACCCTCTTCGCGGTGCCGATCGTGGCCTTCCTCAACGTGGTCGTGCGCTTCATCGCGAGCGGGCGATGGCGCGAGGTGCCCAACCCGACGCTCACCGACATCCTGCCCGGCACGCCGACCCCCGCACCCCAGGAGCGCTCATGACCGCCGCCCCCCTCACGATCGCCGGCCCCAGCCTCGCCGATGTCGAGGCCGCGCGCCTGATCGTCGGCCGCGTGGCCGAGGTCACGCCCATGGAGACCTCGCGGTACCTGAGCGACGTGCTCGGCGCGCCCGTGCACCTCAAGTGCGAGAACCTGCAGCGCACGGGCTCGTACAAGATCCGCGGCGCCTACAACCGCATGTCGCGACTGAGCGACGAGGAGAAAGCGCGCGGCGTCGTCGCCGCGAGCGCCGGCAACCACGCGCAGGGCGTCGCCTTCGCGGCGCGCGAGCTCGGCATCCAGGCCACCATCTTCATGCCCATCGGCGTCGCGCTGCCCAAACTGCAGGCCACGCGCCACTACGGCGCCGAGGTCGTGCTGCGCGGACACACCGTGAGCGAGCCGCTCAAGGCCGCACAGGAGTTCGCCGAGCGAACGGGCGCCGTGTACATCCCGCCCTTCGACCACGCCGACGTCGTGGCGGGGCAGGGCACGCTGGGCCTCGAGCTGCTCGAGCAGGTACCCGAGCTCGAGACCGTGATCGTGCCGATCGGCGGGGGCGGGCTCATCTCGGGCGTGGCGAGCGTGCTCAAGCGGCGCGCGGCCGAGCTCGGGCGCAGCATCCGCGTCATCGGGGTGCAGGCGGCCAATGCGGCCGCGTACCCCGTCTCGCTCGCCGCGGGGGTCGTCACCGAGATCACGATCTC
Organism: Micrococcales bacterium 32-70-13; assembly: GCA_002280615.1. GTDB lineage: Bacteria > Actinomycetota > Actinomycetes > Actinomycetales > Microbacteriaceae > Microcella. The sequence goes on along the minus strand of NCEJ01000001.1, from coordinate 43,901 downwards.
GCCCACGATCGCCGACGGCATCGCCGTCGCCAAGCCCGGCAAGCTCAACTTCGAGATCGTGCGGGATGCCGTCGACGAGGTCGTGACGGTCGACGACGACGACATCGCGCGCGCGATGCTCGTGCTGCTCGAGCGCGCCAAGATGGTCGTCGAACCGGCCGGCGCCGTCGGGGTCGCGGCGATCATGACCGGCAAGATCACGGCGAGCGGGCCGACCGTCGTCGTGCTCTCGGGCGGCAACATCGACCCGCTCATCATGGAGCGCGTCATCGCCCACGGTCTCGCCGCCTCCGAGCGGTACCTCAAGCTGCGCATCCCGCTGCCCGACCGGCCCGGCCAGCTCGCGCGCACGAGCGAGATCATCGCCGACCAGAACGCCAACGTTGTCGAGGTGCTGCACACGCGTCACGGCTCGGGGCTCGCGATCAGCCAGGTCGAGCTCGAGCTGCACATCGAGACGCGCGGGCCCGAGCACGCCGAGCAGGTCATCGGTGCGTTGCGCGAGGCAGGATATGACCCGCGGACGACGTTGTAGCGTTCGCGCGCGACGCTGACGCGTCGCGGGGTACGACCCGCGGACGACGCTCTAGCCCGTGTAGGTGCTCACGTCGACGATCGTCACGGCGATCTCCTTGCCGTTGGGCGCCGTGTAGCTGACGGTATCGCCGATCTTCGCGCCGAGGATCGCCTGGCCGAGCGGGCTCGCCTCGCTGTACACGTCGATGTCGCTCTCGTCGCCGACGATCTCGCGGTTGCCGAGCAGGAAGCGCTCCTCATCGCCGAGGATCGTGGCGGTCACGACGGTGCCCGGCTCGACCACGCCGTGCGCCGTGGGCGGCACGCCGACGACGGCCGTGCGCAGCAGCTCGGTGAGGGTGCGGATGCGCGCCTCGATCTTGCCCTGCTCGTCCTTCGCGGCGTGGTAGCCGCCGTTCTCCTTGAGGTCGCCCTCCTCGCGCGCCGCCTCGATGCGCTTGGCGATCTCGGTGCGCCCGACCGTCGAGAGGTGCTCGAGCTCGGCCGCGAGGCGGTCGTGCGCCTCCTGCGTGAGCCACTGCGTGGTCGTGCCCGCGGTGTCGTTCATGGCAATCCCCTCCTGACGCAGCAGAACCGGCCCGCGGGCCGGTTCTGTTTCTCGATTCCGGCGATGCTACGGGAGCCAGCACCGGTAGGGCAAACCCGTGACGGGCCGCTCGGCGGTGCGCAGCGATTCGACGAGCACGCGCGTGCGCTCGGTCGAGGGCGGCAGGTCGACGACCTTCCAGCCCACGATGCCGAAGCTCTCGTTGAGGGCCTGAACGGCGCACGACACGGCCGTGCCCGGCTCGACGGAGACCTCCCAGCGCACGTCGATCGAGCGGTCGGTGACGTTCGCGTAGCCGAGCTCGCGCGTCTCCAGCTCGGCGTTCGTGCCCGAGAGTCCGCCCCACACGACCCAGGCCGTGAAGACGACGGCGAACACGACACCCGCGACGATCATGGCGGTGCGCGTGCGACGCTCGGCGCCCGCGGTGCGACCGTAGCGCTCGTCGAGTCGCTGCTGCGGGCTGCTCACGGCGGCCGGTCCTCCCTCGTGCGGCGCGGCCCGGTGGGCCGCTCAGGTGCGATCGCTACCCTGGTGATCAGCGTAGAGCGCCGAGGTGAGGGTTCTCTCAACCGGCCCGACCGTCCGACCGATTTTGGAGCATCCCGTGATCTGGTACCCCCTCGCAGCCGTGCTGCTTCCGACGGGCATCGGCCCGAACCCGATCGACGACCCCGGCACGCCGCCCGACTTCGACCCCAACACGGTCACGCCGGGGGTCGCGGGCTTCGTCGCGATCGCGCTCGTGGCGATCGCCGTCATCTTCCTGCTCGTCGACATGACCCGCCGCATCCGACGAGTGCGTTACCGCGGCGAGGTGCGCGAGCGGCTCGAGGCCGAGCAGGCGATGATCGCCGAGGGCGGGCCCGCCGAGCCCGAGCCCGAGCAGCCCGCCGACCGCTAGGCGGCGCTAGCCGCCGAAGGGCGGGTCGAGGGCGACGAGCAGCACACCCGTCCAGTGGCACAAGAACGCCACGACCGTGAGGGTGTGGAAGATCTCGTGGAACCCGAACACTCCCGGCACCGGATTCGGCTTCTTCATGCCGTAGATCACCGCGCCCGCCGTGTAGGCGAGACCGCCGACGATCACGAGCACCATCATGGCCGCGTTCGCCGTGAAGAGGTCGACGATGTAGAGCACGGCTGCCCAGCCGAGCATCACGTAGAGCGGAACGTAGGCCCAGCGCGGAGCGTTGATCCAGAACACGCGGAACCCGATGCCGAGCAACGCGCCGCTCCACACCAGCACGAGCAGCAGGTACCCCTTCTCGGGCGGTAGGGCCATGATCGACAGCGGCGTGTACGTGCCGGCGATCAAGAGAAAGATGTTGGCGTGGTCGAAGCGCTTCAAGAGCACGCGGGTGCGATCGCTCCAGGTGAAGCGGTGGTACGTCGCCGAGATGCCGAACAGCAGAAGCGACGAGGCCACGAACACGGCGCTCGACCAGCGCGCCGCTGGCCCGTCGGCGACGACGATGAGCACGACGCCGAGCACGATCGCGAGCGGGAACGTCGCCGCGTGGATGAGCCCCCGCCAGGTCGGCTTCGGCTCGAGCGCCGCGTACTCGATCGACTCTTCGAGCAGGGGAACGTTCGGAAGGTCGGCGCCGGGTTCGTCGTCGACCTCGGCCGGCGTGGTCTCGGCATCGGAGGGGGAGCTCATGCGGTGATGATACGGGAGCCGCCCGTGTCGAGTGCCGCGGTTGGATGCCCGCCACAACCACGGCGCAGTGGACTACCGTAGGCCTGTGCGATCGTCCAGAGCTCCCCGGGGTGACGGCCTGCTCTACCAGCTGTATATGCGCCGTCTCCGTCGGCAGCTCGTCGACGCGACCCACCCCCGCCATGTCGCCATGATCATCGATGGCAATCGTCGCTGGGCGCGGCAGTTCGGGGGCACGAGCGATCACGGCTACCGGGCTGGCGCGCAGAAGATGCGTGAGTTTCTGACCTGGTGCGACGACGCCGGAATCGGTGTCGCGACGCTGTACCTGCTGTCGACCGACAATCTCACTGGCCGCGATGCAGACGAGCTCGACGGCCTCACCCACATCATCGCCGATCTCGCAGAAGAGCTCTCGCACTTCCGTGACTGGCGCGTGCAGCACGTGGGCACGAGCGAAGGGCTCCCCGGCGGCCTGCTCGCAGAACTCGAAGCCGCCGAGGCGCGCACCGCTGAGCATCCCGGCCTCCACGTCAACCTCGCCGTCGGCTACGGCGGGCGCCGCGAGATCGCTGACGCCGTGCGCTCGATCGTGCACCAGCACGCCGAGCGCGGCGGCGGCCTCGACGATCTCGCCGACGAGATCACTCCCGAGCGCATCGCCGAGCACCTCTACACGGGCGGCCAGCCCGACCCCGATCTCGTGATTCGCACCTCGGGCGAGCAGCGGCTGAGCGACTTCATGCTGTGGCAGAGCGCGTACAGCGAGTTCTACTTCGTCGAAGCGCTCGGCCCCGATTTGCGCGAGGTCGACTTTCTGCGTGCCCTGCGCGACTTCGCGCGCCGCCAGCGACGGTTCGGGCAGTAGCCGTGTCGGAACTCGACGCGTACGTCGCCGGTTTCGCCGAAGAGCCCGGCTACCTCGATCACCCCCGGCTGTCGCCCATCGGAGAGCACGCGCTCGCTGAAGAGCGCGCCATCGCCGACGTGCTCTCGCACGCGCGCTTCGGCTCGTTCGCGACGCTCGACGACCACGACGAGCGCGTGCGCACCTCGGTCGCGAGCCTCGTGCGCACGCGCCCCGATCAGGTCGTGTTCCAGCCGAGCACGAGCCAGGCCCTCATGCACGTCATGTTCGGGCTCACGGGCGGCGTGGCGGCCTCGTCGGGCGAGTTCCCCTCGGTCGGCTACGCCATGGCCCGCGCCGCCGAGGCCCTCGGCGTGCTCGTGCCGCATGTCATCACGCCCGAGCACGAGCGTGTCACCCCCGGCGTCGTTCGTGATCAGCTGGCCTCCAGTGTCGTCGCCGTGGTGGTGAGCCTCGTCGACTACCGCACCGGCCACCTCGTCGACCTCGAAGGAATCCGCCAGGTGATCGGCGACCGACTGCTCATCGTCGACGCCATCCAGGGCGCCGGCATCGTGGATGCCCCCTGGGAGGTCGCCGACGTCATCGCCTCGGGCGGCCAGAAGTGGCTGCGTGCGGGTCAGGGCACCGGTTTCCTCGCCCTGAGCGACCGTGCCCGGGAGCAGCTCACGCCCGTCTGGTCGGGCTGGCTCGCGCACGGCAGCCCCGAGCTGCTGCACGACATCGTCGAGCCAGCGGCCGACGCCTCGGCGTTCCGCGTGGGCTACGCCGACGCGTTCGCGCAAGCCCGCCTGGCCGGGGCGGTCGACGCGGTCATGGCCGCCGGTGTGCCGAGCATCCGAGAGGCGATCGACGAGCGCACGGCGCGCCTCATCGAGATCGCCGACGACGCGGGCGTCGAGGTCGTCTCGCCGCGCGAGCCGGCCGAGCGCGCGGGCATCGTCGTGCTCGAACCCCACCCCGAGTTCGTCGGCGCGCTCGCGGCGGCGCTGCACAACCACGGCGTCTCGGTGACGGTGCGCGCGGGCCGCGTGCGCCTCGGCGCGCACGTGTCGACGGGCGACGAGACCTTCGACCAGTTCCGGGCTTCCCTCGCCGAGTTCTCGACGATGACCGGGGTCTGACGCGCCGAGCAGCGCGCCGAATGTGACGGCTCGGTGCTTGCCGGGCCGCCGAATGTGACGGCTCGGTGTCCCGCGCGTGTCGCTCCCGGCCCGGGGAGCGCCCGGGCATAGCGTGACGCTCATCGGGTATCGCGCCCGATCGGGGCGGCCGGAACGATCGTCCTGAGACTCCCGGCCGAACCGCACACAACTGGTCCGGGGTCGCCCGCGTCCCCGGGGATGGAGCACCGGTGGCCGCTGCGAAGACCTCCCGTCAGAACCCGTCGATCACGAGCGGCGAGAGCGAGGTGGCCCAGCGCACGTACGTTCTCGATACGTCGGTGCTGCTGAGCGATCCGAAAGCGCTCTTCCGCTTCGCCGAGCACGCGGTGGTGCTGCCGGTCGTCGTGATCGCCGAGCTCGAGGCGAAGCGCAACGACCCCGAGATCGGGTACTTCGCGCGCCAGGCGCTGCGCAACCTCGACGAGCTGCGCGTGCAGCACGAGCGCCTCGACTTCCCGATCGCCGTGGGCGACACGGGCGGCTCGCTGCGCGTCGAGCTCAACCACTCGAACCAGTCGGTGCTGCCGAGCGGGCTCCAGCTGGGCGACAACGACTCGCGCATCCTCGCCGTGGCCATGAACCTCTCGAACGACGGCCTCGATGTGGTCGTCGTCTCGAAAGACCTGCCGCTGCGCGTCAAGGCCTCGTCGATCGGCCTCGCCGCCGAGGAGTACCGCGCCGAGCTCGCCGTCGACAGCGGCTGGACGGGCATGGCCGACATCACGCTCTCGAGCGATCACATGGCGCAGCTCTACGACCGCGAGGTGCTGCGCACCCCCGTCGTGCGCGACCTCCCGGTCAACACCTCGCTCGTCATCCACAGCGACCGCGGCTCGGCCCTCGGCCGTGTCGTCGGCGACGACGAGATCGCGCTCGTGCGCGGCGACCGCGACATCTTCGGCCTGCACGGCCGCTCGGCCGAGCAGCGCCTCGCGATCGATCTGCTCATGGACCCTCAGGTGGGCATCGTCTCGCTCGGCGGCCGCGCCGGCACCGGCAAGTCGGCCCTCGCCCTGTGCGCGGGCCTCGAGGCCGTGCTCGAGCGGCAGCAGCAGCGCAAGATCATGGTCTTCCGGCCGCTGTACGCCGTCGGCGGGCAGGAGCTCGGTTACCTGCCGGGCGACGCGGGCGAGAAGATGAACCCCTGGGCGCAGGCCGTGTTCGACACGCTCGGCTCGGTCGTCTCGCAGAACGTGCTCGACGAGGTCATCGACCGCGGGCTGCTCGAGGTGCTGCCGCTCACGCACATCCGCGGCCGCTCGCTGCACGACGCCTTCGTGATCGTCGACGAGGCGCAGTCGCTCGAGCGCAACGTGCTGCTGACGGTGCTGAGCCGCATCGGCCAGAACTCGAAGGTGGTGCTGACCCACGACATCGCTCAGCGCGACAACCTGCGGGTCGGCCGCCACGACGGCGTCGCGAGCGTCATCGAGACGCTCAAGGGCCACGGGCTGTTCGGCCACATCACCCTCACGCGCAGCGAGCGCAGCGCGATCGCCGCGCTCGTCACCGAGCTGCTCGAGGGCAACGAGCTCGCCTGACCCGGTCGCACGGGCCCGCGCGGTAGCGTGGGCTCAGGCTCGCGCCGGGCACGAGTGCTTCTCGAACCGGTGGTGCGGATCAGAGGAATCGAATCCGGCGCGGGCCGCTTCTGCGCGACCCGCTCCGGTTCGGGATGCTCTCTGTGCGCTCGGGGGCGCTACAGGCCGGGCGACGTCATGCTCAGCACGTCGAGCGCGCTGTCGAGCTGCTCGAGCGCGACCTCGCCGCGCTCGACGAAGCCGAGGTCGATGACGGCCTCGCGGATCGTGAGCCCCTTCGCGACCGAGTGCTTGGCGATCTTCGCCGCGGCCTCGTAGCCGATGACGCGGTTGAGCGGCGTGACGATCGAGGGCGAGCTCTCGGCGAGCGCGCGCGCCCGCTCGAGGTTGGCCTCGAGGCCGTCGACGGTCTTGTCGGCGAGCACACGTGTCGAGTTCGCGAGCAGGCGGATCGACTCGAGCAGCGAGGTGCCCATGACGGGGATGGCGACGTTGAGCTCGAACGAGCCCGAGGCGCCCGCCCACGCGATCGTGGCGTCGTTGCCGATGACGCGCGCGCAGACCATGAGCACGGCCTCGGGCACGACGGGGTTGACCTTGCCGGGCATGATCGACGAGCCCGGCTGCAGGTCGGGGATGTGCAGCTCGGCGAGGCCCGTGTTCGGGCCCGAGCCCATCCAGCGGATGTCGTTGCAGATCTTCGTGAGCGAGACGGCGAGCACGCGCAGCGCGCCCGAGGCCTCGACGAGGCCGTCGCGGGCGCCCTGCGCCTCGAAGTGGTCGAGCGCCTCGGTGATGGGCAGGCCCGTCGAGCTCGCGAGCTCGGCGATGACCTTCTGCGAGAAGCCGAGCGGGGTGTTGATGCCCGTGCCCGTCGCCGTGCCGCCGAGCGGCACCTCGGCGACGCGCTCGATCGTCGCCTGCACGCGCGCGATGCCGAGGCGGATCTGCCGCGCGTAGCCGGCGAACTCCTGCCCCAGGGTGACCGGGGTCGCGTCCATGAGGTGGGTGCGACCGGCCTTGACGGCCGTCTTCCAGAGCTCGGCCTTGACCTCGAGGGCGCCCGCGAGGTGCTCGAGCGCGGGGATGAGGTCGCGCAGCAGCGCCGCAGTGACGGCGAGGTGCACCGAGGTCGGGAAGACGTCGTTCGACGACTGGGAGGCGTTGACGTGGTCGTTGGGGTGCACCGGCAGGGCATCCGTCGAGGCGAGCGTCGCGAGCACCTCGTTCATGTTCATGTTCGAGGAGGTGCCCGAGCCGGTCTGGTAGGTGTCGACGGGGAACTGGTCGTGGTGCGCCCCGCCGATGATCTGGTCGGCGGCACCGACGATGGCCTGCGCGAGCTGGGCATCCAGGATGCCCAGCTCGGCGTTGACGATCGCGGCCGCGCGCTTGATCTGCGCGAGGGCGATGATCTGGCCGCTCTCGAGGCCCGAGCCCGAGATGGGGAAGTTCTCGACGGCGCGCTGCGTCTGCGCGCGGTACAGGGCGCTGCGCGGCACGCGCACCTCGCCCATGGTGTCGTGCTCGATGCGGAAGTCGGTGTCAGTGCTCACGGCGGTGTGTTCCTTCTGATGACGGGAGGGGTTCGCAGGGGCGGTCGCGGTGGCAGGCGGTCGGCTCGGGCTGAGGTGGGGCAGCGCTAGAGCTGACCGACGACGACGTCGGGCACGACCCGGCCTTCGCGAAGGCGGTAGTTCGCACCCACGATGGCCAGCGTACCGGCCGCGACCTCGTCGCTGATGAGCTCGCTCGAGGCGAGCAGGGCCCCGACGGTGTCGCGCAAGTGCTCGCGGCCCACCTCGAGGGCGTCGACGCCCGCGGCGTCGGGCGAGCCGGCGGCGAGCCGCACGCGCTCGACCGCGGGCATGATCTGGTCGACGAGGCCCTGGATGTGCACGGGCAGCGGGGCGGAGTCGGCGTCGACCGAGTCGATCGCGGCGGCGACGGCCCCGCACTCGTCGTGGCCGAGCACGAGGATGAGCGGCACCTTCAGCACGGCGACGGAGTACTCGAGCGAGCCGATCACGCTGTCGCTGATGACCTGGCCCGCATTGCGCACCACGAAGAGGTCACCGAGGCCCTTGTCGAAGATGATCTCGGCCGCGAGCCGCGAGTCGCTGCACCCGAAGAGCGCGGCGTGGGGTGCCTGGAAGCTGGCGAGCTCGGCCCGTCGGTCGACGTCCTGCCGGGGATGCTGGGGCTCACCCGCGACGAAGCGCGCGTTGCCCCGCTCCATCTCGCGCCAGACCTGGGCGGGCGTGCGGCGTGTCATCGGCATCAGGCTCCTGGGCGGACTCGGGGCGGACGGTGCGGCTTCCGAGCGTAGTCGCCCGGGCGCTAGTCGGCGGCGGGCAGCTCGGCCGCGACGGCCGTGGCGAGCAGTTCGAGATCGGCGTCGGAGGCCGTGCCGTACAGCACGATGGTGCTCTCGGCCGTGCTCGTGACGAGCGCGATCTCACGCAGCCCGACCCCGTCGACGCCGCGGCGGTCGTAGAGCTGCCAGTCGACCTCGGCGATGCGCACGCCCTCGCCCTCGCCCGGGTCGCGCAGAGCATCCCGCAACCAGCTCTGCTCGTCGGTGAAGCCCTGCAGCAGGCCGAGGAAGGTGCGGTCGGCCGTGATGAACCCGATGGTCCACTCGTCGACGCCGCCGCTGCCCGCGAGCTCGGCGCGGTTGGCGCTCCAGGTGGGCGGCACGACGGGGGCGATGACCGCCGTGCCGAGGCTCGCCTGAGCCTCGGCCGCGGCGGCGACGTAGTCGATCGCGAGCGGGGCGGGGTCGGGGCGCACGACGACCAGTACGAGGAAGAGCACGATGCCGAGCGAGGCGACGAGCGAGCCGATGAGGTTGCGGGTGGTCTGGTTGGCGCGGCGCTTGCGCCGGGCCTCGGCGACGCGGTCGGCCTTCTCCTCGGGAGTCTCGGGCCGGTCGGCGGCGCTGTTCGCGTCGGTCATCGAGGTCACGCCTCGGCGGCCGCGCGCGCCGCGTCGAGCCGCTCTTTCGCGCCGATGAGCCACTCCTCGCAGCGGCGGGCGAGGGCCTCGCCGCGCTCCCACAGCGCGATCGACTGCTCGAGCGTCGCGCCGCCCTGCTCGAGCTCGCTCACGACGCGCACGAGCTCGTCGCGCGCCTGCTCGTAGCTGAGGCCGGCGATGTCGGCGGGGTCGGGTGCGGTCACGTCACTCATGCTAGGCGGGCCTTCCTTCGGGAGTCGTGGGAGCCGGTGCCGCACCATCGGGCCCGGCGACGGGGGCCTCGGCGCGCGCGGCCAGCCGGCCGTCGGCGAGCGTCAGCACGAGCGCGTCGCCCGTCGCCACCGCGGCGGCCGAGCGGATGACGGCGCCCGTGGCGGTCTGCGCGATGGCGTAGCCGCGGTCGAGCGTGCGCTGCGGCGAGAGCGCGCGCAGCTGCGAGCGGCGCTCGTCGATGTCGACGCGGGCGCGTTCGAGCAGCCGGCTCGTCAGCTCGACGCCGCGGGCGACGGCGCGGGTCAGCTCGTCGGCGCGGGTCTCGACGATCCACGCGGAGGAGGCGAGCGCGGGGCGCGAGCGGATGGCCGCGATGCGATCGACCTCGGTCGCGATCGCGCCCGTGACGCGCGTGAGCATGCGCGAGCGCACCTGCTGCACCCGGGCGAGCTCGTCGCTCACGTCGGGAACGACGCGCTTGGCGGCGTCGGTCGGCGTCGAGGCGCGCAGGTCGGCGACCTCGTCGAGCAGCGGCCGGTCGTTCTCGTGGCCGATCGCGCTCACGAGCGGCGTCTCGCAGGCCGCGGCCGCGCGCACGAGGCCCTCGTCGCTGAACGGCAGCAGGTTCTGGAAGTCGCCTCCGCCCCGAGCGACGATGATGACGTCGACCTCGGGGTCGGCATCCAGCTGCCGGATGCCCGCCGTGACCTCGGCGACCGCCTTGTCACCCTGCACAGCGGCGTGCACGACGCGGAACCGCACGGAGGGCCACCGCAGCTGCGCGTTGCGGATGACGTCTTTCTCCGCGTCGCTGTCCTTCCCCGTCACGAGCCCGATGCACTGCGGCAGGAAGGGCAGGGCCTTCTTGCGCTCGGCGGCGAAGAGGCCTTCGGCGGCGAGGGTCGCGCGCAGGCGCTCGAGCCGCTCGAGCAGGTCGCCCAGGCCGACGCGGCGCATCTGCGAGACCTGCATCGTGAGCGTGCCGCCCTTGACCCACCAGTTGGCCTTGACGAGGGCGGTGACGCGATCGCCCTGACCGAGCCCCTCGGGCAGCGTCGCGCGCACCGACGACCAGATGACGAACGAGACGGTCGCATCCATGCTGACGTCTTTGAGCTTGCCGTAGACGTTGCCGCCCGAGACGCCCCACTGCGCGATCTCGCCGTCGACCCAGACCTGGCCGAGGCGGTCGATGTACTCCTTGAGCTTCGCCGAGAGCTGGCCGACCGGCCACGGCGCGTCGGCGCTCGACGGAGCGGGCGCCGCAGAGAACGAGGGGGCGTCGGTCACGGGGCCCTCCTTGCGTCGATCGGCGGCCTTCGCCAGGGTAGTCGACAGTGCCGACGAACCGGCGCCCGCATCCCTGGAGCCCCATGGTCACCCCCACCCCGCTCACGATCGATTCGCTGACGAAGGTCTACGGCGAGGTGACCGCGCTGCGCGACGTCTCGTTCGCGGCGGCGCCGGGCCGCGTCACGGGCTTCCTCGGCCCTAACGGCGCCGGAAAGACCTCGACCCTGCGCATCCTGCTCGGCCTCAATCGCCCCACCGCGGGAGCCGCGCTCATCGACGGCCGCCGTTACCGCGACCTCGAGGCGCCCGCGCGGCGGGTCGGCGCCTCGCTCTCGGCCGACGTCTTCCACCCCGGCCGCAGCGGCCGCAACCACCTGCTGCAGCTCGCGATCGCGGGGGGCATCGATCGCGCGCGCGTCGATCACGTGCTCGCGCAGGTCGGGCTCACCGAGGCGGCGCGGCGCGCGGTCGGCGGCTACTCGCTCGGCATGCGGCAGCGCCTCGGGCTCGCGAGCGCGCTGCTCGGCGACCCCGCCGCGCTCGTGCTTGACGAGCCCATCAACGGCCTCGACCCCGACGGCATCCGCTGGATGCGCGGCCTGCTCCGCTCGCTCGCGGCCGAGGGCCGCACGGTGCTGCTCTCGAGCCACGTGCTGAGCGAGGTGCAGCAGACGGTCGACGACGTAGTGGTCATCCGTCACGGCCGCATCGTGTTCGACGGCACGCTCGAGGCCCTCGAGGCGGGAACCTCGCGCGTGCGCGTCGATGCGACCGATCGGGCGGCGCTCGCGGATGCCCTGACGCGCGCCGGCGCCACCGTCGAGCCCGGCGCCGCGGGCCTGACGGTGCTCGGCCTCGACGCCGCGCGTACGGGCGAGGTCGCGCGCGACGCAGGCGTCGCGCTCACGCACTTGAGCGACGAGGGCGACGGGCTCGAGTCGGTCTTCCTCGCCCTCACCGCCGATGAAGCCACGGGCACTGCCCCTGCCGCGAGCGAGGGGAGCGCCGCATGAGCGTCCTCGCCTCCCTCGGCCGCGCGACGGCCGCCGAGCTCGCCAAGGTCTTCTCGCTGAAGAGCTGGTGGCTGCTCGGCCTCATCATGGTCGCCTACGTCGGCATGACGGCGGCGGGCCTCGCATTCTTCGTCAGCGATCTCGGGGCGCAGCTCGCCGGTGCCGGCACCGGCGCCCCGGCTCCAGCGCTCGACCCGGTCGACACCGCGAACCTCGTCTACAGCAGCGTCACGGCCGTCGGCCTCGTCATCCCGCTGCTCTTCGGCGCCCTGCTCGCCACGACCGAGTACCGCCACGGCACGCTCACCCCGACCGTGCTCGCGCAGCCGCGCCGCGGCATCGTGCTCACCGCGAAGGCGATCGTCGCCGCGCTCATGGGCGCGCTCTACGGCGTGCTCGGCCTCATCGGCTCCGTCGGCCTCGGCGCCCCCGTGCTCGCGGCACTCGGGGAGGACCCCGCACTCGGCGAGCCGGAGGTCATCGGCGTGCTGCTGCGCACCCTCGTCGCCACCGCCCTGTGGTCGCTGCTCGGACTCGGGCTCGGCGCCCTGCTGACGAGCCAGATCGCGGCGATCGTCATCGTGCTCGCGTTCACGCAGTTCGTCGAGCCGATCCTGCGGCTCGTGGCGAGCGTGTGGGAGTGGTCGGCCTCGCTCGGGCGCTTCCTGCCGGGGTCGGCGACCGACGCGCTCGTCGGGGCGGGCATCCTGAGCTCGCTCGGGGCGCTCGATCCGAGCGCGCCTTCGGCGCCGGTGGATGCCCTGCTCTGGTGGCAGGGCGGCCTCGTGCTCGCCGCCCTCGCCGGCGGCCTGCTGCTCGCGGCCGCGCTCACGACGCAGCGGCGCGACGTCGAATAGGGGATTCGCGCAGACGGCCCCTCGTAGACTGGGCCCGTGAGCACGATCTCGAACGGCGCCCTGGGCTCGACCCTGACCGCACCCGTCATCCCGCAGCGGCGCGAGCGGCTGCGGCCGGTCGAGGTCGACCGCCCGAAGCGCGTGCTGCTCGCCGCGCCGCGCGGCTACTGCGCAGGCGTCGACCGGGCGGTCATCGCCGTCGAGAAGGCGCTCGAGCAGTACGGCGCGCCCGTCTACGTGCGCAAGCAGATCGTGCACAACGTGCACGTCGTGAGCGAGCTCGAGAAGCAGGGCGCGATCTTCGTCGACGAGGTCGACGAGGTTCCGACCGGCTCGCACATCGTGTTCTCGGCGCACGGCGTGAGCCCCGCCGTCGTGCAGGGCGCCGCCGACCGCGACCTGCTCGCGATCGACGCCACCTGCCCGCTCGTGACCAAGGTGCACCGCGAAGCCGTGCGCTTCGCGAAGCAGGACTACCGCATCCTGCTCATCGGCCACGCCGGCCACGAGGAGGTCGAGGGCACGATGGGCCACGCCCCCGAGCGCATGATCCTCATCGGCACGCCCGACGAGGCCGACACCGTCGAGGTGCCCGAGGCCGACGAGCTCATCTGGCTCTCGCAGACGACGCTGAGCGTCGACGAGACGATGGAGACCGTGCGGCGCCTGCGCGCGCGGTTCCCGCACCTGCAAGACCCGCCGAGCGACGACATCTGCTACGCCACCCAGAACCGCCAGGTGGCGATCAAGAAGGTCGCGCCCGAGACCGACCTCGTGATCGTCGTGGGCTCGGCCAACAGCTCGAACAGCGTTCGCCTCGTCGAGGTCGCGCTCGAGTACGGCGCGAAGGCCGCGTACCGCGTCGACTACGCGAGCGAGATCGAGCAGGCCTGGCTCGACGGCGTCGCGACCGTCGGCGTCACGAGCGGCGCGAGCGTGCCCGAGGTGCTCGTCGAGCAGGTGCTCGCCGACCTACGCGACGCCGGCTTCGACGCGATCGACGAGGTCAAGACGGCGGAGGAGGACCTGCAGTTCTCGCTGCCGAAGGAGCTGCGTCGCGATAAAGACGGCAACGTCGACGAGCGCGCGCTCGGCGGGCGTATCAGCGGCTGATCGGCTGACCGCGATGAGCGCGACCGCCCCGCCCCCGGTGCGACCCGCGCCGCCGCCGCGGGAGGTCACGGCCGCTGCCCTCGTGCGCGGTCTCGGCTCGGCCCAGAGAGTCATCGGCCCCGTCTCGCTGCTGCTCGTGCTCGCGCTCATGATCGAGGTCGCCGTGCGCTCGAGCGACGCGAGCGCCCTGCTGGCCCTGCTGCTGTGGTGGTCGCCCGCGTTCGCGACCGCGGTCGTGCTCGTGGTACGCCCCACCGTGCCCGTCGCGAGCGCGCTGGTCGTGATCGGCACGATCGCCGGCACGGGCTTCGTCGCGACGCTGCTCACCGCGTACACCCCCGAGCAGTCGCGCGGGCTGTTCCTCGTCGAGTCGCTCGCCTGGGCCCTGCTGTTCATCGGCGCCGTGCGGCCGAGCGCGGCCGACGGCGTGCTCTGGGTGGGGGTCGGGCTGCTGGCCGGAACGGTCTCGCTCGTCGCCGGGCACCTCATCGCCGGTCGCCCGCTCGCCCTCTCGCCCGACCGCCTCGTCGACGCCATCATCATGATCGTGGCCTACGCGGTCATCGCGATCGGCGGGCGGCGGCGGCGCGATCGGGTTCCCGAGCTGCCAGATGCCGCGGCGCTCTCGCGCCGCCAGAACGCGGCCCGGCAGCGCGAGCGCGCGGCCGCGGCGCTCGTGCACGACACCGTGCTCGCCTCGCTCACGCTGCTCGAGCGCGACGACGCCCGGCTCGACGACCGGGTGCGGCAGGGCATCCGGCGCGATCTGGATGCCGTGGCCCAGGCGACCGCGACCTCGGTCGGTGTGGTGAGCGCCGCCCCCGTCGAGGGCTCGGTCGCGGCGCGCATGCTCGCGATCGTCGACGACCTGCGCTGGCGCGGGCTGCGCGTCGACCTCACCGGAGCCGAGATCCTCGCCGGAGCCCCGGTCGTGAGCGAGCCCGCGAGCGAGGCCGTGCTCGCGGCGATGACGGCCGCGCTCGAGAACGTGCTGCGCCACGCGGGCACCGATCGCGCCGAGGTGACGGTCGGCCGCACGGCGCGCGCCGTCACCGTGCTCGTCGTCGACGGCGGGAGCGGCTTCGCGGTCGACGAGGTGGCCGACGACCGGCTGGGGCTTCGCGAGTCGATCCACGGGCGGCTCACACGCGTCGGCGGGGCCGCGCGCGTGTGGTCGAACGAGTCCGGCACGACGGTCATGCTGTCGGTGCCGATCGAGGCGGCGTCGTGACCGGCACCGCGGCACCGCGGCGCCTCGACACCCTCAGCTGGTGGCGGCGCTCGTCGCTCGACATCGACACCCTGAGCTGGCTCACGTCGTCGCTCGTGAGCAGCTGGGTCACGCTCGCCATCGCCCTGTTCGGGCTCTCGGCCGTGCTCATCGGCGGCCAGGGCGGGTACCGGCCGGCGTTCCAGTTCGTCGTCGTCGTCGTCATGACGGGCGCGGCCTACGCGATCCACCGGGGGGCTCTGCCCTCCCGCGATCGCTTCCGCACCCGGCGCGCGGCCCTCATCTTCGGCCTCGCGTCGCTCGCCGTCATGATGTCGGCGCTCGCGCTCGTCGACCGGCGAGCGGTCTTCCCCGTCGTGGATGCCCTGCTGCCGTCGCCCGCCGACCCCCTGTTCGCCCTCGAGCTGTGGTGGGCGCCCGTCTGCGCATCCCTCATCGTCATGGCGACGAGCCCCTTCGTGGCGGGGCGGGTCTTCGTGCCCGGAGCACTGCTCGTGGTCGCCGCGACGGCGACCGCCGCGGGGTTCGTCGCGGCCGAGCGCGGCAGCGACCTGCCGATCGCCGACGTCGTCGTCATCACCTCGACGCCCGTCTTCGCCGTGATCGGCGGCATCGTGCTCAATCGCACGCTCGTGACGGCGGTGCTGGGCTGGCGTCGGGGCATCGGCGGCTCGGCACCCGATGACGACGCGGTCGAGCCCGCGGCCGCGGTCGTCGACCGCATCACCGGGGGGCGGTTCTCGACCGCGGTCGTGCCCTTCCTCGAGCGCCTCGAGGGTGCGCCGGCGCTGCACGACCGCGACCGCCGCGCAGCGGCCCGCCTCGCGCGCGACATGCGCAGAGCGCTCGTCGAGCGCGGCGACCAGAGCTGGCTCGCGGCGCACGTCGCCGGCCGACCGGTGTACGTGACCGACCCGTTCCGCCTCGCCGACACGATCACCGTCGACCAGCGGGCCGCCATCATCGCGCTCGTCGACGGGCTGTTCAGCGACCCCGAGGCGGGGGTATTCGGGGCCCGTCTCGACCTGGCGCCCGCCGCCGACGATGCCGTCGCCGTGGCCGTCACGGTCGGACTCGCCCTGCCGGAGGGCCGCCGGACGGCGGTGCTCGCGCCGTACTATTTGACCGTGAAGTCGGTCGTGCGGCGTATCGAGTGGCGGGGCGGCGAGTCGCTCGTCGTCACCTTCGACGTCGACAGCGAGCGGCCATGACGAGCGTCGCGCTGCCGCGGGCGGTGGCAGCGCGCATCACCGTTCGGGGGCTGGCGACGACGCAGCGCGTCGTCGCAGCGGTCGGGGCGGTGATCGCCGCGGCGATCGTCGCCGACGTGCTCATCGCGCAGGGCTACACCGAGCAGATCCCGCTCGTCATCGCACCCTTCCTCGCCATCGGCCTGCTGGCCCTCGTGCTGCTCTGGCGCCCGGGCGCCGTCACGGCCGTGCTCTTCATCGCGGGCGGGGCGGTCTGCTCGGTCGCGGTTCCCGTCATCGCCCTCGCGGTCGATCCGGTGTTCGACGACCCGGGGCCCTACCTGCTCAACCGCGTCGCGACGGCTGTGTGCCTCGTGGGCGCGGTGAGCGGTCGTGCGCTCAGCGGCGTCGTCTGGTCGATCGCGGCCTACATCGTCGCTCAGCTCAGCGTCGTGCTGGGGCTCGCCCTCGCCGGCAGCGCGGTGGGGCTCGGTGCCGGCCCGTTCATCGTGTTCATGATCTCGCTCGTGGCATACCTCACGCTCGGGCTCGCGCAGCGGCAGGCCTCCCGGCAGCTCGAACCCCTCGCCTCGGCGGCCGACGACGTGCTCGGCGCCGACCGCCGACGGCTGCTCGAGCAGCGCGCGGCGAGCCTCGTGCACGATACCGTGCTCGCCGATCTCGCCGTCATCGCCCGATCGCCGGGCCCGCTCTCGCCGCGCGCCCGATCGGTGCTCGAGGATCACCTCGCGGTCGCCGCCGCCGCGACGGTCGCGGAGCCCTCAGCGCCCTCGACCGCGGGGAGCGCGCTGGGGGATGCCCTGCTCGAGCTCGCCCACGAGTACCAGTGGAGCGGCGTGCGTGTCGACGTGAGCGGCGCCGAGCTGCTCTCAGACGAGGTGCCGGCGGCGACCCGGCATGCGGTGGTCGGTGCGGCCCGGGCGGCGCTCGACAACGTCGTCAAGCACGCGGGCACGGATCGCGCCGAGCTCGTGACGGGCATCCGTGATGGCGCCCTCACCGTGCTCATCGTCGATGACGGCCACGGGTTCGCCGCGACAGAGGTGGGCGACGACCGCCTCGGCCTGCGCATGTCGGTCGAGCAGCGCATCGTCCAGGTCGGCGGCACCGTGCGGCTCTGGTCGGGGCCCGACGGAACGACCGTCATGATGACGGTTCCGACATCGGGTGCGGGCTCGTGAGATCGGGATCATGGCGCCGGAGCCTGTGGGACGCCGACCCACTCAGCTGGTTCACGACGCCGAACCTTCCGCTCGCGGCGGCCGGTCTCGTGCTCGTGCACGGCGTCGTCGTGCTCGGACCCTTCGGTCAGGCCGGATCGCGGCCCCTCGTGCAGGCGGGTGCGCTCGCGCTCGCGGTGCTCGCCCTGCTCTGGGTGCACGTGGCTTCACGTCCGCGGCGCGGGGAGTTCACGCTCGGGCGCGCGCTCGTCGCCGTAGCCCTGTCGGCGACGGCGCTCGTCGTGTCGGCGGTCGGGTATCGCGGTGAGGCGTTCGCGCTCGAGCTGTGGTGGGCGCCGCTCGCCGTGTCGCTGCTGCTGCTCGCGATGCTGCCGTACTCGACCGTGCTGCGACTGGCCCTCCTCGGCGGGCTCCTGCTCGCAGTGGGCGCCGCAGTGACCCTCGTGCTCGTCGTGCCGGACGACCCGAGCTGGCCGCCCCTGTCGACCGTGGCCATCACGCTCTTCCCGATCCTCATCGGGGCGCTCGGGGGCATCGTCATGATCCGCGCCATCACGGTCGCGCTCAGCCGGTGGAGCGAGCGCCCGCTCGAGGTCGCGCCTGCCGGCTCTGCCGATGACGAGCTGATCGCCGCGGTCGATCAGATCACGGGCGCCCGCATTGCGCCGGCCACGGCCTTCATCGCCGCGGTGCTCGAGCGCGGCACGGTCACGCGCGGCGACACGGTTCGGGCGGCGGCGATCGCCGACCGGCTGCGCAGCGAGCTGACCGGCGAGGTCGACCGCACGTGGATCGAGCGCGTCGCCGATGGCCGAGCCGTGTCGGTCGACGACCCCGACCGGCTGGCGGAGGGCCTCGATCTGGCCCAGCGCACGGCCATGCGCGCCCTGCTCGACGCCCTGCTCGGCGATCCGGAGCAGCAGCTCGGCTCGGCCCGCGTCGAGCTGCGCCGCACGAGCGGCGGCGGCATTGCCGTCGCCCTGCGCATCCTCAGCACGCTGCCCGAGGGCCGCCGCGAGACCTTCCTCGCGCCCTACTACGTCAGCCTGCGCTCGACGGTCGAGAACCTGCGCTGGCGCTCGGGCCCCGTGACGGCGGTCGAGTTCGAGGTCGTCGGCACGGGCGGCGGGCGCACGGCGGTGCAGCGCACCCCGGAACCGGGCAGCCCCGGCGGGCCGGTCGCGCGCGATCGCGACGACCGGCCGAGCGCCTAGCGGTCGGGCGGCCTAGCGGCCCGAGTGCCCCGCCGAGCCGAGCTGCTGCGTGGCCTCGACGACGCGCTTCGCCATCGCGGTCTCGGCGGTCTTGCCCCAGGCGCGCGGGTCGTAGACCTTCTTGTTGCCCATCTCGCCGTCGACCTTGAGGAACCCGTCGTAGTTCTTGAGCACCGAGTCGGCCACCGAGCGGCTGAAGGCGTACTGCGTGTCGGTGTCGATGTTCATCTTGATGACGCCGTTCCCCACGGCCGTCGAGATCTCGTCGTCGGTCGAGCCGGAACCGCCGTGGAAGACGAGGTCGAGCGGGAGGGCATCCGTGCCATATTTCGCTTGGATGCCCTGCTGGATCTCGGCCAGCAGCTCGGGGCGCAGCTTGACGTTGCCGGGCTTGTAGACGCCGTGCACGTTGCCGAAGGTGAGGGCGGCCATGTAGCGGCCCTGCTCGCCGAGGCCGAGGGCCTCGACCGCGGCGGTGACGTCGCCGAGCGTCGTGTAGAGCGCGTCGTTCGAGCCCTCGTGCTGCACGCCGTCTTCCTCGCCGCCGACGACGCCGATCTCGACCTCCAGGATGGCGTGGATGGCCTTCATGCGGGGGAGGAGGTCGCGGGCGATCTCGAGGTTCTCGGCGAGCGGCACGGCCGAGCCATCCCACATGTGCGACTGGAAGATGGGGTTGCGGCCGGCCTTGACCTCGGCCTCACTGGCGGCGATGAGGGGCATGACGAAGCCGTCGAGCGCGTCTTTCGGGCAGTGGTCGGTGTGCAGGGCCACGGTGACGGGGTAGTTCTTGGCGACCTCGGTCGCGAACGCGGCGAAGGCGAGGGCGCCCGAGGCGCGCGCCTTGACGCTCTGGCCGGCGAAGTAGTCAGCGCCGCCCGTCGTCACCTGCAGGATGCCGTCGGAGCCGGCCTCGCTGAGCCCCTGCAGCACCGCGTTGATCGTCGACGACGACGACACGTTGATGGCGGGGTAGGCGAACCCGCCCTTCTTGGCCTTGTCGAGCATCTCGGCGTACTGCTCGGGGGTGGCGATGGGCATGATTCTCCTCGTGCTGGTCTGGGGTGGAAGCGGTTCGAGTCTAGCCAGCGGCCGATAGCCTGGGGCGGTGGTGACTACTGAGACCGGAACCCTGTTCCTGCACCCCGACCGCAACCTCGCGATGGAGCTCGTGCGCGCGACCGAGGCGGCCGCCATCCGCTCGGCCCCCTTCATCGGCAAGGGCGACAAGCTCGCGGCCGACGGGGCGGCGGTGGATGCGATGCGCAAGTTCCTGGGCACCGTCAACTTCAGCGGCCTCGTCGTCATCGGCGAGGGAGAGAAAGACAACGCGCCCATGCTCTTCAACGGCGAGGTGGTCGGGAACGGCCAGGGCCCGGCGTGCGACATCGCCGTCGACCCCATCGACGGCACCTCGCTCACGGCCGCGGGCCGCGGGCACGCCATCTCGATGATCGCCGTCGCCGACCGCGGCTCGATGCTCGACGCCTCGAGCGTGTTCTACATGGAGAAGCTCGTCGCCGGGCACGAGGGCATCGGCGTGCTCGACATCCGCCAGTCGATCGGCGAGAACATCCGCGCCCTCGCGGCGGCCAAGAAGAAGCCCGTCGACGAGATGCGCGTCGCCGTGCTCGACCGGCCGCGGCACGAGCAGCTCATCGCCGAGATCCGCGCGACGGGGGCGGGCACGCGGCTCATCCTCGACGGCGACGTCGCCGGCGGCATCAACGCGGCGCGGCACGACTCGCGCATCGACCTGTGCGTCGGCATCGGCGGCAGTCCCGAGGGCGTCGCGACGGCGTGCGCCGTGAAGGCGCTCGGCGGCTTCATCCAGGGCCGTCTCGCGCCGGGCAGCGACGAGGAGCGCGCCCGCGGGCTCGCCGCCGGGCTGAAGTTCGACCACGTCTACGAGGCCGACGAGCTCGTGCGCAGCGACAACACCTTCTTCGTGGCCACGGGCGTGACCGACGGCGAGCTCGTGCGCGGCGTGCGGCGCGAGAACGGCATCATCACGACCGAGTCGATCGTGCTGCGCTCGCGCTCGGGCACCATCCGCCGGGTGACGGCCGACCACCTCGAGAACAAGTGGCTCGACGCGTGAGCCCACAGCAGACTTCGGTCCAGTCGCGGGTTCGTCAAAATCAGGGTGGCGCTGATCCTCACTTCCCTTAGTAGCCTAAGAAGAGCCCTTCTCGTTTTAGGGCCGGAGCTAGAAGGGTTGACTTTATGGATCGGGATCAACACATAACCCAGGACGCGGCTGAGTTCTATGCCGTGTACTTGATGGCGAAGACCGCTGAGGAAATGGGTGTCGCGATTCTTCCGCATTCCAAAGAGCTCTGGCAGGAGTTCGTGGACTACCTCGCTATCGCTCATCGGGACTGGGCGATTTCAGACTTTGGGAGTCGATACCCGGCCTACAAGGCGAACGCCGATGCTCAGGTTCCCGCCTTTGTGCAAAGGCTCGCAGTCGCTTTTCCCGGAAGCAAGTTCGCATTCGAGGTTGACGAGGCGCGGCTACGGAACCTGGGCAAGAAGGCCGATTTCATTCTCACGATCGATGAACCGAGTCGCACGTACGCCGTCAGCCTCAAGAACTACGTCGGGCCAGGTGGCGTCAAGCGACCGCAGGTGTCGAGCGGGACCTTCCTTTCGTTCGCTGCGGGTTTTGTGTTTGAGAGAAACGGAGTGGGTACCTACGTTGACCCAAGGACCCCGGATACGTCCTTTAAGGGCAGCAATACGAAAGACAGAGATGCAGTCCTCGCCTTCGAAGGACGAGCTGATCTTGCTCCCCTCCTGATGAAGCTCGTGGACCTTCAGCAACATGTAAGGAGTCGGCTACTGACCCTTCGCTACTACGATCAAGCGGCGGTCAAGGGCGTCGTGGCCGAGATCGTTCCTCAGGCGCAGGACACTCTCTTGAGTGTTTTTGACGTCTTGGGCCATGACGTGGTGAGACAGAAGTTTCTGGAACGCGCCAATCTGGACGGTGGCGAGGACGCCCTCTACTTTGACGGTCTTCAGTTTGCAGACAGCATTACGAACCCGCGGTTCAGAGAGCTGTACGCCCGGATCAATGATCCCAATACGACTTTCAAGGTTGTGAAGGCGGGTCAGAGCCTTCGTTTTTCCTTCGAAGCGAACGGGGCGGTCGTGGTCTCCGCGGATGTTCCTCTCACCATCAACACGAATGGCGCATGGCACCGACCCAAGCCGCCCTACCAGGGAAAGCAGCTCAAGGTCGACAAAGGCGTGCCGGTCGAATTGGAATGGGGAGAGATTCGTCCTCGGAAGAGTAAAGAGATTGCCACATCAACGAACCTCTACCTCGACCTTGCTGCGGCAGGGGTGTTTGGGGGCAGCTAGAACAGAGTCGATGCCATCGTCTCGCCAACAACGGCCCGATGAGTAACGCCGACTTTGCCAAGTCGAGGTTTGCGCTTCCGGCCGTCCTTCTCTGCGGACTCGCTGAAGAGGATCATCATCTGCTCATGTTCGTGAATACTCTGAAGCGGAAGACGTTCTGAGGGACGAAGCGTGTTGCCCATGAGAATCGTGCCGCCACCGAGCCGTCGCTGGCATAGGTCTACGTTGTCCCGCATGACGTCCACCCCGTAGATGTCTCTGAGCGCGGCTTCCTCAGTCATCCCGAAACGCAGAATCTTGAACCACTTCGCGGCAACAAGAAACTGACCATCTCCACAAGCTGGGTCAAGAACAGACTTCCCTGGCGCGAGCATCTCAGGATTGAGGTACTGGAGCATCTCGATCACGAGTTCGGTCGGAGTGAAGACTTCTGCGGTCGCAGCGACTCGGACTTGATCACGGCGAATCCCCGCCATGAAGTCGTGCTCATTTACTCTTTCTGCGACCTGGTGCCAAATGCTCTTCGACATAGTCCACCTCCTCCTGGACTAGATCGAAGTGTGCGTAGACGTCGGCGTCCGAAAGGAGCCGGTCCCGAGGCAACTCCGGCAACATCGAGAAGACTCGCTCGTTTCCAAAACCAGACCACTTGGCGCTCTTGTAGATGTATCTCATGAGCGAACTGTTCATGTTGTGCGCGAGAAGTTCCCCCTCGTCAATCGAAGCGACCCTGACGAAATAGACCATGTCTGTCCCGCCGAGCAGTCCTGGGTCAAAGAACGGCTTTGTGTAACCGCTTCTGGTCCACATGACCTTGAGCGAGTCTGCCCAGTCTTGGCGGATTGATGACCACCAGGTCGATCGGTTCGTGTGGAAGACCGGGAACGGGTGCTCAGCGTCCTCGACTTCGACGAGCGTCGGATTCTCGCGATATCGACGGATGTTGTGTGCCGTCACATAGTCCCACTCGACCCTCAAGCGTGGTCGATCCGCGTACATCACTTTCTCGTGGATGGAGAGCGCCAATCGCGAGATGTCGTTGGGGAGATAGAAGACCCGACTGTCGAGTTCGATATCAAAACGCTCGCCACCCGCGACGACCCGGGTCGGCCGCCCGTCGTTCGGGCTCTTCTCGATCCAGTAGTCACTGAAGGTAGAGCCGATCTCGGGGAAGTGATGGCCAGTTCCCCAGCGCATGATGTGGGTCTGGTGTTCTTCCATCAGATTCAACACCAAGTTGCTGGGGCTCGCGAAGCTTGCAGGCGAGACCTGGACCAGGCTGCCCCCGTCCCGTACCAACCGCGAGAACACGCTTAAGGTGAAGTCGATCCATAACTTGTGGGGCGTCTTCTTGCGATTGACGCTGTCCTGGAAGGGTGGGTTAGTGATCACAAGATCGAACTGCACGGCCTCTTCCCCTTTGAGTCAAACCAAATGCTAGACCGCAGGTCGGACCTTCCTCGACACGCCTCACCGAACAGCGATTAGTACTTCTCAGGCGAACCCCGTTCGCTGAGAGCGGCACGCTCGCGGCGGGCGCACAGCCCGCGCGGGTGAAGAATGGGCAGGCCATGCTTGCACTCATCCTCCGCCGGTACCTGCGGCCCTACTGGCGGCTCATCGCGGGCGTCGTCGTCTTCCAGCTCGCGCAGGCGATCGCCTCGCTCTTCCTGCCCGCGCTCAACGCCGCGATCATCGACCGCGGCATCGCGACGGGCGACACGGGCTACATCCTGCAGGTCGGCGGGGGGATGCTCGCCATCACGCTCGTGCAGATCGCGTGCGCCATCACGGCCGTGTACTTCGGCGCGCGCGTCGCCATGGCGCTCGGCCGCGACCTGCGCGGGGCCGTGTTCGCGCACGTCGGGGCGTTCTCCGAGCGCGAGGTGAGCCGCTTCGGCGCCCCCTCGCTCATCACGCGCACGACGAACGACGTGCAGCAGGTGCAGATGCTCGTGCTCATGACGAGCACGATGCTCGTGAGCGCGCCCATCCTCGCCGTCGGCGGCGTCATCATGGCGCTGCAGCAAGACCTCGAGCTCTCGCTCATCATGGCCGTCGCCATCCCCGTGCTGCTCATCGCCGTGAGCGCGATCATCGTGCGCACGGTGCCGCTGTTCCGCGTGATGCAGGAGCGCATCGACACCGTCAACCGCGTGCTGCGCGAGCAGCTGACAGGCATGCGCGTCGTGCGGGCCTTCGTGCGCGAGCGGCAGGAGGTCGACCGCTTCGCCGATGCCAACGCAGCTGTCACCGATGTCGCGCTGCGCTCGGGGCGGCTGTTCGCGCTCATGTTCCCGATCGTGCTGCTCGTGCTCAACGTGTCGAGCGTGGCCGTGCTGTGGTTCGGGGCGTTCCGCATCGAGTCGGGGCTCATGCAGGTCGGGGCGCTCACGGCGTTCCTCACCTATCTCATCCAGATCCTCATGGCCGTGCTCATGGCCACCTTCATCGCCGTGCTGCTGCCGCGGGCGGCCGTCTCAGCCGATCGCATCGGCGAGGTGCTGCAGACGCCGTCCTCCGTGGTGCTGCCGGCGAACCCCGTCACGACGCTCGAGGCGAGCGGCCGGGTCGAGCTGCGCGACGTGTCGTTCGC
Organism: Micrococcales bacterium 32-70-13; assembly: GCA_002280615.1. Classification (GTDB taxonomy): domain Bacteria; phylum Actinomycetota; class Actinomycetes; order Actinomycetales; family Microbacteriaceae; genus Microcella. Next base: position 19,309 of record NCEJ01000001.1, on the reverse strand, counting down.
GTACCCGGGGGCCGAGCATCCGGTGCTCGACGGGGTGAGCCTCGTCGCCGAGCGCGGGCGCACGACGGCCATCATCGGCAGCACGGGCTCGGGCAAGACGACGCTCATCAGCCTGCTGCCGCGGCTGTTCGACGTCACCGACGGCGCGGTGCTCGTCGACGGCGTCGATGTGCGCGAGCTCGATGCCGACCTGCTGTGGAGCCGCATCGGGCTCGTGCCGCAACGCCCCTACCTGTTCTCGGGCACGGTCGCGAGCAACCTGCGCTTCGGCAAGCCCGACGCGAGCGATGACGAGCTCTGGGCGGCGCTCGAGATCGCGCAGGCCGCCGACTTCGTCCGCGCGATGCCCGAGGGCATCGACGCCCCGATCGCGCAGGGCGGCACGACCGTCTCGGGCGGTCAGCGGCAGCGCCTCGCGATCGCCCGCGCGCTCGTGAAGCGCCCCGAGATCTACGTCTTCGACGACTCGTTCTCGGCCCTCGACACGGCGACGGATGCCCGGCTGCGGGCCGCCCTGCGCCGCGAGGTCGCCGACGCCACGCTCATCGTCGTGGCCCAGCGCGTCGCGACCGTGCAGGACGCCGACCAGATCATCGTGCTCGACCAGGGCCGCGTGGTCGGTCGCGGCACCCACGCCGAGCTGCTCGCGAGCAACCCGACGTACGCCGAGATCGTCGACAGCCAGCTGCGAGCGGAGGCGAGCGCATGAGCACGGCACCGGCACGACCGATCGGCCCTCCCGGCGGAGTGCGCCGCGGGCCCATGGGCGGCCCGATGGGCGGCGGCATCGGCATGCCCGCCGAGAAGGCGATGACCTTCGGGCCCTCCGCGAATCGGCTCGTCGGCCGTCTCGCGCCCGAGCGCGCGCTCGTCATCGTCGTGATCGCCCTCGGCGTGCTGAGCGTGCTGCTGAGCGTCGTCGGCCCGGCGCTGCTCGGCATGGCGACGAACGTCATCGTCGACGGCGTCTTCGGCAACGGCGACGGCGCGGGTCAGGCGGGCGATGGCGCGGGCATCGACTTCGCCCAGCTGCAGCTGCTGCTCGGCATCGTGCTGCTCGTCTACGTCTTCTCGTCGGTGTTCTCGTGGCTGCAGGGCTACCTGCTCAACGGCGTGACCCAGCGCACGGTCTACCGGCTGCGCAAGGAGGTGCAGGCCAAGCTCAACCGCCTGCCGCTCACCTACTTCGACCGCGTGCAGCGCGGCGAGGTGCTGAGCCGCGTCACCAACGACGTCGACAACATCTCGCAGAGCCTGCAGCAGACCCTGAGCCAGCTCCTCACCTCGCTGCTCACCGTGCTGGGCGTCATCGTCATGATGTTCGTGATCTCGCCCATCCTGGCCCTCGTCTCGCTCATCACGGTGCCGCTCACGCTCGTCATCACGGCGGTCATCGCGAAGCGCTCGCAGAAGCTCTTCGTGGCGCAGTGGGCGCACACGGGCGAGCTCAACGCGCAGATCGAGGAGACCTTCACGGGCCACGCCCTCGTGAAGGTCTTCGGGCGGCAGCGCGAGGTCGAGCAGCGGTTCTTGGAGAAGAACGAGCAGCTCTTCACCGCGAGCTTCGGTGCGCAGTTCGTGAGCGGCATCATCATGCCCGCCATCATGTTCGTCGGAAACCTCGTCTACGTCGCGATCGCGGTCGTCGGCGGTCTGCTCGTGACGACGGGCGCCATGACGATCGGCGGCGTGCAGGCCTTCATCCAGTACTCGCGCCAGTTCACGCAGCCGCTCAGCCAGCTCGGCTCGATGGCGAACCTGCTGCAGTCGGGTGTCGCGAGCGCCGAGCGCGTCTTCGAGCTGATGGATGCGCCCGAGCAGCGCCCCGACCCGTCGCCGGCGGCGACCCCCGACGCCGCCACGGGTCGGCTGGTGTTCGACGACGTCTCGTTCCGCTACGACCCCGATGTGCCGCTCATCGACGGGCTGTCGCTCGTCGCCGAGCCCGGGCAGACGATCGCGATCGTCGGGCCGACCGGCGCGGGCAAGACGACGCTCGTCAACCTCATGATGCGGTTCTACGAACTCGACGGCGGGCGCATCACGCTCGACGGTGTCGACATCGCCGCGATGACGCGCGACGACCTGCGCTCGCGCATGGGCATGGTGCTGCAAGACACCTGGCTGTTCGGCGGCACCATTCGCGACAACATCGCCTACGGCCGACCGGATGCGAGCGAGGAGGAGATCCTCGACGCGGCCCGTGCCACCTACGTCGACCGCTTCGTCGGGGCGCTGCCCGAGGGCTACGACACCGTGCTCGACGACGACGGCGAGAACGTGAGCGCGGGCGAGAAGCAGCTGCTGACGATCGCCCGCGCCTTCCTCGCCCGCCCGAGCGTGCTCATCCTCGACGAGGCCACGAGCTCGGTCGACACGCGCACCGAGGTGCTCGTGCAGCACGCCATGGCGGCGCTGCGCCGCGATCGCACGAGCTTCGTCATCGCGCATCGCCTGTCGACCATCCGCGACGCCGACCTGATCCTCGTGATGGAGGCGGGCCGCATCGTCGAGCAGGGCACGCACGAGCAGCTGCTCGCCGCGGGTGGCGCCTACTCGCGGCTCTACGAGGCGCAGTACGCGGCGCCCGTGGGCGACGCGTAGCCCGAGCATCCACTCTTCTGACGCAATACGACACCTCGTACGTTCCGAACCGTGCGAGGTGTCGTTTTCGGTACGGGGCGCTGGGCGGTACAGGCCGGCGGTGCCCGGCGGCGTGCGCTCGAGTGCCGCCTCGCGTGAGCGGTGCATCCACTCGTCGCACAGAAGACGACGCCTCGCACGGTTCGAACCGTGCGAGGCGTCGTGTGTCGTACGAAGCGCGGCCCTGAGGCCTACAGCAGGTTGGGGATCTTCTGCTCGGCCGCCGTGTTCGCGCGGCGGAAGACGAAGGTCACGACCGTCGCGAGCAGCACGATGAACAGCGAGTAGAGCGCCGGAACGATCAGGATGAGCCCGATGTCGGGGTTGCCGCTGAACGTGAGCAGGATGATCGCGATCGCGAGCGGGCCGTTCTGGATGCCCGTCTCGAGCGCGATCGTGCGCGCGTTCGCGGGGTGCAGCCGGATCGCCCGCGAGATGCCGTAGGCGATCGCGATGCCGAAGAGGCCGAGCCCGATGGCGACGACGTAGGTCTGCCACGCCGTCGACGTGAGCAGCGCCCAGTTGCGCGGCACCCACGTCGCCACGAGGAAAACGATGAAGAACAGCCCGAAGAAGCCGCCCATCAGTTCGAGCACAGCGCCGATGTTGGCGCTGTAACGACGGATGAGCATGCCGAGCACGACCGGGATGAGCAGCACCGCGAGCGTCACGACGATGTTCGTGATCGGGATCTGGAACTCCGAGTTCTCTCCGGCGAACAGCAGGTTGCCGAAGATCGCGAGCGCGAGCGGCGTCATGATGATCGCCCACAGGGTGGAGTTCGTGGTCATCATGACGCTCAGGGCGAGGTTGCCTTTGGAGAAGTACGTGAACATGTTCGACGTCGTGCCCGCGGGCACGGCGCCCATGAGCAGCGCGCCGATCGACAGCGGCACGGCGACCTCGGGGGCGAGCTGGAACAGGAACACGAGGCACAGCACGTAGGCGAGCACGGGCATGATGCCGAACTGCGTGACGAAGCCGATGATGAGGCCCGACGGCCGCTTGAGCGCGAGCTTGAAGTCGCGCGGCGTGAGCCCGGCTCCGAGGCCGAACATGATGACGAAGACGAGGCCGACGAGCAGGTTCTGCTCGAAGGGCGTCACGACGTCTTGCTCGTTGACGACCGCCTGGGTCGCGATAATGAGCGGCGTGATCACGAGAGCTCCCTTCCCTGGGTCTCGATAGTGGCGGTGGCCGAGGTGACGGCCTCGGCTCGCAGCTCGCGCCGCAGGATCTTGCCGATCGGGCTCTTGGGCAGCTCGTCGACGAAGCGCACCGACTTGGGCACCTTGTAGGCGGCGAGGGCCTCACGGCAGTGCGCGAGCACGGCCGCCTCGGTGGGCGGCGTCTGCGTCGCGACGATGTAGGCGCGCACGCTCTCACCGCTCTTGTCGTCGGGGATGCCGACGACGCCGACCTCGAGAACGCCCGGCAGCTCGGCGATGCGCTCCTCGATCTCGTTGGGGTACACGTTGAAGCCGCTGACGATGATCATGTCTTTCTTGCGGTCGACGATGGTGAAGTACCCCTCGGCGTCCATCTCGGCGATGTCGCCGGTGCGGAACCAGCCGTCGACGATGTTCGCCGCGGTGTCCTCCGGGCGGTTCCAGTAGCCGAGCATGACCTGCGGGCCCTTCGCGGCGATCTCTCCGGGGGTTCCGGGTGCGACCTCGTTACCGGCGTCGTCGATGCACATCATCGCGGTCGACGGCACGGGGATGCCGATCGTCCCCGCCTTCTCGTTCGGGCCGAAGGGGTTGAAGCTCAGCACGGGCGAGGTCTCGGTGAGCCCGTAGCCTTCGACGATCGGCGTGCCCGTGACCTCCTCCCACCGCGCGTTGACCGACTCGTGCAGCGCCATGCCGCCGGCGGCCGAGGCGCGCAGGTGGCGCGGCGGGCTGTCGAGGAACCAGCGCTCGTTCAACAGCGCGTTGAAGAGCGTGTTGACGCCCGTGACCCACGTGATCGTGTAGTTCTCGAAGGCGCGCTTGAGGTTGCTCGGCGGGCGGGGCGAGGGCACCAGGATGTTGCGGGCGCCCAGGCGGTAGAAGCCGAGCAGGTTCACCGTGAAAGCGAACACGTGGTACAGCGGCAGGGCCGTGAGCACGGTCTCGAGACCGGGGCGCATGTAGCCGCCGCACATCTGGATCATCTGAAGCGTGTTCGACACGAGGTTGCCGTGCGAGAGCATGGCGCCCTTCGAGACGCCCGTCGTGCCGCCCGTGTACTGCAGGGCCGCGACGGTGCCTGCCCCGACGCCGTCGAGGTAGGCCGTGAGCGCGGTGGACGACTTCGCCGACCGGCCCGCGGTCAGGGCGGCCTGGAACGCCGTGTGCTCGACCGTGATGGCCGGCAGTGTGCGGTTCCAGTACTTCTGCACCATGCGGATCACGCCCGCGATGACGGGCGGGAAGAACTCAGAGATGCGCACCGTCACGACGGTCTCGATGCTCGTATTCGGCAGCACCTCGGGCAGCCGGTCGGCGAACATGTCGATGACGACGAGCGCTTTCGCCCCCGAGTCGGAGAACTGGTGCACCATCTCGGTCGCGGTGTAGAGCGGGTTGGTGTTGACGAGCACGCAGCCGGCCTTCATGATGCCGAACGCGACCACGGGGTAGGCGAGGCAGTTGGGCATCTGCACGGCGACGCGATCGCCCTGCGCGAGCCCGACGACCTCGCGCAGATAGGCGGCGAAGTCGTCAGAGAGCGCGTCGACCTGGGCGTAGGTCAGCGAGCCGTTCATGCCGTTGGGCATGCACTGCGTGAACGCGATCGTGCCGGAGTAGGCCGAGCCGGAGTGTCTGATCATCGCGGGAAGGTGCTCGAACGGCACCGTCTCGAGATCGGGCGCGACGTCGTCGGCGTAGTGGGACATCCAGGGGCGTTGGGTCATCGTTGATCTCTCGCCGGAGGGTGGATCGCCGGCGGAGCCACCGACGATGGTGAAACTGGCTTCATCATATCGACGGGTCCGGTCGTCGGCGAGGGCCGCGCCGACCGCGAGGTCGGAGGAGGTCAGTCGGCGTTCTGCAGCACCGCGAGGATGTTGCCCGCGGGGTCGGCGAACCACGCGATGTCGGGGCCCTGGTTCGCGGCGATACCGCGCGAGATGCCCCGCGCATCCTGCTCGAAGCCCTCGTACCGCAGCATCTCGACGCCGCGCTCGACGAGCTCGTCGACGGCGGCCTCGATGTCGGCGACCTCGAGGTTGAGCACGGTGTAGGTCGCGGGCACGTGGTCGGGCTTGGGGTACACGAGCACCCAGCCGCCACCGGGCAGGTCAATCGAGAGCTGCCCCATCATCTCGTCGGTGACGGTGACGGTGAGGCCGAGGGTGTCGCGGTAGAACGCTCGCGCGGCCTCGATGTCGGGTGCGGCGAAGCCGCTGAAGGCGAAGGTGTAGGTCGGCATGCCGGGCAGGCTACTCCGGTGCGCGCTCGCCGTCGAGGGTGCTGAACTCGAGCTCGGGCGCCGCGGGAGGGGCCGACTCCAGCTCGGCGACGAGCTCCATGGCGGTCAGATCGCGGGGGGAGTCTTCGATCGCGGCGAGCGGCCCGAGCACGGTCGATTCGTCGAGCTTCTGCAGCTTGCGTGCCGTGGGCAGCACCTGCCGCTCGAGCGAGCCGACGAAGCCGTTGTAGTTCTTGATCGTGCTCTCGATGGCCCGGCCGAGCTTCTCGACGTGGCCCGCCATGGTCGACAGGCGCGAGTACAGCTCGCGGCTGAGGTCGAACAGCACTTGCGCGTCGGCCGTCAGCACGTCTTGCTGCCACGAGAAGGCGACGGTCTTGAGCACCGACCAGAGCGTGACGGGCGAGGCGAGCGCGACTCGCTTCGAGAACGCGTAGTCCATGATCGCGGGGTCGGCCTCCATTGCGGACGACACGAGCGACTCGCTCGGGATGAACGCGATGACCATCTCGGGCGAGGTGCCGAGCCCGGCCCAGTAGGCCTTCGACCCCAGCGCGTCGATGTGGGCGCGCACGGCCTTGACGTGCTCCTGCAGCAGGCGCTTGCGGCGGTCGCCCTCCTCGCCCGTCGCGGTGATCGCGATCTGGCTCGCGGCGAGGTAGGCGTCGAAGGGCACCTTGGCGTCGACGGGGATGTGCTTGCCGCCGGGCAGGTGGATGACCATGTCGGGCCGGCCCGCTCCCGCGTCGGAGCTCACGCTCCACTGCACGTCGAAGTCGACCCGCTCGATGAGGCCCGCCGCCTCGACGACCCGTCGCAGCTGGGTCTCGCCCCACACGCCGCGCGTGGAGTTGCTGCGCAGGGCGCCCGCGAGCGACTCGGCGGTCGCCCGCAGGCGCTCCTCCGCCTCGGTCGCCGACTTCAGCTGCTGCGTCAGCTCGCCGTGCTGCAGGCTGCGCTGGGTCTCGAGCTCGGTGACTTTCGCCTGCATCGACCGCAGCGTCTCTTGCACGGGAGCGAGCTGCTGTAGCACCTTGCTCTCGGCGCGCTCGCGCTCGGCCTGCGCTGCCTGCTCGGTGCGCACGCGCTCGACGAGCTCGCGGTACTGATCCTGCGCCGAGCCGATCTGCTCGCGCAGGCCGGCCGCGGTCGCCTGCAGCGCGGCGAGCTCGGTCGAGAGTTGCGCCCGGTGCTGGGCCTCCTCGGCGCGGATCTCGGCGATCGCGGTCTGGTGCCGCGCCTCGATGACCGCGGGGTCGTCGCCGGTCGACGAGCGCCGGGCGAGCACGAGCCCGAGCAGGGCGCCGAGCACGGCGCCGATGAGCAGGCCGATCACGAGGGGGAGCACGAAGTCCATGCCGCTCAGTGTGCCAGCCGCCACCGACGCGAGCCCGACGCGCGCCGCCCTACGCTGGGCGCATGAGCACCGGCCCCGACCCGCACGAGGTGAGCGCCGACGACCTGCGGTACTTGCTCGCGGTCGCGCGCGTCGGTCGCCTCGTGAGTGCCGCGGCCCTGCTCGGCGTCGACCACACGACCGTGCGCCGCCGCCTCGACCGCCTCGAGAGCGCGCTGGGTGCGCGGCTGCTCGACCGCGGCGCCGACGGCTGGCAGCTCACGGCGATCGGCCGCGACGTGGTCGAGCGCGCGGCCCCGCTCGAGGGGCTCGTCGAGCAGGTGGTGGCGGCAGCATCCGGTTCTGACGCGGTGCGGGGCACCGTGCGCGTCGCCGCACCCGAGGGCTTCGGCTCGCTGTTCGCGGCGCCGGCGCTCGCGCGGGTGCGTGTCGAGCATCCGGGAATCGCGCTCGAACTGGTGACCTCGACGCGCCCGCTGAGCCTGCGCGGCTCGGGCTTCGACCTCGCCGTCACGGTCGGGTCGCCCGCCGGGTCGCGCGTCACGGCCGAGCTGCTCACCGAGTACGCGCTGCGGCTGTACGCGGCGCCGAGCTACCTGGCCGCGCGCCCCGCGATCCGCACGCCCGCCGACCTCGAGGGCCACGACCTCGTCTTCTACGTGGATGCCCTGCTCACCGTGCGCGAGCTCGACCTCGCCACGCTCGGGCTCGAGGGCATGCGGCTCGGGTTCGGGTCGACGAACGTGTTCGCGCAAGCAGAGGCGACCCGGGCCGGAGCGGGCATCGGACTGCTGCACGCCTTCATGGGCGAGGGGGCGGCGGGGCTCGAGCCCGTGCTGCCGCGGGCCGTCGACGTGCGCCTGCCGTTCATGCTCTCGACGCGGCCCGACAGCCCCGCGGTCGATGCCGTGGGGATCGTTCGCGATGCCCTGCGCCGCGAGGTCGCCGACCGGCGGGACGAGCTGCTGCCGCCGCGCTGAGCGCGCGCGAGCATCCCGAACCGGATTGTGCGTTTCTGCACATGAACTGTGCGCCGATGGTGCTTGATCGCAGATGATCGGGGGCGCAGACTGGGCACGACTCGTCCAACGAAGGAGCACACATGTCGGTCGTCAAGCACTGGGTGAACGGCGCGGAGTTCGCCGGGGCATCCACCCGCACCGCCCCCGTCTACAACCCCGCCACGGGTGAGGCGCAGCGCCAGGTCGCGCTCGCGACGACCGCCGATGTCGACCACGCCGTGCAGGCCGCGAAGGCCGCGTTCGCGGGCTGGTCGAACACCTCGATCGCCAAGCGTCAGCAGATCATGTTCGCGTTCCGGGAGGGCCTCAACGCGCGCAAGGACGAGCTCGCCGCGATTCTCACCAACGAGCACGGCAAGGTGCTGAGCGACGCCGGCGGCGAGATCGCGCGCGGCCTCGAGGTCGTCGAGCTCGCGTGCAGCATCCCCCAGCTCATGAAGGGCGAGTTCAGCGAGAACGTCTCGACGGGCGTCGACGTGTACTCGATCAAGCAGGCGCTCGGCGTCGTGGGCATCATCAGCCCCTTCAACTTTCCGGCCATGGTGCCGCTGTGGTTCTTCCCGCTCGCGATCGCGGCCGGCAACACGGTCGTGCTGAAGCCCTCGGAGAAGGACCCGAGCGCCGCCATCTGGATGGCCGAGCTCTTCAAGGCCTCCGGACTGCCCGACGGTGTGTTCAACGTCGTCAACGGCGACAAGGAGAGCGTGGATGCTCTGCTCGAGCACCCCGACGTGGCCTCGATCAGCTTCGTCGGCTCGACGCCCATCGCGAAGTACATCTACGAGACGGCCTCGAAGCACGGCAAGCGCGTGCAGGCCCTTGGCGGCGCGAAGAACCACATGCTCGTGCTGCCCGACGCCGACCTCGACCTCGTCGCCGACTCGGCCGTCAACGCGGGCTTCGGCTCGGCCGGCGAGCGCTGCATGGCCATCTCGGTGGTCGTGGCCGTCGAGCCCGTGGCCGATGCGCTCATCGAGAAGATCCAGGCGCGCATGAGCGGCCTCAAGGTCGGCGACGGCACGCGCAACTGCGACATGGGACCGCTCATCACGCGCGAGCACCGCGACAAGGTGGCGAGCTACCTCGAGGTCGCCGAGCAGGACGGCGCCTCGATCGTCGTCGACGGCCGCGGCATCGAGGTCGACGGCGACGCCAACGGCTTCTGGCTCGGCCCGACCCTCATCGACAAGGTGCCGACGAGCTCGAAGGTCTACACGGAGGAGATCTTCGGCCCCGTGCTCTCGGTCGTGCGCGTGAAGAGCTACGACGAGGGCCTGGCCCTCATCAACGGCTCGCAGTACGGCAACGGCACGGCGATCTTCACGAACGACGGCGGCGCCGCGCGGCGTTTCCAGAACGAGGTGACCGTGGGCATGGTCGGCATCAACGTGCCGATCCCCGTTCCGGTCGGCTACTACTCGTTCGGCGGCTGGAAGAACTCGCTCTTCGGCGACGCCAAGGCCTACGGCACGCAGGCGATCCCGTTCTTCACGCGCGAGAAGGCGATCACCTCGCGCTGGCTCGACCCCTCGCATGGAGGGATCAACCTGGGCTTCCCGCAGAACTAGCGGAGCTCGCGCGGTGCGGGCGCCTCCTTTCGGGCGCCCGCACCCAAAGGTATGATCTAAGGCATGACCACTGCTGTTCGGGCCCCTCTGGTGATGCCCGATTCGATCGACGAGGACTTCGTCGCGCAGTACGTTCGCGACGGGTTCGCCGTGCTGCGCGGCGCCCTCACCCGGGCCGAGGTGGCTGAGGTCAACTCCGAGGCCCTGCGCATCTGCCGGGCTGGGCTGAACCCGTCCGATGAGGCGACGGATGCCCACCCGGGGCAGAGCGACGCCGACGTGTTGCGGCAGTACCTGTGCATCCACCACCCGCACAAGATCAGCGAGGTCGCCCGGCAGATCATGCGGCACCCTCGGATCGTCGACGGCCTCACGCGCGTGATCGGCCCGAACGTCAAGGCCATGCAGTCGATGCTGTTCATCAAGAGCGAGGGCAAGCCGGGCCAGGCCTGGCATCAAGACGAGCACTTCATCCCCACGCGCGACCGCTCGCTCGCCGGGGTGTGGATCGCCCTCGACGACGCCACGACCGAGAACGGCTGCCTGTGGGTACTGCCCGGCTCGCACGCGCGCGGTGTGCTCTACCCCGACCGCGAGCAGACCGACGAGCGCTTCGACTGCACCGACGAAGCGTTCGGGTTCCCCTACACCGACGACGACGCCGTGCCGGTCGAGGTGCCCGCGGGTGCCGCCCTGTTCTTCAACGGCTACCTGCTGCACCGCTCGCTCGAGAACTCGGGCAAGCACGGCTACCGCCGCGCGCTCGTGAACCACTACATGAGCGCCGAATCGCTGCTGCCCTGGCAGAACAGCGAGGGCCGCTACTTCGCCGAGTACGACTTCCGCGACATCGTCATGGTCGCGGGTGAGGACCCCTACGCCTACAAGGGCCTGCGCGACCTCAGCGTGCCGGGCTCGCGCGCCGACAAGTCGGGCGGCTGCGACCGCTGAGCCCCACCGCGCACATTGCGGTTCGTGACGCCGCGAGACGATTCGTGACGTGCCGCGTCGTCGTGTGACGGGCGGGGTCGACGGGGCGGGCATCCGCTCGTACCGTCACCCCCATGACTCTTCTCACCGCTCCCTCCGTCTCCCCGTCCGTTCCCGACGTCAGCGCCGACGAGCGCGCCGCCCGGCTGATCGAAGCCGGCTCGGCCTGGGGCTCGCGCATCGGCAACGACCCGGCGACCGCCCAGCTCACCTACCGCGTCAGCGGTGAGGGCGAGGGATCGGTCGCCTCCAGCATCCGCGCCGGCAAGCACACGTTCCTCGTCGACGAGCCCGGTGCCCTCGCGGGCGACGACGTGGCCGCGAGCCCCGTCGAGTACGCGCTCGGAGCCCTCATCTCGTGCCAGATCGTCGTCTACCGCCTCTACGCGCAGGGGCTCGGCATCCAGGTCGACGACATCCGCATCGACGCCGAGGCCGATCTGGATGCGCGCCGCCTGTTCGGCATCGACGAGACCGTGCGGGCCGGCTTCAGCGACGTGCGGCTCGCGATCACGATCACGGGCCCCGAGAGCGAGGAGCGCTACCAGCAGCTGCGCGACGTCGTCGACGCCCACTGCCCCGTGCTCGACCTCTTCGCCAACCCGACCCCGGTCAGCGCGGTCGTGCGCACGGCCTAGGCCGCGCTACGCCAGGGCGGCCGGTCGGTGGTCCGCCGCCTCGGCCTCGGCCAATGCGCCCGTCCGACCGACGGCCGTGCCGCACACACGCGCGAGCTCGGCGACCTCGGTCACGTCGTGCCGCTTGGCCGCGTGCACGATGATCGCGGCGCACGCCTCAGCATCGGCGAGCGCGTCGTGGTGCGCGAAGTCCTCGAAGCCCGCTGCCATCGCGGCGACGGGCAGCCGGTACGAGTCGAGGTGGTAGGTCTTGCGGGCGACCCGCAGGCTGCACACGTACGACAGGCTCGGCACCACGAGTGCGCTGGCCCGCTGCGCCGCCGCGAGCACGCCCATGTCGAAGCCCGCGTTGTGGGCCGCGAGCGTATCGCCGTCGACGAACTCGAGCAGGGCATCCACCTGATCGGCCCACAGGGGCGCGTCGACGATGTCGGCGGCGGTGATGCCGTGGATGCGGGTGTTCCACTCGAGCATGTCGTCGAAGCCGAACGGCGGGCGGATGAGCCAGCTCGCCCGGTCGACGACGCGGCCCTCGCGAACCTTCACGAGCCCGACCGAGCACGCCGAGGCCGCGTGGTTGTTGGCGGTCTCGAAGTCGATCGCGGTGAAGTTCAGGGGCACCCCTCGATGGTGGCACGGGCCGCCGACTACGGTGGGGTCATGACCCGGCGCGCTCGCAGATCGGCCCTGGTCGCGCTCGCCGCGGCCGCCATGATGCTCAGTGGATGCTCGGCCCTGCCCTTCCTGACGCAGCAGCAGGAGTGCGTCAGCTGGGTGACCTTCGACGACCAGCAGGCGCTCGCCGCCTCGGCGCAGCTCATCGTCGTCGGCGAGGTGATCGAGCAGGTCGGCACGGTCGACCTGCTCGGCGGCGACGCGCGGCTCTACCGCTTCGAGGTGCTCGAGGCGAGCGACGACCGCTTCGCGGGGCTCGAGATCGAGATCGCCTCGCGCTCCGACGGCTGCGCGGCCGACCCCTACGGGTTCGGCGACCAGCTCGATACGAGTGCCCGCATCGCCGTCTTCCTCGCCACCGACGAGCAGTGGGGCGGTCTCGCCACCGTGACACCGTTCGACGGCGTCGTGGCTGCGAGCGAGCTCGAGCCCGGGCTCGAGCCGGGGCTGCCCTCGGTCGCGCCGCCCGCGCCCTGATGCACCGCGCGGATGCGCGGGCTTCCGCGCACGTGCGCGGTGCAGCGCGGCCCTAGCCTGAGAGCGTGCACCTGCTCCGCCGCTACTCGCCCGCCGTGCTCGCCCAGCTCTTCTGGGCGATGAACTTCGTCGTCGGCGACCGCGTGATCGCCGAGTTCACGCCGCTCGAGCTGACGTTCTTGCGCTGGCTCGGGGCGTTCCCGATCCTGCTGGTCATCACCCTGTGGATCGAGCGCGATCGCCTCGACAAGTGGCGGCTCGCCGCGAAGGAGTGGTGGATCCACATCGTCCAGGCCCTGCTCGGCATGGTCGGCTACACCCTGCTGCTCTACGCCGCGCTCGACACGACCTCGCCGGTCAACGCGAGTGTGATCAGCGCCATCAACCCGGCCGTGATCGCGCTCGCCGCGGTCGTCGTGCTGGGGGAGCGCATCCGTCGCGGGGGCGTGTTCGGCATCGCGATCTCGTTCGTCGGCGTGGTCATCGTCGTGCTGCTCGGCGGCTCGGGCGGCATCTCGAACGTGAGCGTCGCGGTCGGCGACCTGCTGATCCTCGGCGCGATCCTCGCGTGGACGGCCTACGTCATCATCAGCCGGCGCATCCAGACCCCGCCGATCACGGCGACGACCGTGCAGGTCGGCATGAGCGCCCTCATGCTCGCGCCCGTCATGGCTCTGGTGGGCATTCAGGCGCAGCCGTCGGCCGAGGGCTGGTGGGGGCTCGCGATCATCATCGTGTTCCCGAGCGCGCTCGCCTACCTGCTGTGGAACGTCGCCGTCACCCAGCTTGGCCCCTCGCGCACGGGCGTCTTCCTCAACCTGCTGCCGGTCTTCACGGCGATCATCGCGGTCGCGCTCGGCGACGCGCTCACCGTGTGGCAGGTGATCGGCGGACTCATCGTGCTGGCCGGCGTGTACCTGACGACGCGGCCCGGCGCGACGATTCCCGGGCCCGAGAGGCCGATTCGGGATGCTGTACCGGCGCCCGACCGGGAATAGTTCTGCATTCACACGCATTGACCTGAGCATGACGAAGCTCGGGTTCTTGTCGTTCGGCAACTGGATGGGCGTGACGGGCTCCCGCACCCGCACGGGCGGCGAGGCGCTGCTGCAGGGAGTCGAGCTCGCGGTCGCGGCCGAGGAGGTCGGCGTCGACGGCGCGTACTACCGCGTGCACCACTTCGCCCAGAACCACTCGAACCCCTTTCCGATGATGGCGGCCGCGGCCGCGCGCACGAGCCGCATCGAGCTCGGCACGGGCGTCGTCGACATGCGCTACGAGAACCCCTGGTCGCTCGCCGAGCAGGCTGGGGCGACCGACCTGATCAGCGGCGGCCGGCTGCAGCTCGGCATCAGCCGGGGATCACCCGAGGCCGTCGTCGATGGCTGGCGGTACTTCGACCAGGTGCCTGCTGAGGGGCAGACCGACGCCGACATGGCGCGTGAGCACACCGACCTCTTCCGTCGCGCGATCGACGGCGAGGGCTTCGCGCCCGGCAACCCGCGCGTGATCGGCACCGACAAGCCGCAGCCGGTGACCCCGCAGTCGCCGGGGCTGAACGACCGCATCTGGTGGGGCGCCGGCACGCGCGCGACCGCCGTGTGGACGGCCGAGCAGGGCATGAACCTCATGAGCTCGACGCTGCTCACGGAGGACACCGGGGTGCCATTCGATGAGCTGCAGGCCGAGCAGATCGCGATGTTCCGCGACGCCTGGGCCGCTCGGGGCTGGAAGCGCGAGCCGCGCGTCTCGGTGAGCCGCAGCATCCTGCCCATCATCGACGAGGAGACGCAGTACTACTTCGGCGTGCAGGCGCAGGGCCCGCAGACCGACCAGGTCGGCATCCTCGACGGATCGCGCTCGCGCTTCGGCCGCTCGTACATCGGCGCGCCCGACCAGATCGCGGCCGAGCTCGCGCGCGACGCGGCCGTGCAGGCGGCCGACACCCTGCTCGTGACCGTGCCCAACCAGCTCGGCGTCGAGTTCAACGCGCGCCTGCTCGAGGCGATCGTGCGCGATGTCATGCCGGTCGTCGACGCGCAGGTCGTGCCCTCGCTCGCGTAGCGGCGGTCGGCGCCTCGCCCGCGCGTGCTCCGCGCGTCATGGCCGGCCAACCTTTCCGGGTTTTGTGAAGCCGCGTTGATGTCAATGCGGGTTCACACAAGCGAATCGATGGCGCCCTCGATGGGGTAGCGGCGGTCTTGCTGGCCAATGTGCCTCTGACGGCACGTGCCGCGACAGGCACATTGCGTGAGCGGGCTGACCGACGGACCGATCGTCGGCGGCAGCCCGCGGGCACCGCCAAGACCGAGGTCATCGAGGGCCGCCGACTGCTTGTCGTGTATCTCGTGTCGACGCCGCGCTGAGTCGGCGTGCCGGTGCGATCCGGTTACTCGACGGCGCCCATGATGACGCTGGCGATCACGGCGCCGCCGCCCGACTCGATTCGGCCGTTGAGCTCGATCGCGTTCACGTCCTCGAGCGGAGCGCCGAGCGGCACGAGGCGCACCTCGCCGTCGCAGGTTACGGTCACGCCCTCTGTCCCCACCCAGGTCAAGCTGCTGCGGGAAACAGCGCCGAACACCGCAGTGCCGCCACCGAAGCACGCGACTCTGATCTCGTCGATGCGCACGGTCTCGGCGAACTCGAAGAGGAGGCCGGGCTGATCCTCGAGCGGCGGCACGCTGGGTCCCGCGCTGAAGGACCCGGTGGCGAGGGCGTCCTGGTCGGTCTCGAAGGCGCTCGTGAAGGCGTTCGCCTCCTCCTGGGCAGCCTGCAAGTCGGGCTCCGCGGGCACACAGGCGGAGAGCGCGAGCATGAGAACAATCGACGACGAGATGAGGGAAGATCGACGGCTCACAGCGCGACGGTAGCACCGCGCTTCTTGAGCAGCGGGGAAGACCGCCGCCCAGGCCCGCGGTTGCTCAGGCGGGGCGCACGCTGAGGGCAAGTCCGTCGGCGCTCGCCGTGTCGAGCGGGATGCCCGCATCGAGCTCGGCGCGGGCGACGCGCTGCTCGGCGCCGCTCCACTCGTCGCGCACGATCCACGCTTCTGTACTCGACGTCATGATGACTGGGTGCCAGTGAACCGTGGCCCTAACAGCAGTCTCGGCGACCGCGAACGTGGCGAGCTGGGCGCCGTCAGCGCGGGGCGAGTACGCGAGCCCCGTCACGCCGGCCGTCGAGCCCGAGAGCACGGGCGGCACCGCACGAGCATCCATCGCCGCCGTTCGCCACTCGCGGTAGATCGCGATCGCGCGACGCATGTCAGCGAGCTGCGCGGCGCTCCAGCCCGGCAGGTCGCCCATGAGGATCCAGGGGCCGCCGACGAGGTAGGGCGCGAGCTGCGCGCGCAGCGGCAGGTGCGGCTCGTCGCCCATGTACTTGCTCGTCCACGACGACGGCAGGTAGACGCCGAGGCCGAGGGCCGCGAGGCGGTTCTCCTCCGAGCGGCACCAGTCGTCGCCGATCGTCGTGTCGTGGTGGGCGATCATGGCGAGGTCGAGGGGCTTGCCGCCGTTCCAGCAGTTCTCGATGAGCAGGTTCGGGTGCCGCTCGCGCAGTGTCGCGAGCACGTGGTACCAGCCGGTCACACCCGCCGCCTCGCCCGCGCCGGGGTCGTGCGTGTGGTGCGCGGCGTCGCAGCGGCTGATCGTCTCGAAGTCGTGCAGCAGCCAGTCGACGCCGTCGCGCACGAGGCGGTCGAGGCACGCGAGCACGTGGTCGCGCGCGGGCTCGTGCCCGAGGCACAGGGAGTGGTTGCGGTGCGACACCATCTGGGGGCGGCCGTTCCAGGTCGCGAGCCAGTCGGGGTGCGCCGTCGCGACCGCCGAGTCGGGGGCGGCGTTGCCCGCCCCCACCCACAGCCCGAGCTTCATGCCGCGATCGTGTGCGAGCGCGGCGATGCCCGCGACGCCGCCCGCGTAGCCCGACTGCGCGTTCCAGTCGCCGACGTGGTCCTCCCAGCCCTTGTCGACCGTCACGACCTCGACGCCGAGATCGGCGGCGACGTCGAAGAACGCCGTCACGCGCTCCGGGTCGATGTCGGTGCCGAAGCCCCAGGTGTCGGCGATGAGCGGCGGCGGGGCGGTGGATGCCCGGCTCGGCACTGTCGCGGCGAGCAGCCCGCGCAGCCAGGCCTCGGCGGTCTCGTGGTCGCCGTGCCCGTGGCGCACGAGCAGGCCGGGGAGGGCATCCGTCGCCGGCAGTTCGGCGGGGCGGAAGGTCTGCCACGGCAGGCGGGTTTGCACGGTGAGGCCGTGGTCGTCGGCGAGCAGGTCGAGCAGCACGCAGTCGCTGCGGTCGAGCGCCGTCGCGAGGGCGACCGCCCGTCCGTCGGCGTCGGTCGCGGAGACCGTGCACCAGCCGGCGGCATCCTGGTAGCGCTCATGCGGCTCGGGGGAGTGCCCGACCGTGCGGTAGAGCACGCCGTCGTGCATCTCGCCCTCGGGGAAGTCGAAGGGCGTGCGCGTGCCGCGCGCGTCGTCGACGTTGAGCACGGCGGCGTCGGCGACCGAGTAGGCGCCGCTCACGAGCGTGCGGGGCCGAGCGGGGGTGACGGCGAGCTCGTCGATGCGGAAGCCGCGGAACTTCGCATCCCACGTGAACGGGTGTAGCACGCGCACGGTCACGTCGTGCCAGCCGTCGAGCCGCAGGCGCGCGACGATCGTGTCGCTGGGCGGCTCGGCGCTCTGATCGGCGGAGTGGGCAAGACGCTCGGGGTGCGCGACGATGCGCTCGAAGCCGTGGGGCATATTTTAGATCATACCTTTGGCGCGGTGCGCGCGGGCGATGCCGAGCTCAGCGACCCGCGGCGTAGCCCTGGTTTCCGCGCGAATTGGCCGCGGCGAACATCCACCCGCGGGTCTCGTCGATGCCGACGCAGCTGAGGCGACCGAGGCTCCACGGGCCCATGACCGTCACCTCGTGCCCGCGGGCGCGCAGTTCGTCGATCACCGAGGAGCCGAGGCGCGACTCGACCGTGAGCGACGCAGGCTGCACCGTGCGCGGCTCGAACGACGCCACCATCGCGTCGGTGTGGAACATGGGCGCATCGATCGCCTGCTGCGGCTCGTAGCCGCCGACGATGCGGCGCAGCAGGTAGAGCAGCTGCCACTGGTCCTGCTGGTCGCCGCCGGGCGTTCCGAGTGCCTCGACCACGCGTCCGTCACGCACGAGCATCGTCGGCGACAGCGTGCTGCGGGGGCGGATGCCCGGGCTGAGCGCCGACGGCGACTCTGCGTCGAGCCACATCATCTGCAGGCGCGTGCCGAGGCAGAAGCCGAGCGCGGGGATCGTCGGCGACGACTGCATCCATCCGCCCGAAGGGGTGGCCGAGATGAGCGTGCCGTGGCGGTCGACGACGTCGAGGTGGCAGGTGTCGCCGCGCTGACGCCCCGCGCGGTCGAGCGTGGGCTCGCCCGAGCCCGGCAGGGGTGCAGCGGCTGAGCCCGCGAGCCGCACGGGCGGCATCCACGGCTCGCGACCGCCGGGGCGGCCCGGCCGCACCTCGCGTGAGGCGGTCTCGCCGATGAGGGCGGCGCGCTCGGCCGCGTAGGCGGGGGACAGCAGGTCGGTGAGCAGCGCATCCGGATCATCGATCACGGTGGGGTCGGCGAACCAGGCGTCGCGGTCGGCGAGGGCGAGCTTGAGCGCCTCGGTGATGGTGTGCACGCCGAGCGCGGTCGAGGGGTCGAACACCTCGTCCCCGTGGGCAGTGGCGGCCGCGTCGAGGATCGCGAGCGACTGCAGCAGCGCGGGCCCCTGCGTCCACAGCCCGGCCTTGAGCACCTCGACGCCGCGGAAGGTCAGCGATGCGGGCGCCTCCTCGGTGGGGGAGTAGGCGGCGAGGTCGGCGGCGGTGAGCACTCCCGGCAGTGAACCGCCGATCGAGTGCTGAACGGGCGTCTGCACGAACTGCTCGGCCGCCTCGCCGACCACCTCGGTCCAGAGCGCGATGGCCGCGCGCACGCGCGACTCCCGTGAGCCGGTCGACTCACCCGCCGCGAGCAGGCGCGCCAGCACCCGGGCCCAGGGCTCGTTGGTGATCATGTCGCCGGGTTCGGGGATGCGCCCGCCGGGCATCCATTGCGCTGCCGATGTCGACCAGTGCTGCTCGAACAGCGGCGCGACCGCCCGGATCGTGCGCACCACGTTCTCGTGCACGGGATGCCCGTCGCGCGCGTAGCCGAGGGCGGGAGCGAGCACGTCGGCGAGCTCCCACGTTCCGCGACTCGCGAGCAGGTGCAGCCAGGCGACGACCGAGCCGGGCACGGCGGCCGCGAGCGGACCCGCGCCCGGGATCTCATCGAGCCCGAGCGAGCGGAAGTGCTCGATGGTCGCGGCGGCGGGGGCGGCGCCCTGGCCGGCGAGCACGAACGGATGCTCTCCCGCGGGCGCCACGATCGCCGTCAGGTCTCCGCCCGGCCCGTTGAGGTGCGGCTCGACGACGTGCAGCACGAAGGCCGCGGCGACGGCGGCGTCGACGGCTGTGCCGCCCCGCTCGAGCACCGACTGCGCCGT
>NCEJ01000131.1 GCA_002280615.1 Micrococcales bacterium 32-70-13 | reverse complement strand
GCGCTGCTCGCGATCGAGCAGCTGCGCTGGCGCGACTTCACGGGGCTCGTGGGCCCGGCGATCGCCCTGGGCGCCACCGTGCACGCGCAGCTCGGCGAGTCCGAGGCCGCGCGCCGGCTGCTCGCCTCGCTCGAGCCCGCTCACCGCGACGACGTCAAGGTCGTGCTGCAGGCGGCCGAGGCCGAGGCGTGGCTCGCGGTCGTCGCCGACGAGCCCGAGCGGGCGGCGGGGATGCTCGTACCCGCCGTCGCCCGCGGCATCGAGCTCGGCCATCTGCTGCTCTCGGCGCTCACGGCGTCGGTCGCCGTGCGGGTCGGCGCGGCGGCCGAGGTGCGCGGGCTGCTCGCGGGGGCGGCCGCGGCATCCGGATCACCCCTCGTCACCGCTGTCGCGACGCTCGCGGACGCCACCGCCGACCGAGACGCCGCGGCCGTGATCGCCCTCGTCGACGAGCTCGAGCGCGCGGGGCTCACGGCGGTCGCGCACGGCGTGCTCGAACAGGCCGCCGAGTGGTCGACGGGCGACCGCATGCTCGAGCGCCGCGCCCGGGTGCGCGCCGCCGAACTGGGCCTCGCGATCGTGCCCGTGCGCACGGCCCGGTCGACCCGAACCGATTCGGGCCTCACCGAGCGCGAGTGGGTGATCGCCCAGGCCGCCGCGCGGCGCGAGCGCAGCCGCGAGATCGCCGACCGGCTCGGCGTCTCGGTGCGCACGGTCGACAACCACCTCGCGAGCGTCTACCGCAAGCTCGGCATCAGCGGTCGGGCCGAGCTCGAGGACGAGCTGCGCGAACGCTCCTGACCGCCTGGCCCGACGACGAGCTGCGCGGGCGGCTCCGACCGTGGTCGACGCCGCCCGCGCCCCCGGGCTGGTGACGCGCGCTCGGTGCTACGGCGTGACGAGCGTGATGGTGTACTGCACGAGGGCCGTGCCGTCGTCGTTCTGCGCGACGATGACGCCGACGTTGTAGGTGCCGTTCTCGTAGATGCGCGTCTGGGCGCCCTCGCCGAGATCGAGCGCCGATACCTCGACGAATCCGGCATCCGTCAGATCGGTGAAGGCCTGCTCGCCCTCGCCGATGCTGCCGACGGTGATCGCGGCGCTGAAGGTGTCGTTGGCCGAGGCCGAGAAGGCGATGTCGCCCTCGACGGTCGGAACCTCAGCGGGCCAGTCGGCGGGCAGGCTCGCGCCCGTGCCGTCGATGTCGACGTCGACTCCGGTCTGGTCCTCGATGATCTGCTCGACGCCGCCCTCGACGATGCCCTCGGTGAGCTGCTCGAGCGGGTTGGCGAAGCAGCCGCTGAGGGTCAGGGCGACACCCAGGCTGAGAACGGCGATGGCGGGAGTGGTGCGGCGCATGGTGAACTCCAGTCGGTCGGGATGCTGTGCGACCAGTGTGCTCTCGAATCGCGCCCGATTCCATGAGTAGTCACTACTTGCGAGACACTGTCCCTATGGCTGGGGTGCTCATCGGGTTCGCGATCATCGGTGCGGTGATCGCCGTGGGCTACCTCGTCGGCCGGCTCGGCATCCTCGGCCCGCACGCCGAGTTCGTGCTCGGCCGCTTCGCCTTCTTCGTGCTCTCGCCCGCCCTGCTCTTCACCGTGCTCGCCGAGGCGGATGCGCGGCAGCTGTTCTCGTCGCTGCTGCCCGTCTCGGCGATCGCCGCGCTCAGCTGCATGGCCGTGTTCGCGCTCGTCGCACGGGTCGTCTGGCGCCGCGCCGTGCCCGAGACGACCATCGGTTCGCTCGCCTCCGGCTACGCCAACGCCAACAACATCGGCCTGCCGATCGCGGCGTACGTGCTGGGGGATCCCGCGTTCGCCGCGCCGATCATCCTGCTGCAGCTCGTGATCCTCACCCCCATCGCGCTCACGATCCTCGATGTCACGACGAGCGGCACGCTCTCGATCGGTCGCGTGCTGAGCCAGCCCGTCCGCAACCCCCTCATCATCGGTTCGGCGCTCGGGCTGCTGCTCTCGGTCACGGGCATCGAGCTGCCCGAGCCGGTCATGGAGCCGTTCCACCTCATCGGCGCGGCGGCGGTGCCGACGGTGCTGCTGCTGTTCGGCATGTCGCTGCACGGCCGGCGCATCCTCGAACCCGGATCAGGCCGGCGCGACATCCTGCTCGCCGTCTCCCTCAAGATCGTCGCCATGCCCACGATCGCGTGGGCGGTCGGCGCCTTCGTGTTCGGCCTCGAGGGCCTGCCGCTGTTCGCGGTCGTCGTGCTCGCAGCGCTGCCGACCGCCCAGAACGTCTTCAACTACGCGGTGCGGTTCGAGCGCGCTGTTCCGGTGGCGCGGGATGCCGTGCTCATCACGACCGTGCTCTCTGTACCGGCGCTCATCGTGATCGCCGCCCTGCTCGCGCCGCGCTAGAGCCTGACCTAGACCTCAGGGCCTGCGGCCTCGCGCTCGGCCCGGCGGCGGCGCATGACGCGCACGATGCGCCAGACGATGAGCGCGACGAGCACGATGATGGCGATGACGAGCACGGCGCGGCTGTACCGCGAGGCGATGTCCTCGACCACGACCCAGTTCTCGCCGAGCACGAAGCCGAGCACGACGAAGAGCGTGTTCCAGATGCCGCTGCCGATCGTCGTCAACAGCAGGAAGAGCCAGAGCCGCATGCGGTCGACCCCCGCGGGGATCGAGATGAGGCTGCGCACGATCGGCACGAAGCGGCCGAGCAGCACGGCGATCGGCCCGAAGCGGTGGAACCACGCCATGGCCTTCTGCACATCGGCGCCGCTCATGAGCGGCACGCGGTCGGCGATGCGCGCGAGGCGGTCGGCGCCGATCCAGAAGCCCAGGCCGTAGAGCAGCAGCGCGCCGACGACCGATCCGATCGTCGTGGCGACGATGACGCTCACGAGGTCGAACGAGCCGCGGCTCGCCGTGAAGCCCGCGAGCGGCAGGATGAGCTCGCTCGGGATCGGTGGGAACAGGCTCTCGATCGCGACGAGCAGGGCCGCCCCGGCGACGCCGAGGGTCTCCATGACGCTGATGGCCCACTGGTCGATGCTCACGGGGTTCGACCCTACCGGGAGCACCTCGACGCGGGTGCCGCTAGAAGATCATCGGCCGGTCGTCGTCATCGTCGTCACCCTGCAGGTCGACGACCACGGGCACATGATCGCTCGGGGCGTCGCCCTTGCGCTGGTCGCGCTCGATGCGGGCATCCACCACCCGGTCGGCGAGGCCGG
>NCEJ01000130.1 GCA_002280615.1 Micrococcales bacterium 32-70-13 | reverse complement strand
GTTCTCGTGCGTGGCTGTGTCCGGCTTCCAGCCTCCCCGCTTGCGACGATGCGAGACGCCGACCAACCCGTCTTGCCGCATCAGCCTGGCGACACGTTTGCGGGCGACGTGAACGCTAAGCCCGAGCCGCAACTCGGCCAGCACTCGCGGCGCACCATACGCTGCTCGCGAGTCGGCTCAGCACCTGGACCAGCCGGAACCCTATTCCGGCAGCACGTTCTCCCGCGCAATGTAGGCCGACGCGCTCTTGAGGATGTCGCTCTCCATCTCCAGCGCCCGCAACCGTCGCCTTAGCTCGACCAGTTCGCGATGCTCGCCGGAGGTCGCGCCGCTTTTGCGGCCTGAGTCGACCGCATCGCGGTGCATCTAGTTGCGAAGACAGGACTCGCTGATCTCGAGATCGCGGGCGGTCTGAGCGACCGGGTCTCCCTGCGCGACCAGATCCAGGGCTCGACGCCGGAACTCCGGCGGGTGGGCAGCAGACATCTCACGGACTCCTTCCGAGCCGATCATCGCCTCAACTCAGGTGTCCGGGAAACCGGGTCAGGCTCCGAGCGCGCGTGGGGCCGCTACTGGGGCTGGGACACCAAGGAGGTCTGGACCTTCATCATCTGGACCCTCTTCGCCGGCTACATCCACGCCCGCGCGACGCGCGGCTGGCGCGGCGACCGCTCGGCCTGGCTCGCGATCATCGGCTTCAGCGCGGTCATCTTCAACTACACGGTCGTCAACTTCGCGTTCAAGGGCCTGCACAGCTATTCCGGCCTGTAGGCCGGAATAGCAATGGGCACAGTTTCAGGCCTGTTCTGTCGTGACAGGTCGGGCCCCTGGCCCGACTCGTCCTTTACCCAACAGGCGTCAACTCCACGGGCGTGCGCGCCCCGCCCCCGATGTCGAACTGCAGCACGGGCGCGTCGGGGTCGGAGCAGTCGAACGGCGCGTTGCTGATCGGGTCGCTCGCGATGATGGCGCCGAGCTGGCTCGAGGCGTCTTGCGTGACGCCCGCGATCGTCACGATCGTCGAGAGGCTGTTGTCGCGCACGGTCGTCGTGATGACGCCCTCCGCACCGACCCAGCCGCCGCCGATGCTGCCCGTGGTCACGGCCTGGCCCTGCACGCTCGCGATGTCGAGCAGCAGCGTGAACGCGGGCGTGTAGACGTACGAGTCGGCCGTGAAGCTCAGCCCCGTGTCGCCCTCGACCGTGAAGGCGAGACCCTCGGTGCTGCCCGAGACCCCGTCGTAGAAGCCCTGCAGCGCCTCCTGCGTGATGCGCCAGTCGCCGATCAGGCACGCGGGGTCGGTCGGGTCGAGGGCCGCCTCGGGCGCCTCGGCCTCCTCGCTCGCGGCCGCGCCCGGGTCGACGGCGAGGTCGCCTTCGGACGACGTCGTGCAGCCGACAAGCAGCAGCAGCGCCGCGGTCGAGGCGGTCAGGGCGAGCGGGGCGCGGCGCATGAGGGCTCCTTGTGGTCGGCGGGGATGAGTCGAGCGTAACTCGCACTCGCCTCTCCCCGGCGGAACAGGGCGCGACTATTCCGCGAGCAGGGCGTGGCAGCGCGTGAGGCGCTCGCGCCACCAGGCGGTGCGCTCGGGGTCGGCGGCGAGCCGGCGCAGGGCATCCGCATCGGCGGTGACGCGGCCCGCCGCGATCGCGCCGTCGACGGGGCGCAGGGGCGGCGCGGTCACGTCGTCGGCGAGCAGCGCGGCCGTGCCGAGGCCGCAGTCGACGTCGAGAGCGGGCAGGCGGGCGGCGAGCTCGGCGCCCATCGCGAGCCCGATGCTCGAGTCGAGCGCGCTCGAGACGACCGCGGGCAGCCCCGCCTCGGCGACGATCGCGAGCGCGCGGTCGACGCCACCGAGCGGCGCGGCCTTGATGACGAGCAGGTCGGCGGCCTCGGCGCGCGCGACCGCGAGCGGGTCGGCCGCCTTGCGCACGCTCTCGTCGGCGGCGACGAGCACATCGATGCGATGGATGTGCCGCCGCAGCTCGGCGAGCTCGGGCACGCTCGCGCAGGGCTGCTCGACGTACTCGAGGTCGAACTGCTCGAGCGCGCGCACGGCGTGCTCGGCCTCGTCGACCGTCCAGGCGCCGTTCGCGTCGAGGCGGATGCGCCCCGCCGGCCCCAGCAGCCGCCGCGTCTCGCGAACCCGGGCGACGTCGTCGGCGAGCGTCTCGCCGCGCTCGGCCACCTTGATCTTTACGGTGCGGCACTCGCCGAACAGGCTCAGCACGGCCGCGATCTCGCCGAGCGGCACGGCCGGCAGCGTCGCATTGACGGGGATGCTCGCTCTGGTTCGGGGAGCCGTCGAGTCGCGCCAGCCGAAGTCGAGGGCCGCGGCGAGCCACGTGCTGGCCTCCTCATCGGCATACTCGAGGAAGGGGCTGAACTCGCTCCATCCGGCGGGGCCGTCGAGCAGCACGGCCTCGCGGCAGTCCACGCCGCGGAACCGCGTCACGAGCGGCAGGCTCACCACGTGGGCGCGGCCCAGCACGTCGTCGAGCTCGGGCAGAGCATCCATGCCCCACAGTCTGTCGGTTCTCGTTCGCAACTCATGCAGAATCGACCGATGTGCGGTGTTTCGCGCGCACAACCGCCGGTTCAGCCTGAGTTGCGAACGGGCCGCGCGCGTAGGCTGGCGGCATGGCCGAGCCGTTCGTCTCCGAGACCTTCGACCCCGCGCGCTGGCAGGTCGCGCCGGGCTTCGACGACCTGACCGACCTCACCTACCACCTCGACACGACCGGCCGTATCGCGCGCATCGCGTTCGACCGGCCGGAGGTGCGCAACGCGTTCCGCCCGCACACGGTCGACGAGCTGTACCGCGCGCTCGACGACGCGCGGCAGAATCCGCGGGTCGGCGTCGTGCTGCTGACGGGCAACGGCCCGAGTGCGAAAGACGGCGGCTGGGCGTTCTGCTCGGGCGGCGACCAGCGCATCCGCGGGCGGGGCGGCTACCAGTACGCCGAGGGGGAGACGGCCGACACGGTCGAGCCCGGTAAGGCGAGCAGGCTGCACATCCTCGAGGTGCAGCGGCTCATCCGCTTCATGCCGAAGGTCGTCATCGCGTGCGTTCCCGGGTGGGCGGCCGGCGGCGGGCACTCGCTGCACGTCGTGTGCGACCTCACGATCGCGAGCCGCGAGCACGCGCGCTTCAAGCAGACCGACGCCGACGTCGGCTCGTTCGACGCCGGCTACGGCAGCGCCTACCTCGCCAAGCAGGTCGGG